>JBGOTW010000073.1:0-15748 GCA_041476685.1 bacterium | reverse complement strand
GGCTTCGTGCTCGTGGAGGCGATGCTGATGGAACTGGCCACCGTCTCCTTCGACTTCCCGGCCGCCCGCGAGATCGTGGTGGACGGGATGACCGGGCTGCTCGCGCCCGAGGGCGACGTGGAGGCGCTCTCCGCCGCCCTGGCCGCCTTGCTGACCGCGCCGGCGCGGGTGCGGGACCTGGGCAAGGCGGGACGGCTCAGGGCGTTGAGCAATTTCACGCTGGACCGCTCCGCCTCGGAGCTGGAGCATGTGCTGCTGGAGCCCGTGCTGCTGAAAAGCTGAGCCGGCGTCCCCGGCCCTACCCTTGCGCGACGCCACCGGCGATCCGGAGCCGCCCCCTTGCTGCCGCCCGACCTGATCATCCTCATGTACCATCACGTGGCCGAGCCGCCGCGCCGTTCATCGCTGCGCCGCTCACCGCCGCGCAGTGTGCCGCTGCGCGGGCTCTATGTCACGCCGCGGCAGTTCGCCTGGCAGCTGGACCGGCTGCGGGACGCGGGCGCGCGCTTCTGCTCCTTTGCCGCGCTGCCGGACGCGCAGGCCGCCGGGTCCGGCCCTTGGGTGATGCTGACCTTTGACGACGGGTACCGGGACGTGTACGAGCAGGCATGGCCCGTGCTGCGCGGGCGGGGCATTCCCGCGGTCGTGTATCCGGTGGTGGGCGATATCGGCAAGAGCGGGGTCGTCTGGCCCGAGAGCAGCGACCGGACTCCGGCCGACGTGCTGACCGAAGTCCAGGTGCGCGAGATGACCCGGGGCGGGATCGAGTTCGGCTCCCACCTGTGGGACCACGTCCACGCGGACCGGCTGGCCCTGCCGGAGCTGCGGCGGCAGCTGGCGCAGTCGCGGGAGGGCCTGGCCCGCATCGCCGGAAGCGTCCCGCTGAGCATCGCCTATCCCTTCGGCTCCTACACGCCCCAGGTCGCGGAGGAAGCGGCGCGCGCGGGCTACCGGTTCGGCGTGACCACACAGGCGGGGAGCAACCGCGGCGCTCCGCCGCTGGAGCTGCGCCGCACGGCGGTGAAAGGCACGCGCCTGTACCACCGCTGGCGCTTCGCCTGGGCGCTGCGGCGGGAGATCGCCGCGGCAAAGGCCGCAGTCCAGGTACCCGAGTAGTGGCCCGCGCACGTACCCGTGCAGGGACCCGTCCCGGCACCCGGCCAGGCGCCGCGCCAGGCCGGACCGGACGTCCCCGGGCCGGGCGGGGCATCGCAGCTAGGATCGCGGCCAGGATCGGGCGGGACCGAATTCACGCGGCAGGAGTTGCGCCATCGCTTCCGGAATCTCCACGGCCCGGCTCGTATTGCATCGCGTGGGCGGTGTTTGGGTCGGGCTGAATCCCGATCGCTTCGACGGGGAGCGGCGCAGCACCCGGCTGGACTTGAGCCCCACGCCGCGCTCGCCCCTCGTCTGGCGCTACCGCGATCCGAAAGGCGGCGACCAGGGACGCCTGCTCAACGTCGTCGGCTGGCTGGACGGGGGCCTGGTGTCCGTATCCACGCGGGGCACGCTGTACCTGCGCAAGGGTGGCGGGACGACGCTCGCCCTGTACCTGCCGGAAGCCCCCAGGCGCGTTGACCTGGGGACGAAAGCGCCGCGGATCTTGTCCCCCGCGGGGCGGAAGAAGCCGTTGATCCCCCCGGCCTGGCCCAAGGAGGTGGTGCGGCAGGCCATCTGGCACCGGTTCCGGACGATCCTGGTGCTCAACGAGGACATGCTGGTGGAAGACCTGCGCAACAGCCCGGCCTGAGGCCGGGGCGCCGGCCCCAAGGAGCGCCGGCCCCGCGAATGGAGACTGACGGGTGAGCATGGAACTGTACGACCGGCCGTTGCACGAGCTGCATCGCCGGCGCATGGCGAAGGAGATCCGCACCGCGGAGATCGCCGAGTCGGTCCTCAAGCGGATCGAGGCGGTGGAGCCGAAGGTGAAAGCGTACATCTCCCTCACCACCGCGGGCGTCCTGGAGCGCGCCCGGGCGGCGGACGAGCGCATCGCCAAGGGCCGGCCGCTCTCGCCCATCGACGGCATGCCGCTCGCCGTCAAGGACATCTTCGCGACGCAGGGCGTCCAGACCACCTGTGGATCGAAGATCCTCGCGGGCTTCGTGCCGCCCTACGACGCGACCGTCGTGACGCGCCTGAAGGCGGCCGGGCTGAATCTCGTCGGCAAGGCGAACATGGACGAGTTCGCGATGGGCTCGTCCACGGAGAACTCGGCCTTCGGCCCCACGCACAATCCCTGGGACCTGACGCGGGTGCCGGGCGGGACGTCCGGGGGTTCCGGCGCGGCGGTCGCGGCGGGGGAGTGCATCGCCGCCCTGGGCACCGATACGGGCGGTTCGATCCGCCAGCCGGCGGCGTTCACCTCCGTCGTCGGGCTCAAGCCCACCTACGGCCGGGTCAGCCGCTACGGCATGATCGCCTTCGCCAGCTCACTGGACCAGGGCGGGCCCATGACCCGCGACGTGCGGGATGCGGCGATCCTGCTCAACCTGATGGCGGGCCGCGATCCGCGCGACAGCACTTCCGCCGACGTCCCCGTGCCGGACTTCACCCAGGCGCTGCACGGGGACCTGAAGGGAACCCGGATCGGCCTGGTCAAGGAGTTCCAGGAGCAGGGCCAGCCGGAGCCCGAGGTTTCCGCGGCGTTCGCCGCTAACCTCAAGACGCTTGAGGGCCTGGGCGCGGAGACGGTCGAGATCTCCCTCCCGTCGCTCAGCTACGCGATCGCCGTGTACTACATCCTCGCGCCTTGCGAGGCGAGTTCGAACCTGGGCCGCTACGACGGGGTGCGCTACGGCCTGCGCGTGCAGGACGGCGGCCTGCTCGAGCAATACACGCACACGCGCGAGCAGGGCTTCGGCCCGGAGGTGAAGCGCCGCATCATCCTGGGCACCTTTGCGCTCAGCTCGGGCTACTACGACGCCTACTACGTGCGCGCCATGAAGATCCGGCGCATGCTGCGCCGGGACTTCGAGCAGGCGTTCGGCAAGGTGGACCTGATCGCCAGCCCGACTTCGCCCGTGCCCGCGTTCAAGCTCGGGGAGCGGCTCGCCGATCCGCTGCAGATGTACCTGGTGGATGCCTATACGCTGCCGGCCAACCTGGCGGGACTGCCCGCGCTTTCCGTGCCCGGCGGCTTCACCCGCGCCGGGCTGCCGCTCGGGCTGCAGCTGATGGCGCCCCACTTTGCCGAGGAGCGCCTGCTGCAAGCGGCGCACGCGTTCGAGTCGGCCACCCCCTACCACGAACGCCGGCCCACCCTCGCCTGAGGCCGCCGCGCTCCGGCTGCCGCGCTGCGGGCGCCGGACGCCATGCTACGGGTGCCGTGCTCCGAGTGCCGTGCTCCGAGTGCCGTGCTCCGAGTGCCGTGCTCCGAGTGCCGAGCGCGGGCGTTCGCGTGCCTGCTGCAGGAGCTGCCGTCGCGGCGGGCGTCCCGCCCGGGCCCGTTCATGCTTGGGACCGTGCACGCTGGGGACCGTGCATTGCACGAGGATCGAATGGACCTGCGGCTGATCGGTCTCTGCGCGGTCGGATTCCTGGCGCGCTGCTCGTACGCCCTGGCGCGCACGCCGGTGCTGGCGCTGTTTGCCGCCTCCCTGGGCGCCGGGCCGGAAGCGATCGGACTTGCCGTCGGCATCTCCACGATCACGGGCGTGCTGTTCAAGTTGCCGGCCGGCGTCCTGTCCGACACGCTGGGCCGGCGGCGCATGCTGCTGGCCGGGCTGGCCTGCTTCGCCTTCGTCCCCTTCGCCTACCTGGGCGTCGCCTCGTACGCCTGGCTCCTCCCCGTGCGGTTCCTGCACGGGTTCGCCACGGCCATCTATGGCCCGGTGGCGATGGCCGTCGTGATCGAGACGGCCGGGGAGCGGCGGGCCGAAACGCTGGCCTGGTTCTCCTCGCTCACGCTCGTGGGCAACCTGCTGGGCGCGCCTCTGGGCGGCTTGCTGCTGACCTGGCTGGCGGCGGGGGGCGCGCCGGCGCTGGGGGACTTTCACGTCATCTACGGGGTCGTGTCGGCCCTGGGCATGGCGTCGCTGCTGCTGGGGCTGCTGGTGCTGCGTCCCGGGGCGGGCGCCCCGGCGGAGCAGGGGCGCCGGCGGCTGGCGGAAGCCTGGCGCGCCTTCAACAGCGGCGTGCGGCAGATCCTCTTCAACCGCAGCGTGCTCCTGACCAGCAACCTCGAGGGGATGCAGAACCTGGCGGTGGGGGCGCTGGAGGCGTTCCTGCCGGTGTACGCGGTGCAGGGCCTGGGCTTCACGCCCTTCCAGGCGGGCATGATGTGGGCCGTGCAGACGGTGCTGGCCCTGCTCTCCAAGCCGCTGCTGGGGCGGCTATCCGACAGGAAGGACCGCCGCGCGCTGCTGTTCGCGGGCATGTTCCTCTGCGCGGTGCCGTTCGCCCTGATTCCCTGGGTGGCGAGCTATCCGCTGCTGCTGGGGCTGTGCGCGCTGTTCGGCCTGGGCGAGGCCATCGTCAATTCGTCGGGCGCGGCCCTCGTGGCCGACCTGTGCGAGGCCCATCACCTGGGCGCGGCGATGGGGGCGTTCGGCACCTTGTTCGACGTGGGACACGCGGCGGGTCCGATCCTGGCGGGGGCGGCCATTGCGCTGTCGGGCGGAGCGGACTATCGGCTCGCCTTCGGGGCCATCGCCGCGCTGCTGGTGTCGTCGGCGCTGATCTTCCGGCTGGGCATGCGCAATGCGGTTCCGCCCGCGCCGGCTGCCCCGGCCTGAGCCGCTGCGGGGACGAGCCGCGGATGAGCCGGCGCGGCCAAGCCGGCGCGGGCGGCTGGGGGCGGCTGGAGGCGGCCAAGCCGGCGTGGGAAGGGGGGCGCGGACGGACCAGCGCAGGCAGGCGGGCGCGGGCGCGCCGGAGCAACGGGTCTCACGTGCGCTGGGAGCGCTTCGGCAGGTCCTCCGTCTCGCTCAGGCTCGGCACCCGGTCGTCCCAGAAGATGTGCTCCTTGGGCTGCACCGCGCCAGGATGGTCGAGGCTGGCGATGGTGATGCCGGTGCTTTCCGGCCGCCGGTTGGACAGGAACACCAGCTGCGTGCCGCAGAGCGCGCAGTGCCCGCGCCGCGCCCGCTCGCTGGAGGCGTACAGGGTGAGTTGGCCCCGGGTGACTGCGAAGGTCGCGCTGGGCACGACCACCCAGCTCATGTAGGCCGCGCCGCTGGAGCGGCGGCAGAGCGTGCAGTGGCAGTGTCCGGCCCAGCCGGGGCCGCCCGTGGTCTCGTAGCGCACCGCGCCGCACAGACAACCGCCCGTCAGCTTCGCTTCGCTCATGGATCCTCGCAGCACCTTGGGCCTGGCGGCGTCAGCCCGCCGCGCGTCTGGCGCGCCGGGTCGCCGCGGGCGTCAGCGCGGTGATGAGCTGGCCGCAGGCCGCGGCGATGTCCTGCCCCTTGGAGATGCGCACGGTGGCCAGGATGCCCCGGTTGAGCAGCTCCTCCTGGAACGCCCGCACGTGGGCCGGGGCAGGGGACTGATAGGGATGGCCGGGCCCGGCGTTGTACGGAATCAGGTTCACCTTGCACTTCATGCCGTGCAGGAGCTTCACCAGGCGGCGCGCATCCGCCAGGTCGTCCGTCACGCCCGCGATCAGCACGTACTCGAAGGTCAGCCGGTAGCGGTTGTCCGCGGGAAACTCGCGGCAGGCGTCGAGCAGCGCCGCGATGTTCCAGCGCTTGTTGACCGGCATGAGCCGCGTGCGCACCTCGTCGCGGGCCCCGTTCAAGGACACGGCGAGATTGGCGCGCACCTTGTCCCGGGCGAAGCGGCGGATGGCCGGCACCAGCCCCGACGTGCTCACCGTCATGCGGCGCCAGGAGAAGCCGAAGCCGAAGTCCTCGCCGAGGATGTCGAGGGCGTCCGTCAGGTTGTCGTAGTTGTGGAACGGCTCGCCCATGCCCATGAAGACGATGTTGCGCAGGATCTTGTCGTCCTCGATCGCGCGGGCGCACGCGACCACCTGCTCCACGATCTCGCCGGCGCTCAGGTTGCGCTCCAGCCCCATCCGCGCCGTCATGCAGAAGTCGCAGCCCATCGCGCAGCCCACCTGGGTGGACACGCAGAGCGTGTAGTGGGTCGCGTTCGGCATCAGCACCGACTCGATGCGCTTGCCGTCGGCGAGCCGGAAGGCGAACTTGCGCGTGGCGTCCTCGGCGCTGACGACGGCGTCGCACTCGAAGGAGCCGAGCGTGAAGTGCTCCGCGAGCAGCCCGCGCAGCGCCTTGGACACGTCGGTCATGTCCTCGAAGCTGCGCGCCCGCCGCTGGTAGAGCCACTGGAAGACCTGGCGCGCGCGGAAGGCCGGCTCGCCCTGGCCCTTCAGCCAGTCGGTCAGGCGCTCCAGCGTCAGGTCCTTGATATTCGGCTTGGCCTGCCTGTCTTCCACGTCGGGTCCTTTCCTGGTCCGCGGCGTCTCCCGCGGCTGCCTGCACTCCACGTTCGTGCCTGCCGGGGCCGTAATCTCTAACCGCCGGACCCCCACCCGCCGGAGCTTCGGCCGCCGGCTGCAAGCCCGGGAGATTCACGCGCCGAAGATTCGCCCGCCGTCTTTACGCGCCGGAGACCGTGCGTCCGATCCGCGCGCCCATCCGCACGGTGCGCCCGGGTTCGAGCGGGTCCAACTCCGCCTCGCCGGGGCGGGTGAGCAGGATCACCGTGCTGCCCAGCTCGAACCGGCCCAGCTCGGCCCCCGCCGCCAGAACGTGCGGCCGGGACAGGCTTTCCGCCAGCATGGTAGCGCCCCGGCGGCGACTGATGGCCGGATGGTAAACCACGCGGATGCGCCCGACAATCGTCGCGCCCACCTTGACGACGGCGACCTCGCCGAAGGCCGTGCGCAGGAAGGTGATCCAGCGTTCGTTGCGCGCGAACAGCCCCGGCACCTGGAGCACGCCGCGGGGACCCACGGTCCACAATTCTCCCGGCACGTAGCGGAACCGCACGACCTCGCCCGCGCACGGCGCGTGGATGCGGTGGTAGTCGCGCGGGTGCAGATACAGCGTGACGAAGGAGCCGCCGTCATAGGCCGCCCAGGCGGGGTCGCCGCCCAGCAGGCCGGCCAGGCTGTAATCGCGCCCCTTGGCCTGGAGCAGGCGCCCGGCCTGGATCGGGCCGGCCGCGACGACGCTGCCGTCCACCGGACTGAGCAACGCGTCCGTTCCCGGCGCCACGGGCCGGGTGTCGCCGCGCAGGGCGCGGGTGAAGAAGGCGTTGAACGTGGGCCACCCCTCGGGCGGCGCCGCGAATGGGGTCATGTCGATCCCGAACGCCCGCACGTAGCGGCGGATGAACGCCCGCAGCAGAAATCCCGGCCAACGCACGTCCGCCAGCCAACCGGCGCAGCGCGTGAGCAGGCTCTTGGGGAACCAGCGGAACACGGCGTAGTACATGCGGGCGCACCTGAAGCCTGCGTGGCGGCGCGGGTGGGTGGGTGGAACGCCGGACGGATTCACCCCTGCAGGGGTGCCGCGACTCCGCCGCCGGCCGGCATGAAACGGGGGATCAGGCGCCGGCCGGGGCGAGCATGGCGCGAATCTCGTCCGCCTCGACCGTCTCGATGTCGATGAGGCGCTTGGCGAGCTGGTGCAGCTTGTCCGCATGCTGCTGCAGCAGGGCCCTCGTCTTCTCGTAGCAGGAAAAGAGGATGCGGTGCACTTCGCGGTCCACCTGCTCCGCGGTGTCTTCGCCGTAAGGTCGATCGACGCCGATGTCCCGGCCGAGGAAGTACTGCTCGTCTCCGGGACTGAGGTTGATCGGGCCCACGGCGTCGCTCATGCCCCACAGCATCACCATGTTGCGCGCGATGCCGGTCGCCTGGAGGATGTCGTTGCCCGCGCCGGTAGTGATGTCGCCGAAGATCACTTCCTCCGCCGCGCGTCCGCCCATCGCCACCATGATCCGGGCGACCATGTAGTCCCGGTCGTAGTTGTGCAGCTCCTCCTGCGGCAGGAAGGAGGTCAGGCCCAGCGTCGGCCCGCGCGGCACGATCGTGACCTTGTGCACCGGATCGGCCTTGGGCAAGAGGCAGCCGACCAGCGCGTGACCCGCCTCGTGATACGCGGTATTCCGCTTCTCTTCCTCGGTCATCGCGAGGCTGCGCCGCTCCGGGCCCATCATCACCTTGTCGCGCGCCCACTCCAGGTCGACCTGGTCGACGTGGGGCTTGTTGTTGCGCGCGGCGTACAGGGCCGCCTCGTTGATCAGGTTGCGCAAGTCCGCGCCGGAAAAGCCCGGCGTGCCCTTGGCGATGATGGCCAGCTTGACCTCGGGCGCCGTCTTCACCTTCGCGGCGTGGATCCCCAGGATCCGCTCCCGCCCCCGCACATCGGGCAGGGGCACGGTGACGGTGCGGTCGAAGCGCCCGGGACGGAGCAGGGCCGGGTCGAGGACGTCCACCCGGTTCGTCGCGGCGATGACGATGACGCCCTCGCCCGTCTCGAAGCCGTCCATCTCCACGAGCAGCTGGTTGAGCGTCTGCTCCCGCTCGTCGTGGCCGCTGCCCAGACCCGCGCCGCGGTGGCGGCCGACCGCGTCAATCTCGTCGATGAACAGGATGCACGGGGCGTTCTTGCGCCCCTCCTCGAACAGGTCGCGCACGCGGCTGGCGCCCACGCCCACGAACATCTCGACGAAGTCCGAGCCGCTGATGCTGTAGAAGGGCACGTCGGCCTCCCCCGCCACCGCCCTGGCCAGCAGCGTCTTCCCCGTACCCGGTGGGCCGACCATCAATACGCCCTTGGGGATCTTCCCCCCCAACTTGCGGAATTTCGCCGGATCCTTGAGGAACTCGATGATCTCGACCAGGTCCTCCTTCGCCTCCTCGACTCCCGCCACGTCGGCGAACGTCGTGCGCTTCGCCTTCTCGGCCATACGCCGGGCGCGGCTCTTGCCCAAGGAGAACAGGCGATTGCCTCCCCCTTGCATGCGCCGCATCAGGTAGATCCACACGCCGATGATCAGGATGAACGGGCCCCAGTGCAGCAGCAGGCTCATGTACCAGGGCGAGCCGGCATCCGGGCGCACAGTGATCCGCACGTTGGCCCGCTGCAGGGCCGGGATCAGCCCCATGTCCTTCGGTGCCTGGGTGGTGATGGAGCCGCCGTCGGTCAGCTCTCCGTCAATGCGCTGGCCGGAAATGACGACGTTGGCGATTTGGTTGGCCTGCACCCGATGCAGGAAATCGCTGTAGATGATCTCCTTCGGCCCGGGCCGGGTCGAGGTGACGATGTTCAGGATGACAATCGCCACCACGAACACGACCAGCCCGATCAGGAAATTCTTGTTGCGCGTATTCACCGCACCTCGAGGCAAACGCAAGATTCCCGGTCAGCCGCCCTTCCGCGTGACCGCCCAACCTCCGCTTCGTCCAGCCGCGGAGCGATTCCCTTCCGCCATCACGATCAAAGTATAGAGACGGGTCGGAAGCCCGTCAAACGCCTGCCACACGTGGGTACGGCGAGCCATGCGCACGGGAGCGCTGCCCCGGGAGCGGCGCCCCGGAACCCGAGGCCCGGAAGCGGCCGCGCGCGAGACGGGCCGAATGCGGAATCCGGCGCCGGCTAGTCCACGCGCTTGAATGCCACGACGGCATTGTGCCCGCCAAAGGCGAAGGAATTGGACAGCACCGCCCGCAGCGGCCGCTCCCGTGCGTGCAGCGGAACGTAGTCCAGATCCAGCTCGGGGTCGGGCTCGGTGAGGTTGATCGTCGGGGGCAGGATGCCATGCCGCAGCGACAACACGCTCGCCACCGCTTCCAGCCCGGCGGACCCGCCCAGGCAGTGCCCGACCATCGACTTGATGGAACTGATCGCCAGGCGCCGGGCGTGGTCGCCGAACACCTGCTTGACCGCGCGGGTTTCCAGCAGGTCATTCAGCGGCGTCGAGGTGCCATGGGCGTTGATGTAGTCCACGTCCCCCAGATTGAGTCCGGCATCCTCGAGTGCAAGGCGGATGGCGCGGATGGCCCCGGCGCTCTCGGGATGGGGGGCGGTAAGATGGTATCCATCGGCGGTCATGCCGAAGCCCGCCACCTCGGCCAGGATCTCTGCCCCGCGGCGCTTTGCATGGGACAGGCTTTCCAGCAGCAGCACGCCCGCGCCTTCGGCGATCACGAAGCCGTCCCGGCTCTTGCTGAACGGGCGGCTGGCCGTCTGGGGATCGTCGTTGCGGGTGGACAGGGCGCGCAGCTGCGCGTAGCCGTCCACGGAGAAGGCCGTCATCGTGGACTCGGTTCCGCCCGCGAGCATGGCGTCGGCGCGGCCGTGCCGGATCAGGTCCAGGGCCAGGCCGATGCTGTGATTGCCCGTCGCGCAGGCGGTCGAAACGCACAGGTTCGGGCCCAGCAGCTTGGAGTGGATGGCGATGTTGGCCGACGCCATATTGGCGATGACGATGGGCACCGTGAGGGGATGGAACTTGCCCGGCCCGCGCTCGACGAACTTCTCGTGCTGGAGCTCCAGGAACGGCTCGCCGCCGATTCCCGTTCCGATGCACACGCCGATGCGCTCCGGGGCGATCTGGCTGGCGCCACCGCCCTCCGGAACGAGGCCTGCCTGGGCGAGCGCCTGCTGCGCCGCGGCGAAGGCGAACTGGGAGAAGCGGTCCATGCGCTTGCCGAGCCGGGGATCGAACGTGAAGTCGCGCACTTCTCCAGCGATCCGGGAGGAGAGCTTGGCTGCGTCGAAGGATCGGATCCGGTCAATGCCGGACTTTCCCGCGACCAGGCCCTGCCAAAATCCGGGCACGTCGCAGCCCAGGCAGGACACCACGCCCAGGCCGGTCACCACCACGCGCTCCATGGGGCGGGTTCCTCCCAGTGTTGTCGGCCAGTTGATCTCCGGCGGAGTCCTGCGCCGCGGATCGGCTGCTCCCTCCGCCGGAGGAAACCCGCTGGGCGGATACCCCGTTACGGGAACCCCGCCGGCAGGATCAACATAGCATCGCCGAAGCTGAAAAACCGATAGCCGTACGCCACCGCCGCCCCGTACGCCTCGAGCACGCGCTCGCGGCCGTGAAAGGCCGCCACCAGCATCAGCAGGGTGCTCCGCGGCAGGTGAAAATTGGTGAGCAGGCCATCCGTCGCCTGGAAGGCGAATGGCGGGTGGATGAACAGGTCCGTCGTCCCTACGCAGCCCCGCGGATACCCCCGCAGGGCCCAGGTTTCCAGGCTGCGCACCGCGGTGGTGCCCACTGCCACGATCGGCTCGCCCGCTTCCTTCGCCCGCAGGAGCCGCTCGGCCACGGGAGCGGCGATCTCGAAGCGCTCGGCGTGCATATGGTGCTGGGCCGGATCGTCCACCTGGACGCGCGCGAAGGTACCCGGCCCGACGTGCAGCGTCACCTCCAACCGGGTGAAGCCCGCCGCGTCCAGGCGGCCGAGCAGTTCCGGGGTGAAGTGCAGCCCGGCCGTCGGCGCCGCCACCGCGCCGGGCCGCGAGGCGTACACCGTCTGGTAGTCCTCGCGGTCGCGCCGCTCCTGCTCGGCGGAGCGCGCCGAGCGGCGCAGGTAGGGCGGCAGCGGCGTCAGGCCCGCGCGCTCCAGGCGCTCCCGGAAGGTTTCGGGGTGCTCGAATTCGAGCAGCCAATAGCCTTCCGGAGTGCGCTGCACGCAGCGGGCCGTCAGAGTCCCCGCGGCGAAGCGGACGATATCGCCGGGCCTGAGGCGCCGCGCCGGCCGCACCATGGCCTGCCAGCGCCCGGGCTCCTGCTCCTCCACGAGCAGCGCCTCCAGCGGGCGGCCGCCCGGACGCTCGCCTGTCAGGCGCGCCGGAATGACCCGCGTGTTGTTGAACACCAGGACGCTGCGGGGCGGGAGCAACTCAGGCAGAGCGGAGAACCGGCCGTGCCGCCAGCCGGGCTGACCCCGCCGCAGCACCATCAAGCGCGAGGCGTCCCGCACCTGCAGCGGCGTCTGGGCGATCTGCTCGGTCGGCAGGGCGAAGTCGTAGGCGTCGAGGGCTGAGCCCATGCCCATCAGGCGGAGGGACGTGCGGTGTGCGGCAGTTGCGCGGGACCAGCCGTGCGGGATCCGCAGCGGGATTTCAGTTGGCGAGCAGATCGTCCTGGTCCTGCCCGCAGGATGGGCAGACTGTCGCCATCAGCTCGACCGCCCGCCCGCAGCCGCGGCAGGTCTTCGCGTCCCAGCCCTTGTATTCCCGCGGCTTGAGCGTCGCCAGGAGGCGCGGTTCGCCGCTGCGGGCCTTGACCCCCGTGCCGGCGGATGGGCCCTGGCGCGAAGCCTGCTGCAGGAGCTTGGCCTTGAGCTGGAGCGTGATCTCGTCGTAGTTCGAGCGGTAGATCCTGAATTCCTTGACGGTGCGGATCAGTCCCGCGGCCAGCAGGACGCCCAGCGCGCCCATCAGGTAGGCGATCCAGCGCGGTGCGTGCGGGTCCACCAGGGTGTGCAGGGTGAAGCTGAGGAGGATCAGGGCGAAGGCGAAGAAACCGGCGATGCTGGTGCGGAAGATGTCGATCAGCACCTTGTGCTGGTACTCGTGCAGCCGCAGCAGCCCGGTGCCCTTGGCCGACTCGCGCTCGCGCGCCGATTCGCGGTGGAGGCGGGCCCGAAGCTGGGCCATCATGCGCTGCGGCAGCTCGCGAATCGCTTTGATAATCATGCCGAATCCCGCCCACCCTCATGCCATCTGGCCGGCACGGCACGTTTCCGGCCGGCCGCCGCGAACGCATGCATCTTGCCGGCCCACCTCATCGGTCGCAGCGGCAATCCCTGGCGTGCAGATGTGCAACTGATTGAATAGTAACGAACCGCTCACCCCGGTGCAAGCGAGCATCTCAAGCGCTTGATTCTCCGGGCCTTGCCGTGGGACACGGAATGGGACACCGAACAGGAGCCCAGGACCGACCTTGCGCCGCACGTGTCCGCCCCGACCCGGGGAGGCGCCTAAGCCGACTGCCTTTTGAGCGGAGCTGCAAGCCTTGCAACCCCATCCTTCGACGACGCGTCACGGCTCAGTGGCCGTGATCATCCCGTGCCTGAACGAGGAGATCACGATCGCAAAAGTCGTGCGGGACTTCCGCGCCGCGCTGCCGCACGCCGACATCTACGTCTTCGACAACGGCTCCACGGACCGCTCGATCGAGGTCGCCCGGGGCGCGGGCGCGGTCGTGATCCGCGAGAAGCGGCCGGGCAAGGGCTTCGTCGTGCAATCCATGCTGCGGCGCGTGGACGCCGAGTTCTACCTAATGGTGGACGGCGACGACACCTACTCCGCCTCCGGCGCGGAGAAGCTGCTGGCCCCCCTCATCGCCGAGGAGGCCGACATGGCCGTGGGCTCGCGCCTGTCCACCTACTCCCAGGGTTCCTTCCGCTCCCTGCACGTGTTCGGCAATCGCCTGATGACGGGGATCGTCAATCGCATCTTCAATACGCGCATCACGGACATGATGTCCGGCTACCGGGCCTTCACCCGGGAAGTGGCCAAGTCGGTGCCGGTGCTGTCGTCCGGATTCGAGGTGGAGACCGAGCTGACACTGCGGGTGCTGGACCGGGGCTTCGTGATCCGCGAGGTGCCCCTGCCTTACCGGGAGCGGCCGGAGGGCTCGGTATCGAAGTTGCGCACGTTCAGCGACGGCCTGCGCGTCATCGTGAGCATACTCAACATCACGCGTACCTACCGCCCGCTCACGTTCTTCGGCGCGATCAGCCTGGTCTTCTTCCTTGTGGGCATGGCTGCGGGCGCCGTCGTCATCGTCGAGTACCTGCGCATCCAGTTCATCACCCATGTGCCCTTGGCGATCCTGGCGACCGGCTGCATGATCCTGTCCTTCCTCAGCGCCGCCATCGGCCTGGTGCTGAGCACGGTGGGCGAGCAGATCAAGGCGGCGGTGGAGGTGCTGCTGCTGCATCGCGAATAGACTTACGCACATGCCCGCGCACTGGCAGGCTTGCGCCTTCCTATCTGCTGCGGGGGAAGTCCGCTGCGCAGGGGGGGAGCGGCACGGGTGCGCCGCACCCCGCGTGTCCCGGCTGTGGGGCCGGCGGGGAATCCTTTCGCCCTCACTCCTCTTCCAGATCCACCAGCAGGTCCCCTCGTTGCACCTGGTCGCCCTCCTTGAAGCGGAATCCATGCACGCGCCCGGCAATGGGCGCAGTGATCATGTGCTCCACCTTCATCGCCTCCAGCAGGACGAGGACGTCTCCCGCGGCGACCCGCTCGCCCGGCTGCACCGCAAGCTTGATGACCTTGCCCGGCAGCGGCGCCAGCAGCCGTTCGGCCCCTTCCTCGGCGCTCACCTGCGCGTGACTTGCGGGATCAACGCACTCGGCATGCAGGTGCACCCCTCGCAGGGTCAGCCAGCGCTCCTCGCCCCGCGCGAACCACGTCACGTCGAGCTGCACGCCCTGCACGTCCAGGCGCAGCCGGCCCTCGCCCAGGGGAGTGCCGGTCGCGCCATGGCGGGTCTCCCGCCAGTCCACTTCGATGGCGAAGGGGGCGCGCTGCGCCTCGGCGGGTCCATGGTCCCCGGCGCCCTCACGGGCCGGGCCCCCGGGCGCAGGCCTGCCGCTTTGCAGCCAGCCGTGGGCAGGCCCGACGTGCGCTGGTCCCGCGTGGGGCAGCACGCGGATCGTCACCGCGTGTTCCACCCGGTCTAGCACCAGCGTTCGCGCCAGCGTCGGCACCACGCCCGCCGTGCCGCGCAGCGCAGCATTGGGAGCCCAGGGCGAGTCCCCGTCCCAGTCAGCCGCCGCGCGCGCCGGCGACCGGGCGAAGTGGCAAAGCGTCTCCACCGCGCTCAGGGCCAGCACCCGCTCCCGCAGCAGGGACTCGTCTTGCCGCGGGGCGAGCAGGGCCGCCTCGTGGGTCTCGATGAAGCGTGTGGTGTAGCGCCCGGCCGCGAATTCCGGCTGCGCGCAGATCGCGCTGAGCAGCGGCAGGTTGGTCGCCAGCCCCGCGACTTCCGTCCGCTCCAGCACGCGCCGCATGCGGCGCAGCGCCTCCTCCCGGTGCGGCGCCCAGACGATCAGCTTCGCCAGCAGCGAGTCGTAGTACGGGCTGACGGCCGATCCGGAGGCGAAGCCGGTGTCCACGCGCACGCCCGGCCCCTCCGGGAACGACAGCCGCGCGATCCGGCCGATTGACGGCAGGAAGCGCTTGGCCGGATTCTCCGCGTTCAGGCGGCACTCCAGCGCGTGCCCGCGCGGGACGAGCTCCTCCTGCCGCAGCGTGAGCGGGCGGCCCTCGGCCACCTCGATCTGCAGCCGCACCAGATCCAGGCCGAGCGTCATCTCGGTGATCGGGTGCTCGACCTGAAGCCGCGTATTCATCTCGAGGAAATAGAATTGGCCGCGTTCGTCCACGAGGAATTCCATCGTTCCCGCGCCCACGTAGCCGATCGCCCGCGCACCCTGCACGGCCGCTTCGGCCATCGCCCGGCGCAGTTCCGGCGTGAGCAGGGGGCTGGGCGTCTCCTCGACGATCTTCTGGTGCCGCCGCTGCACCGAGCACTCGCGCTCGAACAGGTGCAGCACGGTGCCGTGGCTATCGGCGAGCACCTGGAACTCGATGTGGTGCGGCGCGGGCAGATAGCGCTCCAGCATCACCCGCCCGTCCTTGAACGCGCTGAGGGCTTCGCGCCGGGCCGATTCCAGCGCCGCGCCCAGGTCGCCCGGCCGCTCCGCGAGCCGGATCCCGCGCCCGCCGCCGCCCGCCACGGCCTTCAGCAGCAGCGGGTAGCCCACCCGTTCCGCTTCCCGCGCCAGCGTCGGCAGGTCCTG
>JBGOTW010000072.1:0-16220 GCA_041476685.1 bacterium | reverse complement strand
TTCCTGGACTGCGCTCGTCCCGCACTTCCATTCCGTACAGATGCCTGCGCTCCTCTCACGGCGCCCAGAATCCTGCCCGCGCGCGGCGGGGGTCAAGGCGGGGCGTGCGGGGGCGTGGAGCATGTGCTCTCGCTTACGCCCGAGCCGTGGCGACCCAGGCGGTCATCTGGCCGTGAACTTGGCCATCCCGGAGCATAGCTGCATGCCGCTGCGCCAGTGCCGCCCGCAGTCTCGCCCGATCGTGTTCAGGCAATACCGCGATGGCCGTACCGACGGGCTGGCCGCCAAGCGCAGCGAAAGCTTGGTCCGTTCCTCCTTCGAAAACCATCGGAAGGGCTCGGGTCTCCGCCTTCACGTCAATGAATCCTGCTTGACCGAGTGCGAGCTCCAATGACTCTCTCCCGGGCCAGGTAAATGGAAGCAAGATCTTCTCGGCAAGTTCCGTGAGGCCCGCCGCCGCAAGCGCGTGATGATAGGCGGACCACATGGTGCAAGAGCCGATTCCGGCCCATACGGCGATGCCGACGCGGCCGCCACGGCGCATCGACCTGCGCATTTCACCCAGGGCTGCCTGCTTGTCGGGAAAGAACTGTAGCCCCTGCTGACATACGACGACGTCGGCCACGGCATTGGCGACCCCAAGCGGTGCCGCGCCGGATTCCACGTATTCGATCGGGGCCGCACCGGGGAGGCTCGCCTTGGCCCGGGCAACCTCAAGCATCGGAGGCGAGATGTCCGTGGCAATGACTCTGCCTTGGGTGCCCACCCGTTGCGCCGCGAGGCGGGCGACCGTGCCGGGGCCGGTTGCCACATCTACTACCGTTTCGCCCGGCTGCAACCCCACCTGATCCAACAGCAGATTGGCCCAGGGCAAGAACATCCGAGGGACGAGCCATTCGTCGTACTGCTTCGAAACGGAAGAATTGTCGAATATGAATTGGGTTGGATCGCTCATCGGGTTCCCCATCCCCACTCAATCGGGTGCTTGATTTCCCTCGACAATTCTCAGCCGGAAAACGTCCGCTAGGACTTCCTGGCCAAGAACAAGTAGCGATTCAAGCTGAAGAAATACTCTCCGCGCTCCCCCAATTGCCGCAGGTCCCTGCCCACGCATCTGCATCGTCGCGCGTCACCCCGCCACGGCCGGATACGAACGGAACGATCAGGTCGAGGGCCCGATTGCTATAAGTATTCGGATCGTATTCCGCATTGAAAAGCACGATCACTTGCTGCCCCTCTACGCGAAACCCTGCGCGACGCAGTCTATTGGCCAGCGTCCTGGGCAGGAAAGTGTCCGTCGCATGTTCCTCCCACGCCGCCTGAATCCGGCGCATCCGCCCCTGGTCGGGCGAATGCCATACCAGCGAGTCACAGTCGGTATCCACAATCGCGATCCTTCCTCCGGGACGAGCCACGCGATGCATTTCGGCAAGGGCGGTATCGACGTCGCGCACGTATTCCAATACTTGTGTCGAGACGACCACGTCAAAGTCACGGTCCGGAAACGGCAGCTTTGTTGCGTCCCCGTGGCGGAACTCGACTTTCGATTGGTGAGCGCAATGGGATCGCGCCACGGCAAGCAGCGGCTCGCTGACGTCAATGCCGCATACCGAGCCTGATGTTCCTACAGCCTCTGCCATCGCCGCGACCAGGAAACCCGGACCTGAACCGACATCCAGCACTCGCTCACCGGAGCGAAGGTTCAGGGACTGTAAGAATCGGTCGCGCTGGTCGACTACGTCGGGGGTCACGTACACAGATATCAGTCGCTCCGTAGCTGCCTTGTCGTACGATAGAGCAGTCATCTTCGCGGACTCCTGATGTTTGTCCCGTCCGGCATTTCCCAGATCGACGGCCAGCAACGGATGGATCGCTTGGTTTCGGTCATTAAGCACGTTTCTAATTGCGGCGCAACTTTCAAGTAAACAGGGGGATTCCAAAAACCAGAAACCTGCCGCGACGGTCGAGGATGCGCTGCGTCCGCTGCTCCGGGGTGCCCCGCTTCGCCCACGTTCCCCACATCGCCCACTCGGCGCGAACCGCCCGCATCGTCCAGTCGGCGAATATTGCCGACCAATCCGGCGCACCCCGGACGGACGATCGGCCCCTCATGCCGTGGCCGTGGCGAGGTTGGCGGTCATCTGCGTGTTAATCTTGCCGTCGCGCATAAGGTCACGGGATTGCTCGGACAAGGCATCGTGAAGCCTCCGCAACTCCGCTGCGGGCATGGCCGAGATGGGGGGCCCCAGCGGGGTGCCCTTGGATAGGGCAATCACCTGTGCGCAGCCTCCTTCGAAGACCAGAGGCAACGTGTGCGCTCGAACCCGAACTTCCTGGAACCCCGCTTCCGCCAACAACCGAGCCAACTCTTCCCGATCCGGGGTGCGGTACGGCACCAACGTCAGTTCCGTCAAATCGGCGCGGCCGATCTGGCGAAAGGCGGCCCCCAGCACCTCCCACGCGTTGCGCTCCAACGTGGACACCCACACGGCCAGGCCCAGGCGCCCATCGGGCCTCAAGGCGCGGCGCATCTCTCGCAGCGCGGCAGGCCGGTCCGGAAAGAATTGAAGTCCCTGCTGGCACAGCGCCACGTGAAAGCTGCCGGAGGGCACGCCCAGTTGCGACGCCGATGCCTCGACATATTCGATGGGAGCGGCCCCGCGGGCCGGAGGCTTGGCGCGGGCCACGCTCAGCATGGCGGGAGAAATATCCACACCGACCACGCGGCCTGTGGCGCCGACGCGGGCGGCCGCCACGCGGGCCACCGTGCCAGGGCCGGTAGCGATGTCGAGAACGTGGTCCCCCTTCGCCAGCCCGACCGCAGCGACGAGCAACTGCGCCCAGGGGAGGAAGATCAGCGGAACGCGCAAATCGTCATAGGTCTTGGCGATCGACGCGGCTGCATCCTCGTAAGACCACTTCGCGGGTTCGGCCATGGCTGCTCCTGGTCGGAACGCCGACTTTTTCAAGATCGACGGCCGATACCGGATAAGCGGGATAGAGTAGCGGCGTTTCGGTCAGGCGGCGCCTGCGCGGGTCATCGCCGTCCCGGCAGGATGCGGAGCTACGGTCGCGGAGTTCCTTGTTCCGGGTTGTACTCCGCGCGGGGCCAAATTGCAGCACCGCACCTCACCTCCGCCCTTCGGGCACCTCCTCTCCGTGATGGAGAGGAGGAACTTCAGGAAGCTTGAGCGGTTGGAAGCCCTCTCCATCATGGAGAGGGCGGCACGGCGGAGCCGTGCGGGTGAGGTGCCGTTCGCCGCGTACCTCCCGCAGCGCCGAGGTTCCCCCCATTTCCCACGTTCCCCCCATCGCCCAATTGCCGCGTGCCGCGGGCATGGCGCTGGCGAAGTCCCGTTTTTCCCCTCCACGTTTGCGGGGAGGGGCAGGGGAGGGGTTGCTGTTCCGCGACACTCGCCCCCTCCCGGCAGCCCATCCCGACCCCGCCACAGCGACCCGCACTTGAACCGCCGGTCAAGTAGCGCCCCGGGTACCTCCATTGCGACGCCGAACCGTCCCGATATGCACCTGAGCGCTACCGCAGGCGCTCCTTCGCCGCGGCCGTGGCCCCCGCCGCCTACTCGCTGCGCATCGCCACGATCGGGTCCAGCCGCGACGCCTTCTGTGCGGGATACAGGCCGAAACCGATCCCCACGGCTGCGCTGAAGGCCATGGACACCAGGATGATGACGGGCTGCAGGACGAGCTTCCAGCCGAACGCGGCGGCCAACGCAATCGCGCCGCCGACGCCCAGCGCGATGCCGATCAGCCCGCCGACCAGCGAGAGTGTGACGGCCTCGACCAGGAATTGCTCCAGGATGTCGTAAGGCTTCGCCCCGATCGCCATCCGCAGCCCGATCTCCCGCGTGCGCTCGCTGACGCTCACCAGCATGATGTTCATGATGCCGATGCCCCCGACCAGGAGGGACACCGCGGCCACCGCGCCCAGCAGCGTGGTGACGGTGCTCAGGCTGTCCTCGGCCGATTTCATGATCTGCTCCAGGTTGACCACGGCGAAGTCGTCGTCGTCGGGAGTGGCGACATGGTGCCGGTCCCGCAGCAGCGCGGTGATCTGCCGTTCCGCCGGAACCGCGGCGGCGGCGCTGACGGCCTGGACGAAGATCACGCCCGGGATCAGGTTCTGCAGGCTCGTGCCCCGGAGCTTGGTGAGGAACGCCTTGGTCGGCACGTAGGCGCAGTCGTCCTGGTCCTGGCCCATGCCCGACTGGCCTTTCGCGGCCAGCACGCCCACGATGAGGAACGGCGCGTTCTTGATCCGCACCGTCTCCCCGACGACGTTCGCGGAGCGGCCGAACAGCTTGTCCACGACCGTCTGCCCCAGCACCACGACCTTGGCGCCGCTCTCTGCGTCCTCCTGGGAGAACAGGCTGCCCTGCCGCACCGGCCAGTTGCGGATGTCGAAGTATTCCGGGCTCACGCCCTGCACCGCGGTGCCCCAATTGGTATCCACGCTGGTGAGCTGGAGCGGCGCCACCATCAGGGGCGACGCCCGCCGCACCGGCGGGACCTCTTCGCGGATGGCGCGCAGGTCGTCCCAGGTCAGCGTGGGCAAGGAGCCCGCGCCCCCGAAAGCGCCGCCCCCGTGGCTGGAGCCCGAGGTCACGATGAGCATGTTGGCGCCGAGGGAGTCGAACGCCGCCCCCAGCTTGGCCTTGGCGCCTTCCCCGATGGCGACCATCGCAATGACGGCCGACACGCCGATCGCGATCCCCAGCGTGGTCAGCAGCGAGCGGGTCGCATGCAGCACCAGCGCGCGGAGCGCTATGGTGACGGGCATGGTCAGCTTCATGGCGGGTGCGGCCCTCCCTGGGGTCACTGGGATCCGGCCGGCACCATGCCCGCTGGTTCGATTTCCTCCGCAGTGTCTATTAGTTTATCGCGGCGCAGGGACTTGCGGATGCGCGGACTTAATCCGTGTCAATCGTGAGGCCGGTCGGGGCATGCGGCCCGATCGGACGGAATCCGGCCTGCCGGGCGACTCCCGGCGTCCATTAAACGCACAGTATATCAATAGGTTGACTTCACTTCGCGAAGAGGAACCCAAGCCGCCACTGGCCCCTGGTGCGCCTGCTGCGCGGGCAGTCCTTCGCCGCGGCACCGGCTGCGCCGCGGCACCGGCTGCGCTGCGGTACCGGCTGCGCTGCGGTACCGGCTACGACACCGCCTCTCGCCTCCCGCCTCTATCCCTTCACGATCCCGCGCTCTTTCAGCAGCGCCGCGACGGCCTCGACTTGCCGCTCCACACCCTCGCCGGCGGGCAGGAGGCTCGCGCCTGAATGCGCACCGCCGCCCTGGTGGGGCGGGCCGCCCACGAGCACCTGGATGCGCTCCTCGGCGCTCAAGGACGACGAAGGCACGCGGTAGCGCTTCACGCGCGGCAGCGGCGGACGCAGGGCGGTGGCCGTGGGAGGCGCAAGCTCGCCCGGCGCGGGCGGCGCGGGCTCGAGCAGGGGGATCGGTGCGGTGCGGCTGGCCAGCCAGGCCGGCCAGGACGCTTCCGAAAGCGGATCCCCCGGCGCGGCGACGGTCACGACGGCCGAGCGTTCCAGCGTAAGCTCCTGTGTGTAGCCCCGCTCCAGCTTGACCAGGGCCGACCAGCCCGCAGCTGAGTCCGCGGACGCGCCCGCCGGCGCGGTCTCCAGCCGCTTCACGCGATGGGCAAACCCCAGCCCGAGCGCGTGGGCAAGGAAGGCGCCGAAGCACCCATGCCCGTCGTCCGCGCTCGACTCTCCGGTCAGCACCAGCAGCGCCCCCGCCGCCATGTGCGTCCGCAGCGCTGCGGCGGCCAGCGCGGCGTGCAGGCGCGTGCCCGTCCCCGAGCCGTCGAGCATGCGCGGTCCCGCTGCGTCCGCAGCATCCGGCCAGCCCGCGGGCCAGATGCGCAACACCTCGTCCGCCCCGGCGGCCAACGCGGCCCGCAGCACGGGCTCCCAGGCTTGCGGGCCCACCGCCAGCGCCAGCAGGCGCGCTGGAGCATCCGCCTGCCCGGACGCCTGTGTGTGCGAGGCCGCGCTCGGCCGCAGGGCGGAGCTTGGTTGCAGAGCGGAGCCTGCCCACAGGGCGGAGCTTGGCCCCAGAGCGGAGCATGGCCGCAAGGCGGAGCGTAGCTGTAAGGCCATGGCCAGCGCGGCGCCGTCGGCGGGATTGAGCACGGGCTCCGCGCCGTCCGGGAGCACTCCGCCGGACTCGGCCAGGCGCGGCGCCATGTCCGTTCGCCATACCGCTTTCAGGCAGACCGCGAAAAGGAGGGGATTCACGTGGCAGTGGCGGCGCCCGGTTACCCGGCCGCGCCGGCAAACAGCGTCTTCAGGCGGCTGAGCAGGTCGCTGATGTGGGACTTGTCCACGAAGCCGACCGAGAATTCGTTGACGAATTCGAGTTCCTCGGCGGACAGCCGCGCCGCGCTGAGTACGATCACGGGGAGCTTCGCCAGCTTGGGATTCCAGCGCATGTGCTCCAGCACCTCGATGCCGGAGCGCACGGGCATCATGATATCGAGCACCACGGCGGCCACCGTCTCGCTTTCCAGCAACTCCAGTGCCGCCACCGCCCCGTCGGCGAGCAGCACCTTGTACCCGGCCCGGCCCAGCATCAGCTGGAGCAGGTCGAGCATCTGGCGGTCGTCGTCAACGACTAGGACGGTCTTGTCCATGAATGGTCCACGCGCCGCGGATGATCGGGCGGCCCCGCGCTCACGCCCCGCGGGGCAGGTCCACGAGGATCGCAATGCCGACGCCGTGCGCGCGCTCGTTAGGAATATGCCCGTCGGCCTTCACGCCTCATGCGGTGCCCGAGCTGTCAAGGTACTCCCACGGGATCTCTCCGACGAATGGCTTGAGGAACATCCCGGCCGTGATGGCGCCGTCCTTGTGGGGCCCTATATCCTGAAGGTCCATCGGTCTTCCGCGCAGGGTTTCCTCGTATTCCGGAATATTCGGCGGGAGCCGGACCGGGTCTCTGCATCGCCCGCCAGACTGCACCGCCCGCCGTTCCGCACCACCTGTTCCTGGAACGCCGCAGCATTGGAAATGGCCCCACCAGTGGCACGGCCCCACCAGTGGCACGGCTCCACCAGCGGCGTAGCGCCCGAGCGCAATGACTCGTTCCGAGCGGCGCTGCCGCACCCCATTCGCTACAGAGTCCGCTACAGAGTCAAGGACGACGGTAAGGGAAAGGACACCCGCTCGGCAATAACGTCCCGCTCCTCCACGCTCGCACCATGGCTGGCGGCCACTTGCCGTACGAGCTCCTGCACGATCTCCTCCGGCGCGGAGGCGCCGGCTGTCACCCCCACGCACGCGCGCCCGGCCAGCCATTCCGGCTTCAGGTCCCGGTAGCTCTCCACCAGGTAGGCCGGCACGCCCTGTCCCCTGGCTACTTCCACCAGCCGGTTCGAATTCGAGCTGTTCGCCGACCCCACCACCAGGATCACGTCCGCTTCCCGCACCAGCACCTGCACCGCGTTCTGCCGATTCTGCGTCGCGTAGCAGATGTCGTCCTTGTTCGGGCCGGCCAGCGCCGGGAAGCGCCGCTTAAGCACTTCGACGATGGCGCGCGTGTCGTCCAGGGAAAGCGTGGTCTGGGTCAGGTACGCGACCCGCTCCGGATCGGCCACCTGCACACCTTCGGCCTCCGCGGCCGTGCCGATCACGACGATGTGCTGCGGAGCTTCGCCGCGGGTGCCGATCACCTCCACGTGATTGGCGTGGCCGACGAGAAAGATCGTGCGTCCTTCCCGCGCGAAGCGGCGCGCTTCCAGGTGCACCTTGGTCACCAGCGGGCAAGTGGCATCCAGCACGCTGAGCTCGAAGCGGCGTGCCTGGTCGTGCGCGGCGGGCGAGACGCCGTGGGCGGAGAAGATCACGCGGGCTCCGGCGGGCACCTGGTCCAACTCCTCCACGAACACCGCTCCCAGCCCTTGCAGGCGCTCGACCACATGGCGGTTGTGCACGATGGCGTGCTTGACGTACACGGGCGCGCCGTATTTCTCCAGCGCCCGCTCGACGATGGCGATCGCGCGATCCACCCCCGCGCAGAAGCCGCGCGGACGCACGAGCACGATCCGCGTCGGGCCGCCGCCCGCGGGCGCGGCGCCGGTGCGGGCCGGCTTCGGGGCGGGAAACGGCTGCATGGATGTCATTCCGGGCAAGCGGGACGATCAGACCACCAAGCGGGAGCGCGGCGGCCGGTGTATCGCGCGGATGCCGAACCGCGCCAGCCTAGACCGGCGGCGCACGCGGATGCAAGGGCGGAGAGACGCTTGCGCCCTGCGCGTCAATTTGCATCCTCCAGCCCCAGGCAGCGTTCCAGCAGCGCCTCCTGTTCGAGCCGGTCCAGCGCTTGGGTCCAGCCTTCCTGTGCGGCATAGGCGTCCGTGAAGCGCGCCGCGTCCCAGCGCCCTGCGGCCAGCACCTCCTCGTGCCCGGCGGCGCGGGCGGCCTTGGCCAGCACCGGATAGACCGGGCTCCGCCCCACGCGCGCCAGCCAGTACTTCGAGTTATCGAAATCGGGCTCGTGGCGATGCACCAGCGCGTGCCAGTGCGCTCCCAGCGGGCCGGGCAGGCTCTGGGCGACCCGGTGGGCCGGATCCCAGTCCCCGTTGAGCAGGTACAGGCCGGCGCGCACCGCTTCGGAACAGCGGCACGCGGCGATGCGTGGCGTGAGCGCGGGCTGGGGCCGGCCGGGTGTCAGGCGTGCGCGCAGCGCGGGGGCGTCGTCCTCCCTGCGCGGCCGGGCGGGAAGTTGCGCGCGAGCCATGGGCGCTCCGGCGTTCAAGGAACAGGTGGTGCGGACCGGCACTCCGTTCAGGGCTGGAACAGCACGACGCGCTGCACTTTTTCAACCGAGGCCGCGTTCAGCGCGAAGTGCAGCTCGAGCAATTCGTGGCTCGGCGTGCAGTGCTCGACGCAGAACGCCGACGCCGGCGGCGTCAGGATCACCGTGTCCACGCGCTTGAGCAGCTGCAGGGCGTGTTCCGGCGCTTCCAGGTTCGCGCAGCCGACCAGCACGCCTTCCGGCACGCGCTCCTGGATCTGCGCCCCCACCACCTCCTCGGTATTCGCGTCGTGGCAGATGAAGCCGAGCTTGCGCCCCGGCGGAATTTCGCGCAGCTGGCGCCGGGTCACCGGATGCAGGTCGTAGGCGATCGGGTGCACGCGCCAGCCCAGGGGCTGCGCCAACGCCCTCACCTCGTCGTAGTGGAAGATGCTCGTGACGACATGCTTGATGCTCTCCGGCAGGCTCTGCGGCCGCGCGCGCAGGTCGTCCAGCAGCCATTGCTGCACCTGGATGCCGAAGCTCTCCTTCAGGTCCTCCGCGCACTGCTGGGACTGGTGCGCCGTGCACTCGACGAACGCGACCGAGGGGTGCCGCGCGTCGTAGGAGGCCGCGCGTTGGGCGATCAGCTTGCCCAGCGTGATCGCGCTCACACCCAGGCCGCCCGCTTCCCCGAATGCGCGCTGGATCAGGGCGTCCACCGAGTTCAGCTCCTTCGCCGAGATGACGTCGGACCAGCCCTCATTGACGAACACGCCCTTGCCCGGCCGCGACACCAGCAGCGCCCCGGCCTGCAGCTCCAGGTACACGCGGTGCACTGTGTTGCGGTGGATACCCAGCTGTGCGGTCAGCTCGCGGATGGACGGGAGCGCGCTGCCCGGCGGGTACGCCCCGCTCATGATGGCGTAGCGGATCTGCTCCTTGAGCTGCACATGCAGGGGCACAGCCGACTGCTTGTTGATCATGAACGGCGGCTGCGGCAGCGGCTCCGCTGCCGGACGCGGCACTTCCGGTCGCGCAGCCTGAACGGAGACAGGCGGCTGTTGCGCCTGGGGGCGCTCCGGCCCGGGCCGGACCGGCAGCGGCCGCGCGGCCTCGAGGGCCTTCGGGCCGGGCCGGGCGCGCGGCAGGGAAACGACATTGCCGGGGCGGGACGACTTGGAAGCCATAGACTGCAATCCGGAAATCCGATTCTTCACCGCGGGGCGCGATTCTGATGCACGGTTGCTGGCGCACCGTTCCTGTCGCTCAGGATGGCCGCGGAACCGCGGATTGTCTAGCCCAGCGGGCATCCTACGGCACAAGACAGGAGGACAGTTGGAATGGGAACGCACCCGGATGGAGAGCCGGCCGTGAACGCGGGCGACGCCGTGGCCGGCACTGCGGACAGCGTGAGCAGGGACGGCGCGCTGGAGGAGACTGACGGGGCAACCCGGCGATTCAAGGCGTCACCGTACCGGAGATGCGTCGGGTGACCCCGTCAGGGCCGGATCATGGCCGCAGTTCGACCACGTAGGCCCCGCGCAGGCGGGCGTCGGCCTGGACGAGCGTGTCTTTCAGCCGCTGCGCCGCGGCCTTGTCCAACGGAGCGACGCGCACGCGCTGCATGCTCGCGTCCTTCCCTTCTCCGGGAACCGTCACGATATGGGTCGGGTCGGCCCCGGCTTGCATGTGCGCGGTCACGAGCTGGCGGTAGCTGTCCACGCAGCGCGGCGAGCGGCACGCGCCCACCTGTACCGCATAGTGCGCCTCGCCAGACGCCCCTTGGACCGTCCCGGCCGCGCCTTCCGCCAGCGGCTGCCGAGGTGCGGTCTGCTGCGCTGCGGTCTGTTGCGGAGAGGTGCGTTGCTGCACGGCCTTGGCCGGCACAGCCTTCGCCGTCCGCACGGCGTTTCCGGTCTGCACGGCCGTCGGCGTCTGCACAGCCTTTCCGGTTTGCACCGTGCCGGCCGCATGGCCGGGCTTGTCCGAGTGGGCGGCCTTGGCGGACTTCGATTTGACGGAGGCTGCGCGCGTCTTGGCGGCGGAGGGGCTCGCGCCGGCGGAACGGTCCGCCGCGCGCTGTGTCAGCATGGCCCCGTTGGCGCCGGACGTTGATTCCGCGGCCGTGGCTTGCGCCGTCAGGTCCGTCGCGCGCGCCTCGTCCCCTTTCTTGGGAGCCGAGGTGCTGGAGGCCATCATCTCCGTCGCCTGCCCGGGCACTTCGCTGAGCAGCACCTCCTTGGCCGTCGCATCAGTCTTGGACGCAGTGGCGGCGAGCGGAGCCGCGGCAGCTTCCGCTCCCTTCGCTTCCTGGAAGAGCCCCGGCTCCGGAGCCGCTGTCAGCGCGGTCGCCGGAGCGTCGCTGCCGCTCCTGCCGGGCAGGGACAGCGCCGCCCAGCCGATCCCCATCCCCACCACGAACAGCACAAGGGCCAATAGCGCGAAGCGCAATGGGCCGGCCACGTGCAAGCGCGGAAAGCGTGCCGGCCGCCCTGCACCGCCATGATCCGTTCCGCCCTGCTTCGCCTGCGCCACCGCCGCGCGCAATCCCGCCAAGGGATCCACCTTGCCCGAGGCTTTGTGCTCGGCAGTCGCGGAGGCCTGCATGGCGGGGCGCTCCGGATTGGCCGGATGCGCATTGCGCCAGTCGGCCTGATCGAGACTATTGATCTTCTCGAAGAAGGTATCGAAGTCCTCCAGCATCCGCTCCGGGTCCGACCCGTGCGGAACCTGCTGCTTGCCGGATGACTCAAAGGACGCTTCGAAAGCGCGGCTCTGCGACGGCATGACAGGTTCTCCTTCCCTGGAGGTTCGTTTGGCGGGCCGTGTGCACGTCCCTGTGCAAACCTGGGCCTGCTTTGGGGAAAGCAAGACTGGGGCCAAGTGCAGACTGGCGGTCCCGCCAGACCCTCGCCGACGTGGACGCTTTCGCAGGTCAGAACAAACTGTTATCCGCCGGTTATTTGACTTGTGGGTCAGAATCGGCAGCGCGGCCGCCGAGCAGCGCCTCCCGCAGGGAGAACTTCTGCACCTTGCCGCTGGCGGTGCGGGGGAAGGCGGCGTGGAAGCTGAAGCGCCGGGGGCACTTGAAGCCGGCCAGGGCGGCGTGGCAGTGGGCTTCCAGCTCGGCCGGATTGGCCGTCCGGCCGGGCGCCAGCACGACCGCCGCGTGCACCGCCTCGCCCCAGTCGGCGTCGGGCATCCCCAGCACCGCCGCGTCGGCGACCGCCGGGTGGGTCAGCAGGACGCGTTCCACCTCCGCGGCGTACACGTTCTCCCCGCCCGTGATGATCAGGTCCTTGGTGCGTCCGGCGAGATGATAGTAGCCCTCGGCATCCCGCCAGGCGAGGTCGCCGGTGCGTCCCCAGTCCGGGCCGAAGGCGAAGTAGGCAGCGGTGGCCTCCAGGTCGCCGGCGTAGCCGTTCATCAAGTAGGGCGTGCGCGCCACGATCTCGCCCACTTGGCCCGGCGCGACGGAGCGACCCGCCTCGTCCAGCAGGCGCACCTCGGAGAACAGGTCGGGCTTGCCCAGCGCCTCCGGGCGGATCTCGTGATCGGCGTCGTGCAGGCCGAGGCAGTAGCCGGTTTCCGTCTGCCCGAAGCCCTGGAACAGGCGCACGCCGGGGAAGCGGATGCGCAGCTGGCGAATGCGCTGGGGATCCATCGGCGCCGCGCCGTAGACGATCCGGCGCAGGTGCGGCGCGCGGCCCGACGCGGCGGCGGGGTGGTCCAGGACGCGGTAGAGCGTGGTTGGAACGCATGGCAGGTGCGTGACGCCCTCATGCTCCAGCGCGGCCCACGTGTCGCCCGCGTCGAAAGCCGGACGGGCCAGCACCTCGGCTCCGCTGAGCGGCGCGCACACCAGCACCAGCCACTGGGCGTACTGGTGATACAGGGGCAGCGAGGAGAGGATGCGGTCCCCGCCGCCCAGGCCGAGATTGAGGGCGTGGGTGATGCCCTGGGCGAGCTTGGCGCGGTGGCTGATCAGGGCCGCCTTCGGCACGCCGGTGGTTCCGCTGGTGAACAGGATCTGGAACGGCAGGTCCTCCCGCAGAGCGGCCTCGTGCGGGAACATAGGCTCCTCCGCGCGCTGGGCGGCAATCCAGTCGGTAAAGGGTAGCGCCCAGTCCGGCGCGGATACGTCTGCGCCCGTGCCGCTTGCTACAGTGCCGCTGGCTGCCGCGCCGCCGCGGGGGAACTGCACCCAGCGCCGCACGCCGGGCAGGCGCGCCCGCACCGCCTCCGCCAGCTCCAGTTGACCCGGCCCGAAGGCGAGGAGCGCCGCTTCGCAGCGCGCAGCCAGCGTCGCCAGCTCCTCAGGCGCGGAGCGCGGATTGATGTGGGCCAGCACGAGCCCGGTCTTGGCGGCGCCGAAGTGGAACGCGGCATAGGCGCTGCTGTTTGCTGCGCACACGGCCACCCGGTCGCCGGGCCGCAGCCCTTCGGCGAGCAACGCCCGGGCCACGCGGCAGGCGTCGGCGTCGAGCTGCCCGTAGCTGGTCGCCTCCGCGCCCTCGCGCCAGAATGGCTGGTGGGGCGTCAGACCCGCCCGGCGGGCGATGAGGTCGCCGATCAGCATGCGCACCTCATGCCCCGCCTTCCTCTCCCCATCAGGCCAAGTTCGCGCGCCGCAGCGCCCGGAGCGCGGCTGCGGGTCGGGACGCGCAGCGTCTGAAGCGAGCTGGAACGCGAGCTGGACATGGGGGACGTCACTTCCTGATCACGTCCATGCCCGGCTTGATTTTGAAGGTGAACCGGTCCGCCGGAAGCGACAGGTCCGTCTTCAGCTGGCTCAGCCGCACCCAGCGCTCCCCGCCCTGGGTATCGAGCATGCGGAAGGCCTCGATGCGGGCGGAGTCGGCGCGCACCCCGAGCTGGAGGAAAGCCAGCGCCGGAATGGCCTTGTGCGGCACCAGTTCCAGGTAGGTCAGGCCGTCGTTGGCCTGGGGCGGCCGGGTGAGCGCGCGGCAGGTGAAATCGGCGGTCAGGCTGCCCGCCCCGAGCAGGAACTTCAGCGGCGTGCCCTCGGTCACGTCCCGCAACGCCTGCTCGGTCACGGATTCCAAGAGCGGGTCGTACAGCCAGACCGTCTTGCCGTCGGTGACCAGGAGCTGTTCGTTAGGCGGCGCGTACTCCCAGCGCATCCGGCCGGGTTTGCGGTAGGAGAGCGTCCCCCCTGCAGTGAGCGGGGCGGCTCCCGGCATGCGATCCTCCTGGGAGAAGGCGCCCTGAAAGCTCGCCAGGCCCTGATACACCTGTTGCGCACGCGCCAGCAGCGCCTGCTCCTGCGCGCTGCACGCGACGTCCCGCGGCGGCCGTGCCGGGGACGATGCAGGCGGGGACGATGCGGGCGGGGGCGCAGCGGCTGGGGGCCCTGCGGCAGGGGGCATCGGCGCCGGGGAAGACGCGGCCGGGGGCCGTGGCGCCAAGGGCATCGGCTCCGCCGCCCGGAGCGTATCCGTGCTCATGCCAACCAGCGCGATCCACGCCAGCACGATGCCAGCAGCCAGCGCGCTGCGGCTCAGCCGCGCTCTTCCAGCCGCGCCGCGTGCCGGATGCGCCGCGAACCGGGCACACGCCGGCAGGCGGACGGATTGCGGGCGCAGTGCGATTCGGATACACGATGGGCTGCCCACGTTGCCCAGCGCCCGACTTCCCCTCCGGCTCACCGTGCAGCGGCGCCCCGACACGCAGAGGCGTGCACCGCTCCCGTCCATCCGCAGACATGACCGAGTCGTCGTCATCGCCCCTTACGTCCTTGCGCGTGGCGCTTGTGCACGATTGGCTGACCGGGATGCGCGGTGGAGAACGCGTGCTCGAGGTGCTGTGCGAGCTTTTCCCGCAGGCCGACTTGTACACCCTCGTCGCGGACAGTGCCCGCCTGTCGCCGGCCCTGCAGCGCATGCGCATCGTCCCCTCTCTTCTGCAGAACCTGCCCGGCGGGGTCAAGTATTACCGGCACTATCTGCCGCTGATGCCCTGGCTGATCCGGCGCTTCCGGCTGTACGACTACGACCTGGTCGTCTCCTCCAGCCACGCGGTGGCGAAGGGTGCGCGGGTCAAGCCCTTCGTCCCGCACCTGTGCTTCCTGCACGCCCCGATGCGCTATATGTGGGACGGGTTCGACGACTACTTCGGGCCGGGCCGGGCGAGCGTGCCGGTGCGCCTGGCGGCGCGGCTGCTGCGGCCGTGGCTGCAGCGCTGGGACCGGCGCTCGGCGGAGGGCGTGCACCGCTTTCTCGTCAACAGCGTCCACATCCAGGCCAAGGTCAAGCGCATCTACGGCCGCCACGCGGACATCGTGTACGCGCCCGTCCAGCTGGAGCGCTTCGCACCGGCCGCGCCGCGGGAAGCGTATTACCTGATGGTGGGGGCCTTCGCGCCGAACAAGCGCGTGCACCATGCCGTGGAAGCCTTCACGCGCCTCGGCCTGCCCCTCAAGATCGCGGGCACGGGGCAGGACGAGGCGCGCTGCCGCGCGCTGGCCGGCCCGACGGTCGAGTTCCTCGGGGATTGCAGCGACGCGGAGGTGGCCGCGCTCTATGCCCGCGCCCGCGGCTTCGTCTTTCCCGGTGTGGAAGACTTCGGCATTACGCCGCTGGAAGCCCAGGCGAGCGGCACGCCGGTGATCGCGCTGGCGGAAGGCGGCGCGCTGGAGACCGTGACGCCGGAGACGGGGCTGCTGTACGCACCCAAACCGGGACAGTCCGGCCCGGAGGCGCTGATGGACGCCGTACGCGCGTTCGAGGCGGGCCCCGGCAGCATCAGCGAAGCGGCGTGCCTGGCCAACGCGCGACGGTTCGGGCGCGAGGCCTTTCGCGCGCGCGTCCTGGCCGTGATCCAGGAGACGCTGGCCGCGTACAGGGAAGGCGGGATCGGCAGCCTGGCGCGCTGGCGCTGAGAGCCGCGGTTGAGCACCGTCGATGAGCGCCGCCAGCGCCGCCCCTGAGTCCGCCGCTGAGGCGCGCCCGGACGCGCGCGCGCGAACCTTGTCGGGCAGAAGCGCCCGCGGCCCGCGAGCGTAGGAACCTGGGCCGGGATACCGGGCAGCGGAACCTGTGCCAAGGCGACTGGGCCGCGGAAATTGCGCTGCAGCGACTGGGCCGCGGCCACCGCCCTTCGGAAACCGGGCTGCTGAATCTCCGCCGCAATCATTGAGCGAGGTGCAATGTTGGATTCGGTGCTGTGGTTCGAAATCGGCCTGATCGCCATGTCCGTGGCGGTGGGCGTGCTAGGCGCGATCCTGGGATTGGGCGGCGGGGTCATGCTCGTGCCCGGCCTCACGCTGCTGTTCGGGGTGAACCTGCGCTACGCGATCGGCGCCAGCATCGTCTCGGTGATCGCCACGTCGAGCGGAGCGGCCGCCAGCTTCGTGCGCGACCACTTGACGAACCTGCGCGTGGCCATGTTCCTGAACATCGCGACGGTGACGGGAGCGCTCG
>JBGOTW010000071.1:0-16317 GCA_041476685.1 bacterium | reverse complement strand
GCGGTGAAGAGCTTCGAGGACAAGATGGGCCCGACGGACATCCTGGTGAACAATGCCGGGTGGGACAAGATCGTGAACTTCCTCGATACGCAGCCGGACTTCTGGGATCAGATCATCGCCATCAACCTCAAGGGCGCGCTCAACCTGCACCATCACGTCGTGCGCGGCATGGCGGAGCGCAAGCGGGGCAAGGTGGTCAACATCGCCTCGGACGCCGGCCGCGTCGGATCCTCCGGCGAGGCCGTGTACGCCGCCTGCAAGGGCGGCATCATCTCCTTCACCAAGACGCTCGCGCGCGAGCTGGCCCGGCGCGGAATCTGCCTCAACGTCGTCTGTCCCGGCCCGACGGACACGCCCCTGCTCGCCCAGGTCGCCGCGGGCGAGACCGGCGCAAAGATCCGTCAGGCGCTCGAGCGGGCGATACCGTTCAAGCGGCTCGGCCGGCCGGAAGACCTGCCAGGCGCCGTCGCCTTCCTCGCCAGCGACGATGCCAGCTTCATCACCGGCCAGGTGCTGAGCGTGTCCGGCGGCCTGACGATGCACGGATGAGCCGCGTCCGGAGGAACCCCTCCGCCCCGGGGAGACCGCGCGCAGGAGACCCATGCTGACCCTGAACAACATCGAAGTCATCTTCGACAACATCATCCTGGTGTTGAAGGGGGTCTACCTGCATGTGCCCCAGGGCAAGATCGTCACGCTGCTGGGGTCGAACGGCGCGGGGAAGACCACGACGTTGAAGTCCATCCTGGGGCTGATCCGGATGGAGCGGGGCGAGGTGACGCGCGGCTCGGTCGACTTCATGGGCGAGCGCATCGACCGCTTCGACGCGGCAGGCGTGGTCGCACGCGGCGTCTCGATGGTGTTCGAGGGCCGGCGCGTGTTCGAGCATCTCAATGTGCGGGAGAACCTGCTCGCCGGAGCCCACACCCAGTCCAATCTCAAGCAGGTGCATGACGACATGGACCGCGTCTGCACCTATTTCCCCCGCCTCGCGCAGCGCACCAAGGTCGCCGCCGGGTACCTGTCCGGCGGCGAGCAGCAGATGCTGGCCATCGGGCGCGGACTGATGAGCCGGCCGAAACTGCTGATGCTCGACGAGCCTTCGCTCGGCCTGGCGCCCCTTTTGGTGGAGGAGATCTTCTCCATCCTGAAGCGGCTGAACGAGGAACAGGGCGTGACCATGCTCCTGGTCGAGCAGAATGCGACGATGGCCCTGTCCATTGCCCAGGAAGGCTACGTGCTGGAGAACGGCAAGATCGTGCTCAGCGGGACCGCGGCGGAACTGCGCGGCAACGACGACGTGAAGGAGTTCTACCTGGGCCTGTCCGAGGTCGGCGGCCGCAAGAGCTACCGCGACGTCAAGCACTACCGCCGCCGCAAGCGCTGGCTATCCTGATCCCCGCTCCCGTGTCCGTGGCCGCTCCCGCCGGGTTTTCCCCCCTGCCCTATCGTCCCGTCAGCGAAGACCAAGGTCTGCTCCTGGCCTCGGGGGCGCGGCCCGCGCCCGGTCCCAGCGAGGGCCGCACTCACCCTTGGGTGCTGCGCGCGGCGCGCGTGTTCGATCCGGAGGACCCGGCGGTCGTCGCGGACTATCTCGCGACGGCGCGCCCCTTCGTGGAACTGCGAGTCTGCGCCGGACTCGCGGGCGCGGTGGACTGGGAAGGGCTTTCCGCGTTGCTGGAGCGCCTGCGGACGCTTGCCCCCGAGGGCGTGCTGCGGCTGGAGCTGTGGTACGGTGACGGGGAGCCGAACGCGCCGTCCGCGCGCGTACTGGACCGGCTCCGCTCCGTGCGGCCCGTCTTTGTGCATGCCTGCGTGCGAGGGGAAACGGACGTCTCTCCGGCCGTGCGGGCGGCGTGGATTCGACTGCTCGATGGCGGCGTACCGGTGGCCGCCGAGATCCTGCTGCGGCGCGGTTCCGCCGACACGGTGGACGTCTTGCGCCGACTATGCCTGAACTTGCAGGAGTCGCGCGTGCGGCCCTATGTGCTGGTGGACGCGGCCTGGCTTCCCGATGCGGAGCGCATTCCGGAGGCGGCGATCAGCGACCTGGTACGGGGTCTGCGCGGGTGGATCAGCGGCCTGGCCGTGCCGCAATGGGTCATGGAGAACGCCGCTGGCGGACGCACCGTGCGCGTCCCGGCCTACCTTACCCGGCTCGACGCCGCCGGTGCGGAGCTTGTCGGCTATGAAGGGCGCCGTCACCGCTATCCGAATCCGCCCGAGGAGTGACGGCGCGCGAGGCTTGCCGGAGAGCGGACGGTCCGCCGCTAGCGGTTCCTGCTGTGGCGGGGGCGGCCATTGCCGTTGCCTTCCTCGTCCAGGTCCTCCTCGTCGACATCGTCCTCGTCCTCCTCACCCTCCCAGTCCTCGTCTTCTTCCTCTTCGAGGTCCTCGTCTTCTTCGTCCTCGTCGTCATCGTCGTCGAGCGAATACAGGCGGCGAGGCTTGCGGCTGCTGATTTCGTCGAGCAGGTCGCGGTCCTCCGTGTCGGGAGCCAGTTCGCTCCCGCAGCGGCCGCAGTACAACCGATTATCCTCCCACTGCACTTCGGCATTGGGAATGTCTTCGAGGCATTCCCCGCAATAGATCGTCTTCTGGCTCATGCGTCATGCCCTGTTGGGAGAAGTCTGGAACGCTGTTCGGCTCCCGGCCTGGCCGCAACCGCCGTAAGAACGATAGGGGTGCTCGCCATTGGTCTGGGCCCCCGCACTTGTTCCATATCCGACGCTCCCGCCTGTCCGCTCATTCCACCGTATAGCCCTGTTTTGCCAAATCGCAAGACGCCGCACGAACCGGGAACTGGACGCCCTGTGCGCGAAGGTCCAGGCGCGCGATGCCGCTCGCGGCACGCCACGGGACGCGGAGGCTTCCTGCGCCCTGACGCGGCAAGTCCGGCGCCTGCCTCTTGTTGGGCAGCCTCGCCCCGCTAGTCCAGCAGCCGGAACAAGGCCAGCACGCCGGTGTAGGTGTACACCTGGGGTGCGCCCAACGCGGTCGCCAGCTCGAAACCGCCGAACATGCCGGCCAGGGGAAACGGACCCAGCCGCCGGTGGATGGCCGCAATGTCCACTCCGGGACGCCCATATAACCCACGGCCGCGCGCGGCGCAATCGAAGTACAGCCCAAAATCCGGCGGGCCGTCCAGCCGCTCCGCGACCCCGTCCACCATCCGCGCCAGGTCCCGCTCCGCCGTGCCGGGGTTGCGGTGCATGAATCCCATGGTCGTCCGGACGCTGACCGGATGGGGCACAACCAGTCCGTGTGTCGCCTGATCGAATCCCGCCAGCGGGCGCACCAGGCATGCCTCGCCGACGAATTCGGGATGCACGGAATCGAGCGGAAAGCCGAACAGCAGCTCCTGCGCCGCCTGCTGCATGCTGTCCAGGCCAAGCGCGCGGCCCTGCTCGATGAAGGCGTGCAAGGCGGGCCGACCGTCCAGCTCCACCAGCACGTGCTCCTTGGCCTGGGTGATGAAGTGCGGTTCACCGACGGCGCAGCAGGACTGCGTGATGCCCACTTCCATGCGTAGCGGCCCGTAGAGCCCAAGCGCGGCAATGGAGCCCGAGCGGACCCCTTCCATGCCGAGCTGCAGGCTGATCCCGACCGTTCCGTCGTCCGTGGCACCGGCGCCCAGCACCGGCGTGTCTGCCAGGTCCGCCGCCATCCGCTCGCGCAGCAGGGTGTGGTCCACCTGGTACGAGTCCGGCAGGAGCACCAGCGCGGCTCGCCCCTCCCGCGCACGCGCCAGGTCGCGGAAATGCGCCATTCCCTCCCCGCTCTGGGGCAGAAGCGCGCTGTGCGAGTCGAGCCGCGGGGCCGATCCCACCAGCACCGTCACCGCCGCAGTACGTTCCACCTCGACCCCGCCGCCCAGCACGCCCATGGCGCTGCATCCGCACAGGGACTCGCAGCCGGTCAGGTCGAGCACCATGCGGCGGATGGCATCGGCGTGCGGCAGGTGCGGGCCGGTGAAGAAGCACAGCGCCCAGGCCGCGCGCTCCAACCCGGCCTGGGCCATCGCCTCTTGCACAGCCGCACGTGCGGCCGCCGGCGCGTCCTGCTCCTGGGACAGCCCGACCCCGACGCTCATTCCCGGCATGAATCCACCCCGCGCGCTGCAGAACCGCCTCGCCCCCCGGCCCATCCCCCGCCGCATGTTCCCCGGGCGCGGCGCGGGAGCACGGCTCGCTACGAAGGCGGCCGCAAGACGGGCCGGCACGCCTTCACGATCGGTCCGTTCGCTTCGCGGAGCCTGCGCGCGTTGGTCAGCGTATCCAGCAGCCCCGTCGTCAGGACGACGCACGCCAGGCCGGATTCCGGGTCCGCGAACGCGATCGTCGAGACCATGCCCGAATGCCCGAACACCCGCCGCGACACGCCCGGGTGCACATCGGCGTTGCCGTACAAGCAGAATCCCAATCCCCAGGGCAGCGGCGCGCCCGCCAGCGTCTTGTCGGGCAGATCCCAGCGGTGGCAGGCGGTGAAAAGCTGGACGGTGCGCGGATCGAGCAGTTGCCTTTCCCCCCAACGGCCCTTGGCGAGCAGCAGCTCGTAGAAGCGCCCCAGATCGCGCGCGGGGCCGCGGCCTCCCCCGCTGGGATTGATGCGCGCCAACTCCCCGCTCCCGTTGAACTGCTCGACAAAGGCCGGGCCGGCGAAGTGCTCACGCTCCGTGCGGCCCAGGTGCACGCGCGCCAGGCGCGGGGCGAGCGCGTCCTGGCGCTCCGGTGGAATGCCCAGGTGGCTGTCCCGCATCTCCAGCGGCGCGAAGAATTCCTCGGCGAGAAAACGGTCGATAAACCTGCCGTCCAGCTGCCGCAGCACTTCCGCGAGCACGTACCAGCCCGCCGTGGGATGATACCCGGCGCGCGTGCCGGGCGGGTACTCGGCGGGATACGCGCAGATGGCCGCAAGGGTATCGTCCCAGCCGCGCTGGTCCGCATGGCTGACCGCGCCGGGGAATCCGCCCTGGTGGGTGAGGACATGCCGCAGCGTGCAGGCTTCCTTGCCCGCCGCGAATTCAGGGAGGTAGCGCTTCACCGGATCGTCGAGGTCGAGCCGGCCCCGGTCCACCAGCAACGCGATGGCCATCGCCGTGAGCGGCTTGCAGGCGGAGAACCACGGCGCGATCGTGTCCGGGGTCATCGGACGGCCCGGAGCCGCCTCGCCGCAAGCGAATTCGAGCACGGGCCTGCCGAAGCGGGACACGTAGAGCTGGGCGCCGGCGTGCCTGCCCTCCGCCATGCCGCGCCGCAGGGCCTCCTGGCCCTCTTCCAGTTCCGCGCGGTCCAGGGCGACCTCTTCCGGCGCCGCGTGCCAGCGAATCTGGTCGCTCAAGAGGCTTCGCTCCGTGGGAACACCGTGGGAGCAGGCGGGTGGCGCGGCCGAGGGTCGCCGCCCAGCGCGGTGCCGCACCCGCTTCCCCCATCGCGCGGTTTGACCCCTTCTCCGGGCGCGGGCTAGGGTCGTCAAGGGCCGCCGCCCGATGCTTCGAAGCGCGGGAACGCGGCCGCGCCGGCAGTATAGCCCATCCATTCCGACGCCCCCAACTGGATTCGCGATGCCCCCCCTTCTCCCGCTCGCCGTGATCAAGAGCGCCAGCGACATCGGCTCGGCGGTCGGCCACGCGCTGAAGCGGGCGGGCTGGCATCCGGTCCTGCTCGAGGGGCCCTCCCCGGGCGTGACGCGGCGCCGCATGGCTTTCGCTCCGGCGGTGCGCGAGGGCCGCGCCGCACTGGCGGGCCTGACCGGCGTGCGCTGCGAGACCGTGGCGCAGGCCCTGGCGCTCCGCTTGGACCCCGGCGTGCTCCCCGTGCTCGTGGTCGAGCGCATGGACCCCGCCGCGGGCTTGGCGCCGGACGTGGTCGTGGATGCGCGCATGCGCAAGCGCCAGGAGCCGCCCGTCCAGATTGGAGAGGCGCGGCTGACGTTGGGTATCGGGCCCGGCTTCGCCTGCGGCAAGCACGTCCACGGGGTGATCGAGAGCAATTGGGGCGCGGAGCTGGGGCGGGTGCTGTGGAGCGGCCGCAGCCAGGACTACACCGGCAAGCACCGCGAGATTGGTGGCTTCGGGCGGGAGCGCTACGTCTATGCCCCGGATGCCGGCCGCTTCCGCACGCGCCACGATGTGCTGGACCCGGTACGGCAGGGCGAGATCGTCGGCTGGGTGGACGCGACGCCGCTGCAGGCGGGCATCGCGGGGATCCTGCGCGGCCTGGCGTACGACGGCCTGCCGGTCGCGGCCGGCGCAAAGCTCGTGGAGATCGATCCGACGGGCGACCCGGCGCGTTGCCGGGGAATCGGGGAGCGGCCGGCGGCCATCGCGCGCGGCGTCGTCGCCGCCCTGCGGGAGCGGGCAGTCACGCGTGCGGACGATCCGGCGCCGTCCGCCTGAACGGTGCGACGGCGCATGGCCCGCGTGGCGTCGCGTGCGGGAGTCGTGCCGAAACGGCGCGCGATCTGGTAGGAGTAAGGCGCCTGGAAGCCGCCGGGCTGCACGGATCTTCGGCGGCCACGGGACGGGCACTTCCTCAGGCGGAGGATCTTCCCTCCAAAGACGCGAATCGAAGAAAAGGAGTCATCATGAACCGAGTGGCTTCGGCATTGGCGGCGCAGAGCAGCTTAGGCTATGCGCTGTTGCGCCTCATGGCGGGGATCGTGCTCTTCTACCATGGGTATCAAAAGGTGTTCGTTATGGGTCTGGGCACCGTAGCGGGGTTCTTCGAGAAGATCGGCATCTTCCTGCCGCAAATCACCGGCCCATTCATCGGACTGCTGGAGTTGATCGGCGGGGCCCTGCTGTTCCTCGGCCTGTTCACCCGCTACGTGGCCGCGCTGTTCGCGATCGAATTCATCGTGGCGAGCTATGCCGCGTGGGTCCTGATGGATAGGGGATACGGAAAATCGGAACTCGAATTGCTGATCTTGTTCGCCGGCATCCTGTTCGCGACAAACGGGGCGGGCAAGTACTCCCTCGACGCCGTCTTCCGGCGATCGGATGCCTGACCGGGTTGCCTGCGGGTCCGGGCGCTAGTCCCGGACGCCCAAGCGAAGTCGCCCGCGCCGCCGGATGCGCGCGCTCCAGCCAGGCACGGTGCGCATCCGGCCGGCCGGCGTTACGCGCCGAGAGCGGTTACGTCCGGGTGGGCGGCCGTGCCGGATGAGGGCTCGTGCGCGAGCGGCAGGTCGAAATAGAACCGGGCGCCATGCCCGGGCGTGCTGTCGAACCCAATCCGGCCGCCGTGCTGCTCGACGATGGCCTTGCAGATGCTGAGGCCGAGCCCTGTGCCGCCCCGTGTGCGGCGATCGGACGCGTCGGCCTGGGCGAACTTCTGGAAGATGCGGTCGCGGAATTCGGCCGGTACTCCGGGCCCCTGGTCCGCGATGGAGACGCGCGCCGCTTGTCCATCCCGCTTGAGTGACAGTCGCACCGTGGCGCCCCGCGGCGAGAACTTCACCGCGTTCGAGATGAGGTTCGTGGCGACCTGCAGCAAGCGCTCACGGTCGGCCCGCACCCAGCAATCCGGCAGCGGCGAGTCCGCTTCCAGCCGCACGCCGCTCTGCTCCGCCAGCGGCTGCATCGCCTCCAGCGAGCGCGTCACCACGCCGGCCAGCGATACCTGGGCCAACTCCAGTTCCATCTTGCCCGACTCGAGCTTGTCCACGTCGAGGATGTCATTGATGATCCGGACGAGGCGCTCCCCGTTGTCGAGCGCGATGTCCAGCAACTCGCGCAGCTCCGGGGGCACCTCCCCTGCGGCGCCGCCCAGCACCAGCTGCAGCGAGCCGAGCACCGATGTCATCGGCGTGCGCAGCTCGTGGCTCACGGTGGAGACGAACTCCTCCTTCATGCGCTGCAGTTGCTCGCGCTCGGTCACGTCCTTGAAAACCAGCACGCCCCCGGCCAGCCGCGCGCCGTCCTGCAACGGCGTGCTGACGAATTCGACGTTGATGCCGCGGCCGTCCGAGTGACGGAAGAGCTGGATCCCCTGGGCGACCGATCCGGCACGCGCCTTGGCACAGAGCGGACATTGGGACTCGGCGCCCCCATTCCGGGCGGGATGGACGCGGTGCAGGCTTGCGCCCAGCAGCGCCCCAGGCGGGTAGCCGAGCATCGCGGATGCGGCGGGGTTAATGAACGTGAGACGCAGATCGGCATCGAATCCGAAGATGCCGTCGCCCGCGGCACCAAGGATCAGCCGATAGCGCATCTCGCTTTCCCGCAGTTCCTGTGTCTTCGATAGGACCTCGTGCATCATGCCCTGGAATGCCCGAGCCACCACGCCCAACTCGTCCTGAGCTTCGGTGGGCAATGGGGGCGGGACGGGGTCCGCGGCGGCGAAACGGCGGATGGCGCTGACGATCTGGCGCAGGGGCAACAGGAAATAGCGCGCCGCAAGCACCGTCACGAACGCAAGCACGAAGAGGAAAGCCAGGCTCAACAGGAGCACCTGAAGCCGCGCAGCCTGCAAGGCGGGGTCCGAGCTGCGCGCGGCGACACCCAGCAGAAGCGTGAGAGCGCGCGGCCGCGCGCCGCCCTCCAGCGGTACACGCTGCACGGTAAAGAAACTGCCGCCGGTGCCGCGGTCGGCCGGAAAGGCCTGCATCACACCCCGGCCGGTCGGATCGGCCAGGCCGCCGAGACGCGGATCCAGCTGGCTCAGCAGGAGCGACTCCCCGGCGGCGAGCGGGTGGCGGGCGCGGAACACGATCTTCCCTTGCTCGTCCGCGACCACGTAAGTCCACTCGGGGGGCAGGGCCGCGGAGAGGCGCGCCAAACCCGCGTCCAGGTCCAGGTCAATGGCGAGGGCCTTGGCGTGGCGCGGATCGCCGGGCAGGGCGATCCAACCCGTCAGCACCGCCCGAGGGTGCGGCGCCTGGGCAGGCGCGGTCGGCGTGGACCGCCAGCTGAAAAAGACCGCGTCCGACCGATCAGAAGCGAACGATGCCCATCCCGGTGGCCATTTCCCGCCCTCGACCCGCTGCCATGGGATGCTCGTCAAGCCGGCGGTTGTGCGCTCTACGCCCATGAGTGCGAGGCCGCCCGGCACCTCCGCGACGAGGCGCGCACCCAGGTAATCCGGTTTCGCCCTGAGCAGCTGCCAGAGGGGATCCTCAGCCGCGCCGGGCCCGCCCGCGAGAGGAAGATCGCCTCTCGTGGCCGTGCCCGCAGCACCCGTGGCGCCGGCGATCCGGCGAGTGCTGCGCAGGCCCGCCACGAAGCGCAGGCTTTGCGCGGCATCGCCGAGGATGCCGGCCAGCGACTGTTGTTGCGCAATCGCTGTGTTTTCGAGATTGCGCACTTCCTGCTCGGCGAGCACTTCATCCAGGCTGCGCGTCAGGACGATGCCCATGACCACGGCGAACCCGCCCGCCATCAGCACAATGATGATGCCGATGCGCGTCGAGATGCGGCTGGGAAACGGAATTCGCGCCATAGAGCCGCCACTTTGGTCAATGCGTTGGGCGGGGAGCGGGAACGGAGGGGGAATCCCGCCCCGGTGCCCATTCACAGGGGGTTCTCCCAACCCGCTGGAACGCGCGTGGCCCGGATAAGGTTCCGGCCGGCTTCGGCGGGCGATCCGCAGTGGCGCTTTCCGGACGGCGCGGCGCGCCCAAGTGGGTTGCGCGACCCTAGCGCTGTGCTAGAAAAGAACGTCCATGTTTGCCTGGGAACGGCGCCCGGCCCGCATTGCGCTGGAGTGTCCCCTGCGGCAGATTCCCTTATCCGGCGCGGATTCGTCTGCGCCCACCAGCGACGGAGCGAAAGGCCATGGCGTCTGCGAAGATCCCCGGAATGCGACGGCAACGGCTCGGCAAGAGCGAATTGCAGGTCTGTCCCATCGGGCTGGGGTGCATGTCCATGTCCGGCGTTTACGGGCCGGCCGACGATGTCGAATCCATCGGGGTCATCCACCACGCCCTGGACCTGGGCATCAATTTCATCGACAGTTCCGACATGTACGGCTGGGGGCACAACGAGGAGCTGCTCGGCAAAGCCCTCGCGGGCCGCAGGACGCAGGCCGTGCTGGCGACCAAGTTCGGCCAGACGAAGCAGGGTGTGAATGGCCGGCCGGAATATGTGCAGCAGGCGTGCGAGGCGAGCCTGAAGCGCCTGGGCGTGGAGACGATCGATCTGTACTACCAGCACCGCGTGGATCCCGCCGTGCCGATCGAGGAGACCGTGGGCGCAATGGCGCGCCTGATCGAGCAGGGCAAGGTACGCTATCTCGGCCTGTCGGAGGCCGTGCCCACCACGATCCGGCGGGCGCACAAGGTGCATCCGATCACCGCATTGCAGAGCGAGTATTCGCTGCTATGCCGGGAGATCGGCGAGCAGAGCCTGCCGGTGTGCCGCGAGCTGGGGATCGCCTTTGTGGCGTACTCGCCGCTGGGTCGCGGCCTGTTGACCGGCTCGATCCACGGCCTGTCCGACATCCCCGAAGGGGACCGGCGGCGCGTGCATCCGCGTTTCGCCGGGGACAACCTGGGGCACAATGTCAATCTGATCCGGCGCATCGAGGAAATCGCGCGGGAGAAGAAGGTGAAGCCGGGCCAGCTCGTGATGGGCTGGCTGCTGGCACAGGGTCAGGACCTCTTCCCGATTCCGGGCACGAAGCACAAGGCGCGGCTCGAGGAAAACCTGGGCGCGCTCGCCGTCAAGCTCAGCGCGCGGGACTTGCAGTGGCTGGACGAGGCGATGCCCTCCGGCGCCGCGAAGGGCGCGCGCTATCCGGAGTCGCAGCTCAAGGCGGTGCAACTCTAGCGTGACGGCGCAAGCCGGGCCGGGCGGCTAGTCAGCGTCGAGAATGGGGCCCGGGATCATCCAGGCGTGTCGCGCAGAAATCGCGCTGAACGGTGCGACTCGGGTTGGGGGGAGCGATCGTGCTGAATTGGCTGGACCTGGCGGTGGTGTGCTCTACCGGGGTCATTTCCACCTTTCTCGGTTCAGTGGCGGGCACCGGCGGGACGCTGGTGCTGATGCCCGTGCTGGTGATCTACTTCGGGATTCAAGACGCCACGGTGCTGATCACCGTGGGAAACCTCGCGGCAAATCTCAGCCGCGCGGTCGTCAATCGGCGCGAGTTGGACCTGAAGGTCGTGGCGTGGTTCGCCCTGGGAGCGATCCCGCTTTCGGTGCTGGGTACCTGGCTGTTCACGATCTCCGCGCCTGAGTACATGGCGCGGCTGCTGGGAGCGTTCATTCTGGGGGTTGTGGTCTGGCGGCGCATGAAGCCGCATCCTCCGCCGAAGCGGGCCACGATCTGGTTTCTTCCCGTCGGCGCGGGCTTCGGATTCCTGAGCGGACTGGTCCCCGGCGTGGGCGTGTTGATGGCGCCCTTTTATCTCGCCTACGGCCTGACCCGGAACGCTTACATCGGCACCGACGCTTTTGCCACCGTGTTCATGCAGGTCACCAAGCTGGCTACGCTCGGCGTGGCGCAGTTCGTCACGGGAGCCGTGGTCGTCAATGGACTGGTGCTCGTTCCGTTCATGATAGTTGGGACGCTGATCGGGAAGCGCCTGCTGGACCGCCTGCCGGAGCGGGTGTTTGCCTTCATCATCGAGGCCGTGATGGTGGTGTCCGGCCTGAACTTCCTGGTGCTCGGGTAGCCGCGCTCGCCGTGCCGAGCAAGCGTGGACCCCTCGCCCATTGCGTTCCAATCCCAGCGAGAGCGATGCGTATGCGGGCAGGTTGGCTCATGCTGGCGATGGGAATGCTGCACGCGATCGGCGGGTGCGCCCACGGCCAGGAGCAGGGAGATGCGGGCGCGAGGGACGCGGCTGCCCTGGCGGGACGCCCGACACACCACACGGACCAGGGATTCCGGAATCCGGATATCCCGGATGTCGCACATAATCGCGGCCGATTCCTGCGCTGGCAATGGGAGCGGCTGTGGGCGGGCCTGCCCCGTGAGGTGCCGGGGGGGTGGCATCCGCCCGTGCTCAAGCCCGACCTTGAGCCGTTCCGAACGCGCGGCGCCGAGCCCCGCATCGCCTGGTTCGGCCAGGACACCTTCCTGCTGTCCATCGGCGGCGTGCTGGTCATGACCGACCCGCACCTGACGGACAGGGCCAGTCCAGTGTCCTTCTTGGGCCCGCAGCGGCAGGTGCCGCTGCCCGTCCGGATCGAGGACCTGCCGCCCGTGGACGTCGTGCTGATCAGTCACAATCACTACGACCACCTGGACCTCGAAACCGTGCAGCGCCTCAATGCCCAGCCCGGCGGAGCGCCCCAGTTCCTTGTTCCGCTCGGCCTGAAGGCGTGGATGGCCGAGGCAGGGATCGAGCGGGTGGTCGAGCTGGATTGGTGGCAACATGCCGAGGTGCGCGGACTGACACTGGTTCTCGTGCCGGCTCAGCACTTCAGCGCGCGCACGCCCTTCGACACCAACTGCACGCTCTGGGGCGGCTGGATCGTGGATCATCCTTCCTTCCGTTTCTATTTTGCCGGGGATACCGGCTACGGCCCGCTGTTCGAGGAAATTGGACGCCGTTTTGCACCGATTGATCTAGCGGCGCTGCCGGTCGGTTCCTACGAGCCGCGCTGGTTCATGAGCCCGGTCCATGTGGACCCGGAGGAAGCCGTGCAGATCCACCTCGACGTCGGCGCCCGCCACTCGGTCGGAATGCATTGGGGCACCTTCCAGCTCACCGACGAGGCTCTGGACGAGCCTCCCCGCGCCCTGGCGGCAGCCTTGAAAAAGCATGGAGTCTCCGCGGAGACGTTTTTTCTCATGCAGTTCGGAGAGGTTCGCAAACTGGATGCCCGCCCCGCGGCGGCTTTCCATTCCCCGGGGAACGGCCCGTTGCCACGCACGGACAGCGGCGCGCGCCGGTAAGGGGGGGACCGATTGCGAGGGAGAACACCGCAGGCTTGGCATCCGCTCGCGGGCCAGTGCCCTTGGCCCTTGCCCTGCCCTTGCTCAACGGAATCCCACACCGTGCGAGGCGCCCGCAAGCAGCGCGATTTCGTTTAACAAGGAGAGATTCGGGTTCTGTCACCTGATCGCGGGCTCCCGATTCGACATTTCCATCAATGAGATCAGTCGGATGGAGACGAAACACTTCGCCGCACGAAGCGCCTCCGCAAATGCGGACAAGAAGACCCCTCTGGACGCCGTATCTGCGCCGGCCGGACCTTTTTCCGACTTACCGCTTCCGGCGCATCCGCAGGCTCCCACCCTGGTGCGTCTGGAAGATCGAGGTGACCCGTTCCGCACCGCTCTGGCGGCATTGCAGGAGGGCGTCCTCTTTCTCGATCGGCAGGGCCGGATTATAGCGTGCAATCCTGCCTGCGAGAAGATTCTCGGCCTGAGTCAAGCCGACCTCACCGGTCGGACGCTGCAGGACTCAGACTGGGACGCGGTGCGCGAGGATGGATCGCCACTGGCCGGGGACTCGCACCCGGCGCTTGTGGCCCTGCGTACGGGACAGACCCAGCACGATGTGGTCATTGGCCTGCGCCATCAGTCAGGCCCCCCGAGCTGGATCCTGCTTCAGGCCGAGCCGGTGTTCCGCCCTGGGGAAGCCGCGCCTCAGGCGGTGGTCTGTTCCTTCGCGGACATCACGGAGGCGCGGGACGCGCGCCTGGCGCTCGAGCTGGCCAAGCAGGAAGCGGAGGAGGCGGGACACGTCAAGGACCAGTTCGTCTCGCTGATGGCCCACGATCTCCGGGCGCCCATCGCCGCGGCCATGAGCATGGTGCAGATGGTCACAACGGATCGCGATCCGGCGCTCGCCGAGCAGCAACGGGAAACCTTGCGCGCGGTATACGATCGGCTCGAGCAGCAGCTCAGCCTCATCGACGAGGTGCTCAAGCTGACCCGCCTGCGCACCGGCAAGCTGCGCGTGCGCAAGCGGCCCGTCACGGCGGGTGTGCTGCTGAGCGTGGCCCTCGGCCTGCGCTTCCAGGCCGAGCAGAAAGGCCAACGCCTGATCAACGAGGTGCCGGAGGGTCTGGTGCTCGCGGCCGATCCGATCCTGTTCGGCCACGTCATGCAAAACCTGGTTTCCAATGCCATCAAGTTCAGCCCGCCGGGCGCCACCGTGAGGATGTTCGTGCCGCCGGAACGCCCCGGCACCGTGGCCGTGCGGGACGAAGGCGTCGGCATCGAACCCAAGCGCATTCCCGACCTGTTCCGCAGCGACGTCAGGACCAGCACGCTGGGCACCGCGGGCGAGCGGGGCACGGGCATGGGCCTGCCGCTGAGCTACGACATCATGGCGGCGCACGGGGGCGCGCTGCGGCTGGAGACCGAACCGGGCAAGGGTTCCACCTTCTACGCCGATCTTCCGACCTTCCGGCCGGTGGTGCTCGTCGTGGACGACGAGGTGGACCTGCGCACCCTATTCAAGCACTACCTGGTGCGCCAAGGCTGCGAGGTGATCGAGGCGGGCAGTGGTGAGGAGGCCCTCGATCAGCTGCAGACGGTCCATCCCACGCTCGTCATCACCGACATTCAGATGCCGCGGCTCGACGGGTTCGGTTTGCTGGATGCTATCCGCAGGAATCCGGACACGGCGGAAATTCCGGTCATCGTCGTGACGGTCGGCACCGACGTGGAAATCCGCGACAAGGCATTCTCCCTCGGCGCCAACGACTTTGTGACCAAGCCCATCGTGCCCAACGACTTCCTGCCTCGGGCGCGTCGCTTCCTGACCTAGCGCGACGAGAGCGCGCGCCGCGGTTCCCGCCGGCGGGCGTTTGCCCCGGCGCCATGCCTGGGCGTATGGGTGGAGCGTGCCCCGGCTGCCCGGGAAACGTGGTACGCCAAACGTGCGGCACGACGCGCCGCAGGCGCATTCGGCATGGCGATCCGGCGGCGCAGGGATTCCGGGAGCAGGCGCTCCCCCCCGCAGTCTCAATATCCGACGGAGGTTCACGTGGCAATAACGCGCATCGATCCCGGCAAGCGGCTCAGCGCCGCCGTGGTGCACGCGGATCCGGCGACAGGCGGACTGGTGTTCCTGTCCGGGCAGGTGGCCGATAACGGAAAGGCGGATGTGAAGGGGCAGACCGAAGAGGTGCTGCGCAAGATCGACGGCCTGCTGGCCAAAGCCGGCACCAGCAAGGCCAAGCTGCTTTCCGCGCAAATCTTCCTGTCGGACATCCGCAATTTCGCCGCGATGAACCAGGTCTGGGACGCGTGGATGGATGCGCACAATCCCCCGGCGCGCGCCACGGTGGAGGCCCGGCTGGCCAATCCGGAACTGCTGGTCGAGATCATGGCGGTCGCGGCAAAATAAGCAACCTCGGCGCGTCACGCTTCGAAGCGAGACCGCCCCGCATAGCACGCCACTCCCTGCGTAGCAGTCCGCGGGGCGCGTACAGTGCTACCCTCCGCATGTCAATTGTTTTTGGGGGGGGGAGGCCGGCGAAAGCGCCGGCCTCGGGAAACCGACTGCGAAATGTCTATGCGGCTTTGATGGGAATCTTCTTCACGCGCTCGCGATCCTCCTGCGCCATAGGCAGCTTCAGCTTCAGGATGCCCTTGTCGAAAGAAGCCTCGGCCTTCTCGGCCTGCACCCGCGCGGGCAGGGCGATGCTGCGTTGGAAGCTTTTGCAGGAGAACTCCTTACGGATCATCTCCTTGCCCTTTTCTTCCTTCTCTTCGCGATGCTCGCCCTTCAGTGTCAGAATGTTTTCGTTCACGGACACTTCGAGGTCCTTGCTCTCCAGGCCCGGCACTTCCGCTTCCACCTGGATCACGCCGTCTTTTTCCGACACATTGATCCGCGGGCCGATTTCGGACTCGCTCGGCCAAGCCGGCCATTCGTCGGAAAAGAAGCGGTTGAACAGGGCATCGAAGTCCCGATTAATGCGCCTCTGTAAGGCGTAGAAAGGAGAATATGCGGTTTCGCGCGGCACCGGCGTGGCTTCTGTGCGACTTGCGGGTTCCTTGCCAGTCATGACCTCATCTCCGAGGGAGCGGTTGCGGAACAGGCTGCGACACGTCCGATGCCTTCATCCGTGTCCGCCGCCGCCATTCCCGCGCGGGCGCATCGGTCCTGATTCGTGGCGTCGCTCCCATGTACGATTGAATTCTCGCGGTCTGGCCCCTAGGTCCAACGGCCTCCGGGGGCGGATTCGATTCAATGCTACTGCCTCCATGATAGCCCCCGGCTGGGCAGGGATGGAGAAGTTCCTTGACCAAAGTCAATTGTCGTGAGCAGGTATTGGGGTGGGGTGAGTTTTCTGAGGGGAGGGGCAATCGGGGCGTGGTTTGTCCCCGCTGCCAGCTGGGTGACTCACATGGCTGATGAACTGCGCCATCTCTGCTCGACGACCACCGCGAACTGCGCAGTCTGCCG
>JBGOTW010000070.1:0-16395 GCA_041476685.1 bacterium | reverse complement strand
CCGCCGCGCGGAACGGTGAACAGCAATTCGTAATCCTCGCCGCCGGCCAGCGCATAGTCCAGCGCCTCGCGGCCCGCTGCGGCGGCGTGGCGGCGCAGGTCCTCGGAGATAGGAATGCGCTGCCGCTCCACGGACAGGCAGACGCCGCTGGCTTTCGCCACGTGGTTGAGTTCGGAAGACAGGCCGTCGCTGATGTCGATGCAGGCCCGCGCCGCACCCTGCAGCGCGTCCACCAGGTCCAGCCGGGCGCGTGGGCGGCGATGGCGCAGGACGAGGGGATGGTCCAGGGCGCCCGGTCCGTCGCGCTTGAGCACCTCCAAGCCGGCGGCACTGTCCCCGAGGGGCCCGCTCACGACGACCAGATCGCCGGGCTGGGCGCCGCTGCGAGGAACGAAACGCCGCGCGCGGCCTACGATGAACATGTCCAGGAACAGCTCGCCGGCCCCGGAGACGTTGCCCCCCAGCACGTCGAATCCGTAAGTCCGGGATGCCTCGGCCAGCCCGTCGTAGATGCCCTCGAGCTCGGTCTCCGGAAGCCCGCTGGGCACGCCAAGCGACATCAGGGCGGCCGTCGGCCTGCCCCCGCTGGCCGCCACGTCGCTGACGTTGGCCGTCGCGAGGCGCCAGCCGAGATCGGCGGGCGGAAGCAGCCCGCGCACGAAATGGCGGCCCTCCACCGCGGCGTCGCACTTGAGTAGCAGGAAGCCATCGCGGTCGGGCAACGCCGCGCAGTCGTGTCCGATACCGATTGCGCCGGGAATGCGAGGTCGCCCCAGGCGCGCGGCGAGCTTGGCAATGAGGTCGAATTCGCCCATCAGACCCTCATCGGGAACCGGGTAACTGCGCCAGCATCAATGCCGGCGCTCCCGCGGCATGCGACACGCCGCTTCAGCCTCCACGCGCTGGGGCGCGGATAGCGGATTGCCACGGGCCTTGCGCACCCTACTGAATCGTGGCTGCGCGGGCAAAGGGGGGTCGTTTTGCCGGCGGCCCAGGATCACCGGATCCGGGAGTGGAGCTGTCGTCCGGGTGGCTCCCTCTGGCCTCGCGCCGGGCTGGCCTCGCTTGGGGACTGTGCTATAAGCCCGGCATAACCGTGCCGGGGCGGAAGCCCCGCTCAATGGCCACCGGGGAGTCGGGCATGAAGATCGCAGTGATGGGTGCGGGCGGAGTCGGGGGCTTCTTCGGCGGCCTGCTGGCCAAGTCCGGCCAGGACGTCACGTTCATCGCGCGCGGCGCGCACCTGGAAGCCCTGCGCGCTCATGGGCTGAAGGTCGAGAGCCAGTCGGCGGGAGATTTCAGCTTGCCCAGAGTAATCGCCGCGGAGCGGCCGGCGGACATCGGCACAGTAGACCTCGTCCTGATGACGACGAAGGCTTACGACCTGGAAGGCGCGGCACGGTCGCTTCTGCCGGCCTTGCGCAAGGACAGCCTCGTGCTGCCGCTGCTTAACGGCGTGGACATTGCCGACCGGCTCGCCACCGTCATCGGGGCGGAGCGGGTGTTGGGCGGTATGTGCCAGGTCTCCTCGGCCATCAAGTCGCCCGGCAATATCCGTCAGGTTGGCCCGCTCAACAAGATAGTATTCGGGGAACTGGCCGGGGGGATCACGCCCCGTACCCAGGCGGTGCTCGACGTGTTCAAGGGCGCGGCGATCACGGCGGAGCTTTCCGCTAGCATTCAGGTGGATGTGTGGAGCAAGTACCTCTTCATCGACGCCGCGGGAGGAATATGCGCCTTGACGCGCAGCACGCTGGGGCCTGTGCTCAAGGACCCGGATACGCGCGCGCTGTACGTGGGCTGCATGCAGGAAGTCGAGGCCTTGGCCCGGCGCAAGGGTATTCCGCTCCCAGCCACGGTCGTCCAGGACACGCTTGCCCTGTGCGATAAGCTGCCCTTCGAGACGCGTCCGTCCCTGTTGCTCTCGTTGGAGCAGGGCAATCCGCTGGAACTGGATGCCCTGAATGGAACTGCGGTGCGGCTCGGCAATGAGCTGGGCATTCCGACGCCGATTAACGGGTTCATTACTGCCGCTCTCAAGCTGCATGTGGCGGGCCGCAAGTAGCCTTGCCAGGCTTTTCACGTAGGCGCTCCGCTGTTCGCTCGGGCTCGCTCCGGCGTGCGCAAGTCGTTCCGAGTCGCTGCCGGGCGCGCACGCGAGGCGGAATCATCGGAAGGGGCAGGCATGAAAATCGTCGTGATGGGGGCAGGCGGAGTCGGCGGGTTCTTCGGCGGCGTGTTGGCCAAGGCCGGCCTGGACGTCAGCTTTATTGCACGGGGAGCGCACCTGGCGGCCCTGCGCGGGCAGGGTTTGCGGGTGGAAAGCCAGATCATGGGGGAGTTCGTCTTGCCGAAGGTCTCCGTCGCGGATCAGCCGGCCAGCCTGGGTACAGCGGACCTCGTGCTAATGACGACCAAGGCCTACGACCTGGAAGGGGCGGCGCGGGGGCTATTGCCGATCCTGCACAAGGACAGTCTCGTGCTGCCGCTGCTCAACGGCGTGGACATCGCCGAACGGATCGCCGGCGTCGTCGGGACCGAGCGCGTGCTGGGGGGCATGTGCCAGGTCTCCTCGTCCATCAACGCGCCTGGGGTCATCCGGCAGGTGGGCCCGCTGAACCGGATCGTGTTCGGCGAGCTTGCGGGGGGCACGTCGCCCCGCGCAAAGGCTGTGCTCGATGTGTTCAAGCAGGCGGGGATCGTCGCCGATTTGTCCGAGCAGATCCAGGTGGATGTGTGGAAAAAATTCCTCGCCATCTGCGCCGCGGGCGGAATGAGCGCACTGACCCGCTCGACGCTGGGGCCGATCCTCAAGAGTCCGGAAACGCGCGCCATGTTCGTGGGCTGCATGCAGGAGGTGGAAGCCCTGGCCAGGCGCAAGGGCGTGCCCTTGCCCGCCAGCATCGTGCCGGAAGCCATGGCGGGTTACGACAAGCTTCCCGCCGAAATGCGTCCGTCCATGGGATTGTCCGTGCTCAACGGGCAGCCGCTGGAATTGGACGCGCTCAATGGTACGGCGGCTCGGCTGGGGAGGGAGTTGGGCGTACCGACGCCGATCAACCATTTCATCACGGCTGCCCTGATGCTGGTGGCCGGGGGAAAGACGTAGGATCGCGCGGATAAGGAGGAGAGCATGATCGATCACATTTCCCTGAAGGTGAAGGATTTCGGGAAGAGCCGGTCGTTCTACGAGTCGGCCTTGAAGCCGCTCGGGTACCGGGTCGCGATGCAATTCGGCGAAGCGGCCGGATTCGGCGCACCCGACCAACCGGACTTCTGGATCGGAGCGGGATCCGGCGCGGCGCCCATTCACGTCGCGTTCGTCGCCACGAATCGCAAGGGGGTGGACGCTTTCCACAAGGCGGCGTTGGCCGCCGGAGGCAAGGACAATGGCGCGCCGGGCCTCAGGCCCCAGTACCATCCGCACTACTACGGGGCCTTCGTGTTCGATCCGGATGGAAACAATATCGAAGCGGTGTGCCACACGCCCGAATGAAGTTGCACCTAGACCGCCCCGCGCAGCGCCTCGGCCAGGGCCTGCAGGTCTTCCGGGGAGTTGTACACGTGAGGCGAGACTCGCACTGCGCTTCCGCGCACCGACACGTGCACGTCGCGGCGCTTGAGTTCCTCCACGAGCTTGGGCAGGGCGACGCCGGGCGGGACGCGCACACCGAACAGGTGCCCGGCCCGGTCCTGCGGCGCCGCCACGCGGAAAGGCCCCTCGCCTAGTGCATCCGCCAGCCCCTGCGCCTGGCGCGCGCAGTACACCTGAATTTCCGCCACGCCCCAAGCCAGGATCTGGCGCACCGCAGCGCTCAGCATCGGCACGAGGATGAAGTTCGAGTGCTCGCCCGCGTCGAAGCGCCGGGCGCCGGGCTGGTACCCGTCGCGGTATTGGGTAAGCTGAGTGAAGTCCTCGCTGCCTTCGCGGCTGATCCAGCTGTGCTCCAGCGGCTCGGCCTGAAGCATGCGCGGGCCAAAGGCGGCGAAGCAGTACTGATAGGGCCCGAGCAGCCACTTGTACCCCGCGCAGACGAGCAGGTCGGGCTGGAGCTCCGCGAAGTCGAAGGGCAGGGCGCCCACCGATTGGGTGCCGTCCAGGATGAACCACGCCCCCACCTCGCGCGCACGGCGCCCGATCGCGGCCAGGTCGAAGCGCGTCCCGTCGGTCCAGTGCACGGCCGTCAGGTTGACGGCGGCGGTATGGCGGTCAATGGCCTGGATGATGCGGCCGCTCCATTCCGCGGCGATGCCGTCCGTGGGCTCCGGGCGGGCGACGAAGCGCACTTCGCCGCCGTCCTGCTTGCAGCGCTCCATCCAGCCATAGACGTTGCTGGGAAACTCCTCGGCGGGCATGACCACGTTTTGGCCGGGCTTGAGCCGGACGTGGCGGGCGGCGATGGCGATGCCGTAGCTCACCGAGGGGATGAGGGCGATCTGGTCGGCCTCGGCGTGGATCAGGCGCGCGAGCAGGCTGCGCAATTCCTCGCCCCCGGCAAAGAAATCGGCGGCCTGGATGCGGGAAGGGACAGCTTTGCGGCGGATACCCTCGATACCGGCTGCCTCGACGCTCTTCAGCAGCGGCGAGAGCATGGCGCAGTTCAGGAAGTGCATCCCCTCGGGGAGCGAAAACAGGGCTCTTTGGCAGGTAAGCATAGCTACTCGACACCTTGGCGTGGATGCGCGCGGCGGAATTGATGGGTCAGACGCTTGAGGTCCGCCCGGGGCTGGTACCGGTCCACCTGGCCCAGGCGGCGGGCCTTGAGCAATTTCTGTACAGAGCGCACGTCCGCGCCCCGTTCAGCGAAGTGCCGCGCCGCGAGCACCCGCAAGGTGGCGGGCCCGCCGCTCAATCCGTGCGCCTGCATGGCGCGTGTGACCTGGCGCCCCAGGCGGGCAGGCGAACACGGCCGGCCGCGCCGATCCACCCAAAATGAGGCACTTCTGGCCGGGGAACCGGGAGCGTGCAGGCGCTCCAGCACCTCCCTGCGCTTGTCCAGATACTGTTCGGCGCGCGCAATTCCCTCGGGCGAAAGGGAGAATTCCAGCCACGATTCGCCGCTGCGGATGCGCACCGCGCCGGGAGCCACTTCGAGTGCCGCGATCCGGAAGGCCTGGGCTGGGCGCAATGCTGCGCCATACAGCAGCTCCAGCGCGAGCTGACGGCGGGCTGCGTCCAGGGTATCGCCAGGTTGCGCGAGCATGCGCAGCACGGCCTCCGCCTCGCCATCAGGAGGCGCTTCAAGTTCGCCGCTCAAGGGCGGGCGCATGCGTGTGCAGGGATTGCGGGTAATGTGGTTGCGGGCCTTCAAGAAACGGAAGAAGGCGCTCAGGGAGGTGATGTAGTAGGCCATGGACATCGGTTTCCAGTGCCGTTCTGCCTTCAGGGTGTTGAGGAAGGATTCGACGACCCGGCGGTCCAGCTCGGCGAGGGTCCAATCAGGGGAGAGAAAGAGGGCCGCGGGATCCTGATTGCAGAGGGCAATCAGACCCCTGGCAAGCGCGACGTAGCGCTCCCGGGTCGCAGCCCCTATTCCTTTTTCGACTTGCAAATGCAGGGCGTATTCGTTAACGATAGCGTTTAGGGTCGTACGATCCATGCTCGCTTTCGCTGGTCTAGGCACGACTCCAGGACGGGAACTCTCAGGGCCCGTCGATTCACTCTACAGCGGTTCCGGCGGCAGCGGACCCACCTGCCGTGCGGACTATTGCGACCGCCGAAGGACCGCGCGTTGCCTTTCAGGGAGGCACGGCGGGGTCCGGAAGGTCGGCGGGATGCGTGTTCCTCGCGCTCCGCATGCGGAGGCCCTTGAGCCGTCATCAGTGCGGCGCGATCAGCAGCCGACGAGGTCACAGTAGAGGTCATACTGTGTTTTCCACCGGAGAGTAAATTTGAAAAAGATTGAGGCCATCATCAAACCCTTCAAGCTCGAGGAAGTGAAGGAAGCGCTGGATGCCGTTGGAATCCGCGGCGTCACGGTGAGCGAAGTGAAGGGTTTCGGCCGGCAGAAGGGCCACACGGAGCTGTATCGCGGCGCCGAGTACGTGGTTGATTTCCTGCCGAAGATCAAACTTGAGCTCGTGCTTCCCGACAACCTGGTCGAGAAGGCGGTGGAAGCCATCATCGGCTCGGCAAAGACCGGCCGTATCGGAGACGGCAAGATCTTCATTCTCCCCATGGATGAGGCAATTCGAATCCGTACCGGGGAGAAGGGCGAGGAAGCAGTCTAAGAGCGCGGACTCGACGTCCGCTCTGTTCGGCAGACCGATTGCCCGGCTGCTCGGGAAGATCGGGTAGGGCGGGAGCGGATCCCGTACCGGCAACCCCACAACGCAGGGTATTCAACCAGTGAAAGGTACCACCATGGCAATGTCACCATCGGACGCACTGAAGCTGGCCAAAGACAAGAAAGTCACCATCGTCGACCTGAAGTTCCAGGACTTCATCGGAACCTGGCAGCACTTCCAGATCCCTATCAGGCAGATCGGCGAGCATTCATTCGAGGAAGGGATCAACTTCGACGGCTCCTCGATCCGCGCCTGGCAAAGCATCGAAACCAGCGATATGACGGTGGTGCCGGATGCAACCACGGCGAAAATCGATCCGTTCTTCGCGGAGCCGACGCTATCGCTGCTGTGCGACATCCGCGATCCCGTCACGGGCGAGGATTACACCCGCGACCCGCGCAACGTGGCGAAGAAGGCGGAGAAGTACCTCAAGTCCACGGGCATCGCCGATGCCGCCTATTTCGGGCCCGAGGCCGAATTCTTCGTTTTTGATGGCGTCCGCTACGACACCAGCTCCGCTGGCGGGTTCTACGAGATTCACACGCAAGAGGGGACCTGGACGAGCGGGATGGAAGAAGGCTCGAACATGGGCTACGTCGTCCGCAACAAGCAAGGGTACTTCCCCGCCGGACCCATGGACACCATGCTCGACATGCGCAACGAGATGGTGCTGTGCATGGAAAGCCTGGGCATCGAGATCGAGCGCGCACACCACGAGGTTGCCCCGGCCCAGCACGAGATCAACTTCAAGTTCTCCACGCTGGTGGACTGCGCCGACAAGCTGCAATGGTACAAGTACATCATCCGCGGCATCTCTCAGAAGCACGGCAAGATGGCGACGTTCATGCCCAAGCCGATGTACGGTGACAACGGCAGCGGGATGCACACGCACCAGTCCCTCTGGAAAGGGAACAAGCCGCTGATGGCGGGCGACAAGTACGCGGGCCTGAGCGAGCTGGGACTGAACTACATCGCCGGCTTGCTCAAGCATGCCAAATCGCTGGCCGCCTTCACCAACCCCTCCACGAACAGCTACAAGCGGCTGGTGCCGGGCTTCGAGGCGCCGATCAACCTGGCCTACTCCAACCGGAACCGCTCTGCGGCTATCCGCATCCCTGTCGTCAACTCGCCCAAGGCGCGTCGGCTCGAGTACCGCGTGCCGGACGCGACATGCAATCCCTACTTCGCCTTCGCGGCGATGATGATGGCGGGCCTCGACGGGATCCAGAACAAGCTCCATCCAGGTGAGCCGCTCGACAAGGACATCTACGGATTGCCGCCGGAGGAAGCCGCAAAAGTGCCGAAGATGCCCGGGACGCTGCGCGAGGCGCTCGGCGAGCTGGAGCGGGACCATGCGTACCTGATGAAGGGCAACGTGTTCACGCCGGACGTGATCGAGTACTGGATCAATTACAAGATCGAGAATGAGATCAAGCCCGTGGATAGCCGCCCGTCACCCCATGAGTTCTTCCTGTATTTCGACGTTTGATCCTTCCGGATCAGGGATGGGGGCGCCCGCGCGGGCGCCCTCGCTCCTGTCTGTAAAGTCCCGCCTCAATACCCCTTCGATATCCAGTCCAGGCCCGAGTAGGCTCCCCCTTGTACCGGTCAATCCCCCGGCTGCATTTTTCGGATTGATCTTTTCGTCCAGTACGCCATAACAAGGGGGAAGCGGCGGGGAGGCCGCCTCGCAGCGACACGCAGGCATCTCTTTTCACACTCAAGCAGCATCGGGTTGGCACGGACGCCACACGCACCGCTCGAAACAGGATGTTTCCTCCGCAGCGCACCGGCTCGGTCCAGGGCCCGTGCAACGCCGGCGGAGAACCACGCGGAAGCGCAGCCGGAGCGCGGCGCCGTGTTTTGCCTAGAGGATGGGCATGAAGCTCAAACAGGTGAAGCTGGTCGGGTTTAAGTCCTTCTGCGACGAAACGGAACTGGAGTTCCGCGAGAACGGCATCACGCTGATCGTCGGTCCCAATGGCTGCGGCAAGAGCAACGTCGCCGATGCCATCCGCTGGGTGCTCGGCGAGCAGAGCGCGCGCTTCCTGCGCGGCAGCGCGATGGGCGACGTCATCTTCTCCGGCAGCGCGACGCGCAAGCCCATCGGGCGCAGCGAAGTCACCATCCTGTTCGACAACCGCGACGGCGAGACCCTCGAGAAGTATCGCGAGTTCGCGGAGATCTCGGTGACCCGCCGCCTGTACCGCACGGGCGAAAGCGAATACCTCATCAACAACATGACCTGCCGCCTGCTCGACGTGCGGGAGCTGCTCATGGACACCGGCGTGGCGGGGCGTTCCTATTCCATCGTCGAGCAGGGGAAAGTCGAGGAATTCGTCACCGCCACGCCCCAGGAGCGCCGCACGTTCATGGAAGAAGCCGCCGGCGTGATGCGCTTCAAGACCCGGCGCATCTCCGCGGAGAAAAAGCTCGAGCAGACCCGCCAGAACCTGTTGCGCGTGCAGGACGTCATGTCCGAGCTGCAGAGGCAGGAGGAAACGCTCCGCGACCAGACTGAGAAGGCGAACATCTTCCTCGCGTTGCAGGAGCAGGTCACCGCGCTCGGTTCGGAGTTGGCTCGCCTGCGCTATGCGAAGAGTGCGGCCCAGTGTCGCCAGCTGGAGTCCGCGCTGCAGGGCGCCACTGCCGATGCCCTCGTTGTCGAGCAGGAATTGGCCAGGCATTCCACCGATCTCGAGACCCTCGTGCTCGAGCAGGAGCAGCGGCAGAAGGACCTGACCGGCCGCCGCAGCGCCGCCTACCACAAGGAGCAGGAGCTTTCCAAGGGTGAGACGCGCAGGCTCGTGCTGGCTCAGACGCAGACCAACTTCCGGCAGTGGCTCGCCCAGCTAGGCGGTGCGGAGGCCGAGCTGACCGCGAAGCTGGAGGCCACCCGCGCGCAAGGCACGGCCCTGGCCGCCGAGGAAGCCGACGCCCGCCAGCTCGCAGCCCGGGTGGAACAGACCATTGTCGCCGAAAGTGCCGCGACCGATCAGCACCAGTCGGCCGCGCAGGCCAAGGCCGACGAGGTGCGCAAGGCCCAGGAGCAGCTCTTCGAAGCCGCCACCCAGCTCACCGGGTGCCGCAGCCAAGCCGGCCTGCTGGACCAGCGCATCGCCGAGGATGAGCGGCGGCTGGCCGGGCTGGGCGCCCAGATCGCGAGCCTGCGCGACGCGCTGCAGGCAGCCGAGGCGACGCGGGCGGCCGGAACGGCCCGGGAGCAGGAAAGCCGCGCCACGCTGGCCTCAGTGGAAGTCCAGGCCCAGGAGCTGGCCGGACAGATTCAGGACTTCCATCAGGCCAGCCAGGACCATCGCAAGCGTCATGCGGCCACCGAGCGCGACGCAATGGAAGCCCGCTCGCGCCTGAAGACCCTGCGCGAGATCCAGTCCGCCCACCAAGGCTACGGCGAGGGCGTGCGCACGTTCATGGATCGCATCGCCGGCGACCCTGCCCGCTGCGCAGAGCTGGGCATTGTCGGACCCCTGGCCGAGCTGATCCAACCGCCCGCGGGGCTTGTGGAGTGGGCCGGAGACTTCCTCGCCCCATTCCTCGAAGTGATCGTCGTGCGCGAAGCGGCCAGCTTGGCGCGCATCGAGGAGCAGCTGAGCCGGGAGAACCTGGGCGGGCTGCGGTTCGTCGCACTGGACGCCCTGCCCCAGACGCCTCCGGCACCGTCAGGCAGCGAGCGTCTGGCAGGCGACGTGCCTTTTGCGCCTGACATGGGGGCGCTGCGGGAGGCCTTGTTCGGGGCTGTGCGGCTGTTGCCCGCCGGAAGCCCGGCCTATCCCCTGCCCGCCAGCGACGGCCCTTCCGGAAGCGAATGGCTGGCCCGGGACGGGCGTTTTTCCGTGGACACCCGTTGCATCGTCACCCTCGGCCGCGCCGGATCGCCGACCCTGGGGATTCTGCAACGGCGCGGCGAGATCGAATCGCTGGACGGCCGCCTGGCCGAGCTGGAGCGCGCGCTGGCCGCAGAGCAGCGCGCCGAAACGGAACTGGCCGAGCGCGGCCAGCAGCTCGAGGCCCGGCGCCTGGCACTGGAGCAGCAGCGCGGCGAGGTCATGCTGGCCCTGAAGCATGCCGAGACCGAATCCGCCGCCGCCGAGCGCGAGTGCGGCCGCCTGCGTTCAACCTTGGCCCAGCAGGAAGCCGATGGCACGCGCATGGCCGAAGAGCTGGAGCGTTTCCGGCAGCAGCGCGCCGCGGCCGTGCAGCTGGCCGAGCGTCTCTCGGCCCGGGAGCAGGGTCTCAAAGCCGAGTTTCCACAGCTGCAGGCGCAGGCCGATGCGTTGAAGGCCCAGGCCGACCAGTTCGCCCACCGTCTCACCCAGCGGCGGATGGAGTATGAGCGGCTCAAGACCCGCCTGGACGATCACCAGCGGCGCGTCGCAGAGTTGAGCGAGGCGGAAGCCGAGCTGGTCCGCAAGCACGGGGAGACCCGCGCGCAAGTCGAGCAGCACGGCCAGAATCTCGCCTCCGCCGAGCAGGAGCTGGCCGACCTGATTCCCGCCCTATCGGCCCAACAGACGGAGCTGGAGGAGCTGCGGGCCGCCGTGCGCCAGGCTTCCCAGTCCTTCGATGAGCGGGAGCAGCGGGGCCGGGAGCTGGAGGGAGAGATAAAGTCGTGCCGGCAGGCCCTCGAAGGGCGCCAGAGCCGCGTCCATGATATTGACAAGAAGCTTGCCCAGGAGCGAATGCGACTCGAGCAATGGCAGGCCCAGCTTCCTCCTGGCGTCGTTCCGCCGGAAGGCGCAGAGGGGGTCCTCGCCGAAGGCCGGGACGAGAAGACGCTGGATCAGGCCCTTTCCCGCGCCCAAGGCGAACTTAGGGAGATGGGCGGGGTCAACCTGGGGGCACCGGAAGAGTACGAGCAACTCACGACGCGGCTGGGATTCCTGACCACGGAGAAGGCCGATCTGGATCGCGCGATTCAAGACTTGGAGACTTCAATCCGAAAGATGAATCAGGAGTCCCGGCGCCGCTTTCGGGAAACCTTCGACAAGGTCAACGAGCAGTTCCAGGCCCTGTTTCCTCGGGTGTTCGGAGGAGGCGAGGCCCGGCTGGTGCTGACCGATTCGGACGATCCGCTCCTGGCCGGCGTGGATATCGTCGCCCAGCCGCCCGGCAAGAAGCTGCAGAGCCTGAACCTGCTCTCCGGGGGCGAGAAGGCATTGACGGCGATCTCCCTTATCTTCTCCTTCTTCCTCATCAAGCCCAGCCCGTTCTGCCTGCTGGACGAAGTGGATGCGCCGCTGGACGACGTGAACGTGGGACGCTTCAACCGCCTGATCCAGAGCATGACAGGACAGTCCCAATTCATTATCATCACGCACAACAAGCGCACCATGGAGATCGGCGACCTGCTTTACGGCGTCACCATGGAAGAAGCCGGAGTCTCCAAGATCGTCTCGGTCAATCTGGCCGGGAGCGCTGCCTGATTGGGGAACGGAGCCGATGATGCGAGCCGTCCTGGAACGGAAAGCCCGTTCGCTGCCGAACAGGCTCCTGCGTGCAGTGCCGCTCGCCCTGGCGCTCGTGGCAGTGTCCGCGGCGCTGGGGGGCCACAGCGCCGCGGCTGTCGATATCGAGGCCCTCGCCGGCCAGATTGCCGATTCGCTCCAGCAGATTCCCGACAAGAAGTACCAGACCGTTGCGTTCTCCAGGATCCGCCAGGCCGGCGGCGCGGCGCTCGACGTGGACACGCTGATCGACTTCACCAACGTGAAGATCGTGCGCGGCCAGCGCCTGCGGGTGGTGGACCGCTCCAAGCTCAATCTCATCCTCAAGGAGCAGTCCGTCCAGCTGCAGGACTTCGTGTCCGCGCAGAAGTACCAGGAACTGGGCAAGCTGCTCGGCGTGGACCTTTTCCTCTACGGGACGCTCTATCGCGACGCGCTGGTGCTCAAGGCGATCGACGTGCAGAACTCCGCCATCGCCTGGGCGGACTCGTTCCCCGTCACCGATGTCCCCCTCGAAGCCGGGATCCTGCAGAACCTGGGCAGGAATGTAGTCGCCTCCCTCGCCAAGGACCTGCCGCGCTTGCAGCAGTCGAAGATCCGGCTGGTGAGCTTCTGGGGCATCGACACCGGCGGCCTGTTCGCGCCCGAGGCCGTGATGGACCAGATGTCCGTCGCCCTGAGCCGCGCCGGCAACTTCAAGGTGGTGGATCGGGAGAACATCCAGCTCATCGTCGCCGAGCAGCAGCTCAACCAGCAGGCGTTCATCGACGAGAAGAACGCCAAGCGCCTGGGCGAACTGTACGGCGTGGACGCCTTCATCTACGGCACCGTCACGCGCCGCCAGGACGGCGCCATGCTGGCCAGCCTGAAGCTGCTGAACATCTTCAACGGCGTGATCGAATGGGCGGACCTGCTCCGGATGGACGAGGCCCCGGCCGCCGGCTCGCGTCCCTCAGGCAACGCGGCCCCCGTCGCGCCGCCGGGCATGGCCTACGTGCCGGCCGGTCCGTTCATCATGGGCAGCAATGCCGAGGGTGGCGACGCAGCCCCTTCGCACCAGGTCAACGTCAACGCCTTCTTCATTGACGTCGCCGAGGTGTCCAACCTCGAGTACCAGAAGTTCGTGACGGAGCGGAACTACCGCCCGCCTGTGGGCTGGGTCGGCAACTTTGCGCCGGCCGGCACGCAAGATCTGCCGGTTGTCGGCATCAGCTGGGACGACGCCCAGCAGTATTGCCGCTACGTCGGCAAACGCCTGCCGCAGGAGCCCGAGTGGGAAAAGGCCGCGCGCGGCACGGGCGGCCAGAACTTCCCCTGGAGCGGCCCAGGCTTCTCCCCGGGCTTCGCCGTCACGCGCGAGTCGGGCAAGACCCACAGTGAGCCCGCGCAGTCCGCCAATCGGGACGTCAGCCCGTACAGCGTCAAGCACCTCGCCGGCAACGTGCGGGAGTGGGTGGCCGACCTGCTCCAGCCCTATCCGGGCGGCAGCACAGCCAACGCGAAGTTCGGGCGGGAACGGGTGGTGCGCGGCGGCTCCTGGGCCACCGACCAGCGCTCGGCGCTCACCTGGTTCCGCGGCTCCAGCAATCCCAACCTCGCCTGGCAGGACGTGGGCTTCCGCTGCGCCCGCACGGCGAGCCAGTAGTCCGCGACCCCTGCTCTTCTTCGGACGCAAGGGGAGCACGGCAACGCCCAACGGCGTTGGGTTCGTTTTCGCGATTTTCTCTTATTAATTGATATTATTGATTTTTATGAATGGCCTGGCGAGCCTCGGCGAGCCTGCGCCCGGTGCTGCGCCAACCCCCCGCTAAGCTAGCGTTCAAGTAGCATTTTGGAGCGGATGGGCAGCGGGGCGCGGACTGCTGGGAACACACTTCATTGCCGGCCCAGTTGCGAGCTGCCGCGCCGGGGTCGGGATGGGTGCGTGCGGAGGAGCGAGTGTCGGGAAACACCTGACTCTTTCCGGCTCCGGGCCCCGCCCCCGCCCAATGAGGCTTGTACCTCGCGCACGTGCTCGGCATCGGGCGATCCCACCGCCACTGCGCTCAATGGGGTACCTGCGCGCTGCGGGGCGGGTGGGTGAACTGTGCGACCCGCCATTGACCCGCTGAGGGTCACCCATGCGAAAGATTCCGGCTTTCGCCGTTTGGGTGCCCGCGCAAGAGCCTCCCACGCGAGTGGGGCTGTCCCGCCGCGCCTGGGTGCGCTATGCAATTGGAGTCATCCGCCGTCCCGTCCAACCCAGCGGAGTCCCCGATGCCCGCGGCCTACCGTTCCATCTTCCGGGCGGGACTGTTCGCCGGGCAAGTGGCGATCGTCACCGGCGGCGGGAGCGGGATCGGGCGCTGCACCGCCCACGAGCTGGCCGCACTGGGGGCGCGGGTGGCGCTCCTCGGCCGGCGGCGAGAGCGGTTGGTCGCGGTGCAGGAGGAGATTGCCGCGGCCGGCGGCGAGGCCGATAGCTTCGCCTGCGACATCCGCGAGGAGGAGCCCGTCAAGGCGACGGTCGCCGCCATCCTCGGGCGCTTCGGGCGGATTGACCACCTGGTGAACAATGCCGGCGGGCAGTTCGCCGCGCCCCTGGCGGCCATCAGCCAGAAGGGCTGGGACACGGTCGTGCGCAACAACCTCACCGGCGGGTTCCTGATGGCGCGCGAGTGCTACACCCAGTGGATGGAGGGGCACGGCGGCGCCATCGTCAACATGGTGGCGGACATGTGGAACGGCATGCCGGGCATGGGGCACTCGGGCGCGGCCCGCGCGGGGATGGTCAACTTCACCGAGACCGCGGCGCTGGAATGGGCGGGCGCGAACGTGCGCGTCAACGCCGTGGCGCCGGGCTGGATCGCGACCTCGGGCCTGGACCACTATCCGGAGGCTATGCGCGAGCACATCCGGGGCCTGAAGGAGCTGGTGCCGCTGGGGCGCCTGGGCAGCGAGAGCGAGGTCTCCGCCGCGATCTGCTTCCTGCTGTCGGAAGCGGCGGCGTTCATCTCCGGGACCACGTTGCGCGTGGACGGCGCCGTGCCGAACGTCCGGCCGAACTGGCACCCGGCCAAGCGCGGGCGGCCGGCGCCCGTGTTCGACGGCTTTCCGCTCGCGGAGCTGCCGAAGGTGCTGCGCGACTGAGCCCGCTTCTCCTAAGCCGAACCGCTTCTCCCGCGCACCGCACCCTCCGCGATCCGCCGCCATGGCCATCCTCGACAGCCGCCTCGACCCGAACTCCGAGGGCTTCCGCGCCAACCGGGAGCAGATGCTGGCCCTGATCGGCCAGTTCCGCGCGCTGGAGCAGAAGGTGCGCGAGGTCTCGGGCGCGAAGGTGGAGACGTTCCGCAAGCGCGGCCAGCTGCTGCCCCGCGAGCGCATCGCCATGCTGCTCGACCGCGGCGCGCCCTGGCTCGAGCTCTCCACCCTCGCCGGCTACAAGATGCACGACGACGACGGCGCCGAAGGCATCCAGGGCGGCGGCAGCATCGGCGGGATCGGCACGGTCGCGGGCATCCGCTGCGTCGTGGGCGCCTCCGACAGCGGGATCAAGGGCGGCACGGTCACGCCAATGGGGATGAAGAAGAACCTCCGCATGCAGCAGATCGCGCTGGAGAACAAGCTGCCCGTCGTGCGGCTGGTGGAATCCGGCGGTGCGAACCTGCTCTACCAGGCGGAGACGTTCGTGGAGGGCGGGCGCGGCTTCGCCAACCAGGCGCGCATGTCGGCGCGGGGCATCCCGCAGGTGACGGTCGTGCACGGCTCCTCCACCGCCGGGGGCGCCTACGTGCCCGGGCTGTCCGACTACGTGGTGCTGGTCAACAAGCGGGCCAAGGTGTTCCTGGCCGGGCCGCCCCTGCTGCGCGCGGCGACCGGCGAGATCGCCGGCGACGAGGAGCTGGGCGGCGCGGAGATGCACGTCACCGTCTCGGGCCTGGGCGAATACCTGGCGCAGGACGACGCCGACGGCATCCGCATCGCCCGCGAGATCCTGGCCATGCTGCCGTGGAATGAGCAGCTTCCCGTCCGCCCGCCGAAGGCGTTCAAGGAGCCGCGCTACGCGCCGGAGGAGCTGGCCGGCGCCGTGCCCGTGGACTTCCGCAAGCCTTACGACGTGCGCGAGGTCGTCGCGCGGATCGTGGACGATTCGGACTTCCTGGACTTCAAGGCGCTCTACGGCGTGCAGACCGTCTGCGGCCACGCCGCCATCGAGGGGCAGGCGGTCGGCCTGATCGGGAACAACGGTCCCATTGACGCGGACGGCTCGACCAAGGCCGCGCAGTTCATCCAGCTCTGCTGCCAAGCCAACATTCCCATCGTCTATCTGCAGAACACGACCGGCTACATGGTCGGCCGCGAGGCGGAGCGGGCGGGCATCATCAAGCACGGCTCGAAGATGATCCAGGCCGTGGCCAACGCGACTGTGCCCCAGCTCACGCTGCACATCGGCGCGTCGTTCGGCGCCGGCAACTACGGGATGTGCGGGCGCGCGTACGACCCGCGCTTCATCTTCGCCTGGCCCAACAACCGCATCGCGGTGATGGGCGGGGAGCAGGCGGCCCGCGTGATGGGCATCGTGACGGAGGACAAGCTGCGCCGCCAGGGCCAGCCCGTGGACCGCGCCCAGCTCGACGCCCTGGAGCGGGAGATCGTCGGG
>JBGOTW010000069.1:0-16658 GCA_041476685.1 bacterium | reverse complement strand
GTCGGCGTCCGTCACGCGCACGGTGACGAGCTCGAAGGCGGCGATGTTCCCGTGGGTCGCGTCCGAGAGCACGACGGGCAGCGGGATGCGGTAGTGGTCGCAGGCGACGCGGGCGATGGTGGACATCGCTGGCTTACTCCGGCGGGAGGTTGAGCACGGCGGCCGGATTGTTTCCCACCATCCGCCGCAGGGCCGGCTCCGGCACGCCCAGCTCGTGCAGCCGCTGGCAGAAGCGCGCCAGGCCCTCGCTGGGCGGCATGTTCGACGCCTGGCCGAGGTCCGTCTCCAGCACCACGCGCTCGGGCCCCAGCAGCATCACTTCCCGCGCCGTCTGCTCGATGGGAAAGCTGTTGTCGTCGCCGGCCAGCCCCGCCCGCAGGGTGGGCAGGAACGAGCGCTCGATGTACGCGCCCAGGCCCGCCATCTCCTGCTGGAAGGCGAAGCTGCAGCGCATCAGGGGCAGCTCGGCGTGGGTGAGGACGAGCCGCGCGATCTTGCGCGCCTGGGCCGCCTTGAACAGCGCCGCGATCTCCGGCGCGGACAGGTGCCCGGCGCTCAGGGCCGCCGTGCGCCCCGCCATCACCTCGAGCACCTGCTGCACGCTGTCCAGCAGCCGGCCGCGGCTGTCCAGCACGCTCAGCGGCGGCACGGCCCACTTGCGCACGAGCGGCGTCTGGTGGGCGAAGCCGGCGTAGCCGAAGTGGCGCACGTGGTTGGCCGCGTGGAGGGTCGGCATCCACACCATCTGTCCCCCCAGCGCCAGGTTCATCTCCACCGCGTAGGGGTTGAACCCGCCGACGAAGTGATTGAGGACGATGCCTCCGCGCACGCGCAGGCGCGTGACGCGCTTCTGCGCGAGCGCGGCCAGCTCCGCCGTGCTGCCCTCGTGGGCCTTGAGCAGCAGGCCGCGCATCCCGGCGCTCTGGGCCTCCGCCACGAGCTTTTCGGCGTCGTAGAGGCGGGGAAAGATGCTGGGGGAAGCGTGGACGTGGACATCCACCGCGCCATGCAGCCAAGGGATCATGGGAGCCGGGGAGAAGAGGAGACTGCCGGGTGGCCGGCAGGGCCGATTGCACGCGGCCGATTGCACGCCGGCCGATTGCACGCGGCCGGCCCGGCGCGGTACGTTCGCCATCAGCAACGCCCGCCGCTGCTGGCTGTGTTTAACACATCTCCGGCTTAACACATCCCCGGGCAGGGTGCCGAGCCGGCGCTGAGCTTGCTCCGTGCTTGCTCCGGGCTTGCGCCTGCCGTGGATAAGCCCGGCGAAATGGGTGTGGATAAGCCTGGCCTGGAATCTCTTCGGGTGCCGCCATGACCGCCCTCGCCTCTGCTCCGCCTCCCCCGCCCCTCTGGACGCCCTCGCCCCAGCGCGTGCAGGCCAGCCAGATGTACCAGTGGATGCTGGCCTTGCACGCGAAGTACGGGTTTCTCGGGGCCGACGGAGCCGGTGCGGCGCGGGCGGCAGGCAACGCCTCCGCGCGCTGGTCGGCGGGCGCGGATCTTTGCGCCGACTATGCGGCGTTCCACCGCTGGTCGGTCGAGCACGTGCCGGAGTTCTGGCAGGAGGTCTGGGATGACGCAAAGATCGCCGCCAGCCGGGCGCCCCGGGCCGTGCTCACGGACGCGGGTATGCCGCCGGACCGCTCCTTCTTCGCCTCGCCCGCAACCCTCGACTTGGCTGCGCGTGGCGCCACTCCGCCGCAGGAGGTGTGGTTCCCGGGCGCCCGCTTCAATTTTGCCCAGCACCTGCTGCGCTACCGGGACGACCGCATCGCCCTGATCGCCGAGGCCGAGGCGGGCGGACCCGCCAGGCGCACCCTCACCTACCGCGAGCTGTACCGGCAGGCCGCAAGCGCCGCGGCGGCGTTCAAGGCGCTGGGCGTGACAGCCGGCGACCGCGTGGCCGCCTTCATGCCCAACATCGTAGAGACGGTCGTGGCCATGCTCGGCGCCACGTCCCTGGGCGCCATCTGGAGCAGCACGTCCCCCGACTTCGGCTTCCAGGGCGTGCTGGACCGCTTCGGGCAGATTGACCCGAAGGTGCTCATCTGCGCGGACGGCTACCGCTACAACGGCAAGGCGCACGCGGTGCTGGACAAGGTGGAGCGCCTGGCGGAGGAGATTCCGTCCATCGAGCACGTGATCGTCGTGCCGTTCCTCGGCGGGGATCCAAGGACCGGCGGGGATTTGGGGACGGGGCGGCAGCTACCCCACGCGCTGGGCTGGAGCGAATTCCTCACGCACGGGGCGCAGCTTGCCGGCGGCAGTGCAGGCGGTACTGCGGAGCCGAAGCTGGAGTTCGTCCAGCTTCCCTTCGACCATCCGGTGTACATCCTCTACTCGTCCGGCACCACCGGCGCCCCCAAGTGCATCGTCCACGGCGCGGGAGGCACGCTGCTCAAGCACCACGTCGAGCAGAAGTTCCACACGGACTTGCGGCGCGACGACACGCTCTTCTACTTCACGACTTGCGGCTGGATGATGTGGAACTGGCTGGTGAGCGGGCTCGCCCAGGGCGCGACGCTGGTGCTCTATGACGGCAGCCCCACCCAGCCCGACGCGACGCGGCTGTTCCGCCTGGCGGAGGAGAACGGGGTCTCCATCCACGGCCTCAGCCCGAAGTTCTTGGCGGGCGTGCAGAAGGCGGGCCTGCGCCCGCGCGAGCGGTTCAAGTTCCCGCGCCTGCACACGATCCTGTCCACCGGCGCGCCCCTCGAGCCCAGCCAGTTCCACTTCGTGTACGAGGCGATCCATCCGGACATCCAGCTCGCGTCCATCTCGGGCGGGACGGACCTGTGCGGCTGCTTCATGCTGGGCGTGCCCCTGCTGCCCGTGCACGCCGGCGAGATCCAGGGCCCGGCGCTGGGCATGGACATGGCCGCGTTCGACGAGGCCGGCCGGCCCGTGTTCGACACGCAGGGCGAGCTGGTCTGCCGCAAGCCCTTTCCCTCCATGCCCGTGGGCTTCTGGAAGGATCCGGGCAACGCCAAGTACCGCAAGACGTATTTCGACGCCTATCCCGGCGTCTGGCGGCACGGCGACTTCGTCATGCTGCGCTCCGGCACGGGCGGCCTGATGGTCTTCGGGCGCAGCGACGCCACGCTCAATCCTGGCGGCGTGCGCATCGGCACGGCGGAAATCTACCGGGCGGTGGATGGTCTGCCGGAGGTGCTTGACAGCATCGTCGTCGGGCACCGCGCCGGCGGGGACGAGGAGATCGCCCTGTTCGTCGTGCTCGCGCCCGGACAAGCGCTGGACGGCGCGCTGGAGCAGCGCATCCGCGACGCCATCCGCGCGCAGAACACCCCCCGGCACGTGCCCAAGCACATCCGCCAGATCGCGGAGGTGCCCGTCACCATCAACGGGAAGAAGGTGGAGCTGGCGGTGGCGGCGCTGCTGCGCGGGGAGGCGATCGAGAACCGGGACGCCCTGGCCAATCCCGCCGCGCTCAAGGCGTTCGAGGAGATGCGGCTGTAGGGGCGGCGGCTGTAGGCGAGTAGGCCGCGCCGGGCGAGAAAGCGCGGTGCCTTCGAGCGCCATGCCTCCCTGTGGGCGCCTGCGGCGTTTCGATTTACGTTTCACTGGTTGCGGTTCGCGGAACGCCTCAATGAACCGCCGTTCCCGATCGCATGGACCTCAGAACCATCTGCGTAGCCAGCTCTTCTCGAACAGCACCTTGCCGATGTGCCAGCGATAGCCGACCGATTTGAGCGCGATCTGCGGGGTCGGCTCGGCGTAGAAGTTTCCCTTGCCGAATCCGGCCCGGCCGTCGCCGGCCTCGATGAAGCATTCGCCATAGCCCTCGAACCGTGCTGGCGCACCCTCGCCCGTGATCGCGCTGGCGATGTTGTGCGCTACCACCTCGCCCTGCAAGTGAGCGAAAACGCCCGCTTTGGGGAGGGGCTTACCCAGCTTGAGCGGAATGCCCGTTACGTCGCCGATTGCGTAAACGCCGGGGAACTTGGTCTCCAGGGTGTTGCGATCCACTGGCACCCAGCCACTCTCGCCGACCAGTCCCGCTTCCCGAACGACCGCCGGGGCGCGATGCGGTGGAACATAGGCGAGCAAGTCGAACTCCGCATGCTGGTCGTTGGAGAAGGCGATCCGGCGCGCTTTCGCGTCCACCGAGGTCACCTGGTGCTCAGGGTGGTAGGTGATTCCCTTATCCTCCACCATCCGGCGCACGGCCGCGCTAACCACCGGTCCGGTAACGCCCATGGGTCCGGGCTCGGCGGTGTAGAGGTCGACCTGCACTTGGTCGCGCACGCCGCGCTTGCGGCAATCGTACTCCAGCAGCATGGCTGCCTCATAGGGCGCCGCGGGGCACTTATAGGCTGGGGCGGCGGTCAGCACCACGAGCTTTCCCCAACGGAAGGAGCGCAGGGCATCGCGCAGGCTTTCCGCGCCGGCAAGCGTGTAGAAGTTATGCCCGGCTTCCGGCAGGCCGGGGATGGACGCGGGCGCCAGTTCGGCTCCCAGCGCAATCACCAGGTGCTCCCCTTGAAGCGTCTCGCCGTTTACCGTGACACGCCGCGCCTCGGGCTCGATGCGCTGGATTTCACCGCGCACGACTTCGATGCCCTTGCGGCGCAGCCGCTCCAGGGGCCGGGAAATGTTTCCGGCGCGACGCCGTCCGATCATCAGCCAGAGGAGGGAAGGTGCGAAGAGATGGTTCGCCTCACGGTCCACCAGCACCACGCGGTGGTGACGGGGCAGCAGCTTGCGAAGCGTGTTGGCGGTCACCAGGCCGCCCACGCCGCCGCCGAGCACCAGAGTGGTTTGCGAGCCGTTCATGTCTTTGCCTTCCTGTTCAGGAATGTCCGCGACACGGCGGCTTTTCGGCCACCAGCGCAATGAATGCCGCCCCGCACGTCGTGGCGCGTCCCAGCCAACTATCGGCGGGCGCCATCAGGCGGGCGAGCATGGCCTGCGGCGGGTAGAACACCGCACCCTGCATCCGCTCCACGCGGAGCCCGGCTTGCCCCACCAGACGGCGGAGCTGGCCGGCGGTATGAAACCTGGCCGCGCGCCACAGGCGCGAGCCGGCCCAGCCGCGCAGCCGCCGCAGCGCCGCCCAGGCGCTCCAACGGCCCAGCTCGCCGATGACGAGGCGGCCGCCGGGTGCGAGCACGCGCGCCATCTCGCGGACGGCCGTGGTCGCATCCGCCAGGAAGCACAGCACCGTGACCGCCAGCACCATGTCGAAGCTGCCGTCGGCAAAAGGCAGAGCATCCGCGTCGGCCACGCGCAAGGCGATCTGCACGTCCTGGCCGGCAGCGCGCCGCTGCGCCGCCTCGATCATCCGCGGCGACGTATCGACGCCGGCGACGCGGGCACCCGACTGCGCAGCAATAACGGCATACGCGCCGTCCCCGCAGCCCACGTCCAATACCCGCAGGCCCGCCAGGGGCCCGGCCATGCGCCAGATCAACGCCTGCTCGGTCCCTTCTGTGATCGCCCCGAGGGAGCTTTCGCGCCACGTACGATAGGCATCCGGTTGCACAAGATCCACGGTTCGGACTCGCCTCAGAACACCAGCACCCGGTCCGCCGCTTGCGTCCAGTCGGTGAGCTGGTCCATGCTGCTGCGGCGGCAGCCCTCGGCCAGTTCCCCGTCGCCGATGCCGCGGGCGTCCATGCACGAGCCGCATACGCCGATCTCGCTGCCTTTGCGGGCGACGATGTGCAGCATGTGCTCGATCTTGTAGTAGCCTTCCGGGACCTTCTGTCCGCTCTTGGCGCACGCCGCCGCGTCGCCAATGAGGAACACGCGCACCTGCTCGCCCTCCCGCTTCGAGAGCGATCCGGCGAGGCGCAGGGCGTTGTAGCTGCGTTCGCTGCCGTACGGTGCGTCATTGAGAACGAACAGGGTGTTTGGCATGTCGTGCCCTCTGCTGGTGAAACCAACCGGCGCAGCGTGTTCTTTGGACGTGTCGGGCCGGCCTTGGAATCGTCCTTGACAATCGGCCCGCATGAATTCATTCAATTAATATGTTGAATAACATATTTTGAGAGGCTCCCCGATGTCAAGCCCCGCACCGAAGCAGGCCCTGTTCGCACAGTTCGCCCAGGTCGCGAAGGCGCTGGCGAACGGGATTCGCCTCGAAATCCTGGAACTGCTGGCCCAGGGTGAAGAGAGCGTGGAAGCCTTGGCCGAGCGGGCAAACTTGCCCATCGCCAATGCGTCGCAACACCTTCGGCTGATGCGCCGGGCGGGATTGCTCGCCTCCCGTCGTGAAGGCAAGTTCATCTTCTACCGGCTGAGCGACCCTTCCGTGCTCGCGCTGACCGCGGCGCTTCACCGCGTGGCGGAACGGAATCTGGCTCAAGCACGCGAGATCGTGAAGGGGTATTTTCACGAACGCGACGGCATGGAGCCTGTCTCGCGGCCGGAGCTGAGAAGCCGTATCCGGGACGGGCTCGTTACCGTGCTGGACGTCCGTCCGGAGGACGAGTTCGCGGCGGGACACCTGCCTCGGGCCGTCAATATTCCGCTGGCCACGCTGTCGAAGCGGCTGCGCGAGATTCCGAAGTCGCGGGAAGTCGTAGCCTATTGCCGTGGGCCGTATTGCGTGCTGGCGTTCGAAGCCGTTGCGTTGCTCCGCAAGCGGGGATTCGCGGTGCGCAGGCTAGAAGACGGGTATCCCGAGTGGAGGGACGCGGGACTTCCGGTGGAGGCACCGCTGCTCTACCGGAGTTCCGAAGAGACGTCGCGAAGACCATCCGTGAGCGCAGGTTGAACTCCGCGATCGTCATGTCCGCCGGAGCGAACTAAGGATGTGAGGCGGCTGCCAATCCGGGTCGTAGGTAATTTTGAGCCGGATTCGGCTCCCCGCCCATTCGGTGCGCGCCGCCTACCGCCCCCATCGCACCGTTTCCCTACAGCGCCCACTCGCCGCGTACCGCCCACACCGCCGAGCTTCCCCGCATCGCCAATGCGGCGCGCATGGCGTATGGGGCGCAGGCGAGTTCCCCTCACCGTCGCAATTCGTTCCAAGTTCGCGGAGAGGAAACGTCCGCAGGCCGGAGATGGGGCCTGTATTTCGCGTCACTCACCCCTCGGGCAGCCCGCTTCGAGCCGGGCCTACCCACCCGCTCCTCAGCGCGTACTCAGACCGCTCCCGGGACATCTCCGAAGCTACGGGGAACGGTTCCAACATGCTACTGGGCGCTACCTCATGCGCGCTTTCGGCGCAGCACGACGCACGGGCACGCCCGACCCGCCGGGGCGCACGTAATCCATTATCGAATCAGCTAGTTGTATTTTTTTACTAAAACGAACCCACCGCGGGAAACCCCTGCCCCTACTCCTCGCTCTTGGAGAAATGGAGGAAGAACTCCCACTGCCGCCGCTCGCTCACGGTGCGCACGGGGGAGGTTTCGAAGCGGTCCGGATCGGCGGCGAGCTGGGCCATCTGCTCCGCGCTCAGCCCGAAGAACGCATCGAAAGCCGCCTTGCCAACGCGGAGCCGCACGTCCATGCCGTGGCGGACGAAGGTGAACGCGGCTTCCTCCAGTCCGCAGCGATGCAGCAATCCGAAGGCCGCGCCGATGACTAGGCGCGCGATGAGCTCCTCGCTGGCGAAGTAGGCGTCGTCGGCGCGGAAATGCAGCGCGATGCCGGTCCCGGTCAGCTCGCACCGCTCCAGGTGCCCGGCGCCGAGCATGCCCTGGAGCATGCGGTCCACGCGGGGATTGCCCGTGCGCGGCCCGTTACCGGCGGGTGCCGGGGGGGATGCAGCGGAAGCGGTCGGATCAGCCATGGCGATCGGGATGAGCGGGGATGCGAGTCCAGTCTACCTGGGCGCGCGGAGCATCGGGACCGGGCGCCGCGCCGCTCGCGGCCACCCGCCGGCCTGCGGCAATGGCTCCTGCGCGCGCAGGCCGCCCGCCAGCACGGTCGCCCGCACACACCGTGCGCCGCCTACGGCAGCCCGGCGAACTTGCGGATGAAGGCCTGCTTCCGCTCCTTGCCGACGTTGTACACCGGCGAGGCATGCAGCTTGTCGCGGTCCACGTAGGTGCGGACGTCGGCCTCGGTGATGCCGAAGAAGGCGAGGAACGCCTGCCGCGTGATGGTGAAGACCAGCGGCCGGCCAGCGTGGATCAGTTCGAAGCGCACAGCCTGGAAGTCGCGCCGGAACATCAAGCTGAACCCGTTGCTGATCGCCAGGTCGGCGAGCACCTCCCAGTCGTCGAAGTACGCGTCCCTGCGCTCGTAGGCGAGGGTGATCGTGTTCCCGTTGATGGTGTACTTGTCGAGGTACTGGCTGCCCAGGAGCTTGCCCACGTAGGCCGCGATGGGCAAATCCTCCGGCCCTGGGCCGAACCCGCTGACGGTGGGCAGCTGTCCGGGTCCGTGGATCTGGAGGATGGGCTCGCTCAAGCCGAACACCTTGACGAAGATGATGAAGCCGAGCCAGACACCCCAGCCGATCCGCGCCAGCCACGAGTAGCGGCGGAAGAAGAGCAGGAACCAGAAGACCGGCACGAACAGCAGCAGCAGCCCGAGCCAGAACCCCACCCGCTCGCGGCGCTCGGTCAGCAGGGTCCAGACGAGGCGGGCGTGCTGGGCTGGGGTCATTGCAGAGCCTGCGGACAAGGGATGGCGTGGGAAGCGATGGCGGCTAGGGCGCAAAAAAGCGCTTGCGGTGCGCTTTCAGGTAAGCGCGCGCCGCCTCGATCACCTGGGCGCTGTGCTTGAGGCCGGCCGCGCTCAGTTGCGCCAGGCCGGTGGTGTCCGGTTCGGCCTCGAACGGGCTGTGGTGCTGCACGGCTTCCAGGGCCGTGCAGGCTTCCCGGATCGCGTCGAAGCCCGGATCCACCGCGGCGCACAGGCCCGCCATCTGTACGGCGCTGTGGTTGGGAAGCTGGAACTTTGCGTTCAGGTAGCACACGGCGGTCAACGCATTCAATGCCGCCTGGAAGCTGAGGTAGCCCGATTCCAGGTACGCGTGCGCCTTGTGCTTCTGCCGGGCGCCCTGGCTGTCGAGGGCGGCCTGCTCCCAGAACAGCTTGGCGCGGCGCAGGGCCTGCGGCGTGGGAGCGGATTCGGCCATGGGAGAGAGGCCAGCGCGGCGCGGGACGGTGTCGTGCCGGAAAGTTGAGCCGACACGGGACGGTGTCGTGCCGGAAAGTTGAGCCGGCACGGGACGGTGCGGTGCCGGAAACGTGAGGCGGCGCCGTTCAGCGCCGGGGAGAGCGGGCGGGCGCAGCCCGCACGCCGTAGCGGGCACGGTATTCCAGCAGCGCGCTCTGCTGGGCGGGCGTGAGCTGAGGCAGGCCGCGCAGGGCGGAGCGCTTGCCCGGCTTGCGGGTCAGCGCCGCGATCAGGTCGTCCAGCCGCAGCAGCGCCAGCACAGGAATGCCCGTATCCTCCCGGAAGCGTGCCAGGGCGTCGCCGCCATGCAGGTCCTGCTCCTGCCGATCGAAGGCGATGACGAGCGCGTCCAGGGGCGTGCCCGGAAAGGCCTCGCGCAGCATCGCCGCCGCCTCGCGCTTGGTGCCCCCGTCGGTGATGACGTCGTCCACCAGCACGATCCGGTCGCCGCGCGCGGGGGCGCGACCCACGAACCGTCCCCGGTCGCCATGGGTCTTCTCTTCCTTGCGGTTGAACAGGTAGCCCATCGAGCGGCGGCTCCGACTGAGGGCGATCGCGGACGCGACCGCGAGCGGGACGCCCTTATAGGCCGGGCCAAAGACGATCGTGGCCTCCGGCGCTGCGGCCCGGATGGCGCGGGCGTAGTGCTCGGCCAGTTCGGCCAGCCAGGGACCCGTATCGAAGCGCGCCGCATTGAAGAAATAGGGGGAAACGCGTCCGCTCTTGAGCGTGAACGCGCCGAATTGCAGGGCTGCGGCCCGGTGCAGAAGTTGGATCAGGCGCGCGGTGTGGGCAGACAGAGCCATGGCGTGCATCTTGGGAGACGGAAACGTGGGCCGAATCGTCTCCAGATATACTCCGCCTCGCCCATCCCGTCACGACTCAAGTCGCACCGGCGCGCGCCAATTCGCAATGGTCGCGTACCGTTCACCTTGCCTCGGGCACCGCCCACAGCTGCACGCCGTCCTCCGAGCCGGCGAGGAGCGTGCGTGCGTCCGGGGCGAAGCGCAGGGCGGTGATGGGATTCCCGGTGCGGCCGAGGGTGGCAAGCTCCTGTCCGGTGGCCGGATTCCACAGCTTGACGGTGCTGTCGTCGGCGGAGGCCGCAAGGCGGATCCCGGGAGCGAAGGCCACGTACCGGGGCCGGTCCCAGTTGCCGCGCAGGGTCAGCGCCCGGACGAACCAGTCGGCGCCCGAAGCTGCCGGGCTCGGGGGAAGTGTTCCACGTCGGTATGGGCCCTGCCGCCCTCTCGCAGCCGAGCCCTGTGCAGCGGAGCGCAATGCAGGGGCCCGCACGCGTCGAATTCCACCATGGACCAGGCCTCGTGTCATGAATTTGCTTCGGCCCGCACGGCGCCAGCCCTGCCAAGCTCCGACGCCCGGGGCCGGATGGGGCGACTTTCGGGTTGACTTCCGCCCGCCATCCCTCTAGACAATTCGGGTGGGTTGGCCCGCCCTGCGGCACGCGCGCGCGCGCCGGGGCATTGGCTTTCCCGAACGGTTTCAAAAGGTCACGAGACAATACACCGGGTTTCATCTGGAGAAGGTGGCAATGGCCGATTACATGAGCGCGGAGATGCGGACGCTGGAGGCGGCGGCCCATGTCACTCCCAAGACGGATTCCCCTTTCCATCTTCCCAAGCACGGACCCGGGCGGTTCTACTACTGTCCTCCGGACCTGGTGGTGAAGTACTGGGAAGTGAACACGATCGTCGAAGCCATCGCCGGACACCTGAAGAATTTCCTGCAGCTCGAATCCTCGGTGCGGCTGCTGACCGACGGCCCGTTGTCGAACCCGATCACCACCGTGATCACCGTGCCGTTCGAAGGCGACGTGGACCGCATCTACTACAACCTGGCCAAGATCATCTACGATCAGCTCTGGGGCTACTATCTGTCCGCCGACCCGAAGAGCACGCATCATGGCCTGACCAATTTGGTGTTCGAGGGGAACGAGACGAGCTTGATCCGCAGGGAAGCGGAGAAGTTCCTGACCCTGATGACCTACCGCACGGACATCAGCGCCCGTGTGATGCTCGGCTATACCATGCAATGCGAAGTGCCGCCGCTCAACCGCGACACCTACATGCGCGATTCCCTGCACGACCTGCTGGAGGTGGAGTTGGGCGTGCGATTCTATACGCACGGCGAGGGGATCAATCGCATCACCCTGTTCGTCCCCTACGGGGACAAGACGGCCGAGGCGATCGACCGGATCTACTACAATATCGAGCACATCATCCACCAGAACCTGGTGTCGTACGACGAATTGCACGACCACTACCTGCCCGTGTCCACGGAACTGGTGGTGCGCGAGCTGGAGGGGGTGTTGTTGCGGGCAAGGCAGAAGGGCAATACCCGCAAGAAGATGATCAACGGCCTGAAGCTCCACACCGTCATGCTGCAGGATCCGGCCATGATCTATCATCGCAGCCTGGCGGACCTCTATTACGACAAGATCAACCGCATCGACCTGCTCGAAGAGGCGGCCCAACGTTCCCGCGAGCTGTTCAGCACGGCCCTGATCCGCTCTACCGAGCTGACGCTGGACGCAGGTGTGGACGTGAACAACCTGAAGATGGAAGAGCGCGTGTACATCGAGCGGCCCAAGGTCGAGGGCCAACCGCTGACCGTGCAGCGCCAGGCTCCCGCAGCGGCGCGTCCGCAGGCCGCACCGGCCCGGACGACGGCGCAGCGCCCGGCCGCCACCACCGCCCGTGTCACCACGAAGCCGGACGGCCTATCCGAGCTGTAAGCCCAGCCTTAAGGCCGGCGGCCGCCGGATGGGCGCAGGGACCGCAGCATGCGAGCCCTCATGTTCCCCTACGGGGGCATGGGGGCTTTCTCGTTTCTGGGGAGACGACGCAGGGGCGCGCGGCGGAGCGGGCCGACGGAGGTCCGTGCGGCGTTCCGGGGCGCGGGAGCCGGGACGGTGCCCGCACGGGTGGGCGAAGGGCAGTGCGCCGGGCTAGCGCTCCAGTTCGGCGGTGAGGCGGTCAATCTGAGCCTGATACGCCGCGCGATCCAGCAGGTTCTGGTCCAGTGCTTTCTTCAGTGTGCGGCGTTTGTCCCAGTAGGTCTTCCAGGCATCGAGCGACGGCGTGGACCCCTGAACGAGGGTTTCCAGGCGCGCCGTTTCGCGCTTCTCGACGAGAATTTCCGCGATAGCCGCGTCAAGCAGCGCGCGCTTGTCCTGGCGTTCCACAGCCCCTTCGCGGGCACCGGCAAGGAGCGGGTCCTTGACGGTGGCGCGCGAAACCAGATTCGCGACCTCCTGACCCGGCTGCGCCACGAGCACGGCATTGAAGCGCGGGACATCCCCGGGCATCAGGGACGCGGAGGTATCGGTCGCGAGCGAGTCGAAGCGGTAGACGAGAAAGCCGCCCTCCCGGTACACGTCCATGTCCACCAGGAATCCCTTGCCGTTTTCGCGGTCGTCGAACTGGAATTTCAGGTGCTGATTCTCCCGTAAGCGCGGCAGCTCGGCCGCCAGCACCGCGGCAAATGCCGTGATCTGTCCCTCGGAGAGCAGCGGCCGCGGGTCCGACAGGTTCCAGCGGGTCACGCCCGTGTAGCGCACCACGATGTGCCGCAGGCTGCCCTCCAGGTCGCTCCGCGTCAGGTTGGCCGTGCGCGGGTCGGGCGGCGTGCCGGCGGGCTTGAACCCGGTCACGCGCTGAACCCGCGTGCCGCCGGGCAGACCCGGCAGGTCCTCGACCTGATACAGGCTGCACGAGGCCAGCAGCAGCCCGCCGGCCAGCGCGGCCGCTGCGGCCGTCGCCAGTCGCCGGACGCTCATGAGGACACCCGCTGAATGGTCGAACCGTCCTTGTTCTCGATCCAGACCTCGCCGCCCTCCCAATACTCCTTCTTCCACACCGGCACGGTCTGCTTGAGGCGGTCAATGGCAAAGCGGCAGGCCTCGATGCCTTCCCGCCGGTGGGCGGACGACACTGCGATGGCGACGGAGGCTGCGCCTACCTCGAGCCGCCCGATGCGATGGGTGATGGCGATCTTCTCGATTTGCCACCGGCTCCGCACCTCGCGCTCGATCGCTTCCATCTCCCTCAGCGCCATGGGTGGATAGGCCTCGTAGAGCAGGTAGCGCACTTTCCGCCCCAGGCTGTTGTCGCGCACCACCCCCAGGAAGGTCGAGATCGCGCCCGCGCGCGGAGACGCGACCTTGGCCAGGAGCTCGTTGAGCTCGATGGGCCCGGCCGTGAGCTCGTGCATGGGGCTGGTCATGGCTGGCCTTCCCGGAGCGGAGCGGCGCCTGCGCGGCGGCTCAGCCTCCGCTCACCGGCGGAAAGATGGCGACTTCCTGGCCCGGCCCGATCGGATCTTCGGCGCGCGCGTAGTTCAGGTCCACGGCCACGTTCAGGTGCGGCAGGGCCGTCTTGAAGCGCGGGTGCTCCTCGGCGAAGCGCTGCAACAGCCGACCCACCGTCACCGGCTCCGGCACGTCCAGCACGATGCTGTCCCCGACATGCTCCTTCAGGGACGCGAACAGTTGCACGACGATACGCATGGGATCGTCCCCGCTCTGGCACGCGGCCATCCGGAAGTGCCCGGTACCGCTGCGGCGCTTCAAGGGCGCCGGGAGCCGGCCGGCCGTGAGCTCCCGCGCCCACCCCAAGAATACTGGAGGGGCGGCACGCCGATGGCAAGTGGGTTCCGCTCCCTGTCCGGTTTTGCGAATACCGGCCCGACCTCCCCGATACCGGATTGGCCGCCATCCGGCGGTTCGCACAACGCCGCGGCCAATGCTTCGTGAACGCGAGCTCCGTCCGGATCATGCGCGCTTGACCCTCTGGGCGCCGCTAACCGTCAAGCGAGGATCAGCGCCATCCCCGTCACCACCAGCAGGGAGCCGCTGACCAACCGGATCCCGAACCGCTCGGTGCGTCCCAGACCCAGCGATAATATGAGCGTGGCGAGCGGATACGCAGCCACGATCGGGGCGACCACCGTGAGCCGAGCCTGGCTCAATGCACCGTACATCGCCAGCACCGCTGCTCCGTTGAGCAGGCCTGCGGCCATGAACCAGCCGCCACCCCGCTGTAGCGGCGCCGGCGTGGATCCGCGCAGCACAAGTCCCATAGCCCGTGCCCCCGGCAAGTACAGCAGCCACACGGCCAGCGCCGAAACCGTGTATCCGATAAGCGCCGCGGTGTAGGGGTTGGGCACGAGCGTCAGCCCCGACTTGATCAACGCCTGCGCGCATGCCCTCAGGGCAGCCGCGCTGAGCGGCAAGGCCGCAGCAGCCTTGGGCCAGCGCCGCGGATGGACCGCGCGTTGGGAGGAGAGCAGCGCGATCCCCGCCGCGACCGCAAGCGCCGCAGCCAGCAGGCGCGGCGTCATCGCCTCGCCGAGAAACAGCACGGCGGCGGCAAGCGCGAGCAGCGGAGCGACGCTCCCCAGCGTGCCGGCGACCGTGGGGCCCATGATGCGGTTGGCTTCGAACGTCAGCAGCGTCACAAGCACCGGAAAGAACAGACCCACGCCCGCGAACATTGCCAGGGCGGGCGACGCCAGCACGCGCGCGTCGAAGGCCCAGGGCGCCGGCGCCCACAGCAGCAGCGCCGTGGTGAGAATGCTGATGCGCGCCCCGGCATAGGCGGACTGATGCACTAGTCCCCGCTCGGTCACCACCAGCGCCGCGCCGAAGGACAGGGCGGAGAGGATCGCCAGTAGGATGCCGTCCGCCATGGCAGGACTTCCGGGAAAGCGGGATGGCGCGCTCAAGCGCGCGGGATGCGGCGGGGCGAATGACGTCCGGCCCTTGACGGCGCGTTCCGGTGCGCAAATCCTAGTGGGCGGCAATCCTAGTGGCTGGCGGGTTGCGGCGAACCCTGCTCCAGGCGCGCCAACTCCTCAGTCACGACACTGTCTTCGAGCTTCTTGAACAGCGGCACAGGAGGCTGCAGCTTCTGTCCTGGCGGCAGCGCGGAAGGCTCCCAGCGACCCTCCTTGCGGCCATGGTCGCCCGTGAGCACGCGATGGGTGTGCGTCCGGCCCCGCTCGTCCGGCTCGGAAACTTCCTCGAAGCGCAGCGTGCCCGACAGCTGGCCCGTGTATCCGAGCAACTCGTGCAGGCGCTGGGAGGAAAACGGGAGGAACGGGGCAAACAGCACCTTCAGGCTGTCAATGGCCCACAGGCATGTGTACAGCACCGTCGCCGCGCGCGCCTTGTCCTGCTTGACGAGCTTCCACGGCTCTTGCCTGCTGACGTACTGATTGGCCAATCCCGCGAGCCGCATCGCTTCCTCGATTGCCGCCTTGAACCGCGCGCCCTCGATGGATTCGCCGACCCTGTCGAATAGCGGATACTTGCCGGCACCCGGAAAAGCGCTTCTGACTTGGGCTTGCAGCGCGGTGTCTTCCTCCGTCTCGCTGCCCGGCGCCGGCACTTCGCCGAAATTCTTGTACGCGATACCCAGAACGCGATTGACCAGATTGCCCCAGGTCGCCACCAGCTCGTCGTTGTTGCGGCGGACGAACTCGGCCCAGGTGAAGTCCGTGTCCTGGTTCTCCGGGCCGGCGGCGGCGAGGAAGTAGCGCAGGGCGTCCGCGTCGTAGCGCGCCAGCACGTCCTTGACGTAGATGACGACCCCGCGGCTGGAGCTGAACTTCTTCCCCTCCATCGTGAGGAACTCGCTGGAGACGACATTGTGGGGCAGGCCGAGCGGCTCGCCGCCGCCCCCGACGAGCCCGCCCGGCAGGCCGTTCCCGTACCCCGTCAGCATGCTGGGCCAGATCACGCTGTGAAAGACGATATTGTCCTTGCCCATGAAGTAGTAGTGCCGCGCGTCCGGGTTCTGCCACCATTCGCGCCACGCCTCCGGCCGGCCCACGAACCGCGCCCACTCGACGCTGGCCGACAGGTAGCCGATCACCGCGTCGAACCACACGTAGATCTTCTTGTCGGGCCGTCCCTCGTACTCCGGCAGGGGGATGGGGATGCCCCATTCCAGGTCGCGCGTGATGGCGCGCGGCTGGAGATCTTCCAGCAGGTTGAGCGAGAACCCGCGTACGTTCGGCCGCCAATGGTCCTGGGCGCCGATCCAGCGCTTGAGGTGCGCGACGAAGGCGGGCAGGTTCAGGAAGAAATGCTCGGACTCCTTGAATACCGGCGCTTCCCCGTCGATCTTCGAGCGCGGGTTCACCAGCTCCTGGGGATCGAGCTGCCGCCCGCAGTTGTCGCACTGATCCCCGCGCGCCTCGCCGTAGCCGCAGTGCGGGCACGTGCCCTCGATGTAGCGGTCGGGCAACGTGCGGCCCGTCTTCGCGCTGAACGCGCCCAGCATCGTCTGCTTGAAGATGTAGCCCTTGGCATGGAGCGTGCGGAACAGGTCCTGGGTGATGCGATAGTGGTTGCGCGTCGTCGTGCGGGTGAACAGGTCGTAGCTGAGTCCGAGGGCGTACAGGTCGTCCCCGATGACGCGGTTGTTCCGGTCCACCAGCTCCTGGGGCGAGAGGCCCTCCTTGTCCGCCTGCACGGTGATGGGCGTGCCGTGCTCGTCCGTGCCGCTCACCATCAGCACGTCGTTGCCCTT
>JBGOTW010000068.1:0-16898 GCA_041476685.1 bacterium | reverse complement strand
CGCATCCGCCGCGGGCTGTCAGCTCGTCGCCAGCTGCGACCTGGTCGTCGCGAGCAGCGACGCGCAGTTCCAGACGCCGGGCGTGAAGATCGGGCTGTTCTGCTCCACGCCCATGATTCCGCTCTCCCGCGCCGTCGCCCCGAAGAAGGCCTTGGAGATGCTGCTGACGGGTCTGCCGATCTCCGCCGAGGCCGCCGAGCGAGCGGGCCTGGTCAACCGGGTCGTGGCGCCCGCCGCGCTCGCCGCAGAGACGTTCGCCCTGGCGCGGCACATCGGGTCCTTCAGCGGCGGAGTGCTCGCGCTGGGCAAGCAGGCCTTCTACCGCCAGCTGCCCCTCGACATGGCGCAGGCCTACCAGGTGGGCATGGACGCCATGCAGCGCAACAACCGGCTTCCCGACGCGAAGGAAGGCATGACGGCCTTCCTGCAGAAACGCGCGCCCCACTGGACGACGTAGGCGGGCCTAGTCCGTCGGCCACTCTCCTGGCGCTTCCGCTCTTGCAGCCGGTACGGGCCGGGCCGGGGGAGCCGAAGAAGATGGACGCCCGCCGGGCTCAGCGGCCATCCACTCCCCGCAGGAACTCGATCAGCGCAGCGTTCACTTCCGCGGGCCGCTCCTGCTGCGTCCAATGGCCGCAGCCGGCGAACAATACGCTCTTGCGCAGGTTGGGCAGCAGCGCGGCCATCAGCTCCAGCTGCTTCGGCCGGGTCGTAATCACGAGATCCTTGTCGCCCCCGAGAAAGAGGGACGGCTGGTGGATCTTCAGTCCGGCGAAGGGCGCGGTCAGCTCCCAGTTGCGGTCCAGGTTGCGGTACCAGTTCAGTCCTCCGGCGAACCCGGTGCGGCGGAACTCCGCCTCGTAGAAGTCCAGATCGGCCTCGGTCAGCCACGCCGGCCGCCGCGGGACCGGAGGAAATCCTTCGAGAAACGTGGAGTGTCGCGGGCGCGGGATCAGCCCCGGCGAGTCCCCGGATATGCCGTGCAACATTGCCAGCAGCGCGGCGCGCGGATCCCGCTCCAGCTCGGCCTCCGCCACGCCGGGGGCCTGAAAGTAGAGCATGTAGTTGAAGTTCTCGCCCGCGGCCTTGCGGAGCGCCTCCGTGCTGCGCAGCGGCCCCCGCCCGGCGAACGGCACGCTCATTCCCACGACGGCCCGGAACCGGTCCGGCCGCAGCAGGGCGCAGTGCCAGGCGACCACGCAGCCCCAATCGTGGCCCGCGATCACCGCCTGCGCCTCGCCCAGGGCGTTCAGCACGCCCACCATGTCGCCGACCAGGTGCAGGATCGTGTAGCGCTCGCACGCGGCGGGCCTGTCGGTCTGCCCATAGCCGCGCATATCGGGCGCCACGGCCCGGTATCCCGCCGCCGCAAGTGCTGGCAGCTGGTGCCGCCAGGAGTACCAGGACTCCGGAAAGCCGTGGCACAGCAGCACCAGCGGTCCCGTTCCCTGCTCCGCCAGGTGCATGCGGATGCCGTTGGTGTCGACCAGGCGGTGGTTCGGTACGGCCATCGGCGCTCCATTCCCGCGCGGGAGTCCAGCCGCGTGTTTCCGTTTCGTCTCCGCGGGGCGGATGGGTCCTGGCCCGCCTATCGCATCCACTCCGGCAGCCAGTACGTATTGGACGTCAGCGGGTCGAGATAGAAGCGCTCCCCGTGCTGGACGTAGGATCGCACGAGCGGCTGCTCGTCGGATTCGTGCAGCAGCCGGTCCGCGGTGAGCACGAAGCCCAGCAGCGTTCCGTGCTCCCGGAAGGCTTGCTGCGCATAGAGCGAACAGGTCGGCGCCATGCTGCAGCGGTTGCCATCGAGGGGGCTGAGCACCGTGCGGTACCAGTCGAGCGCGCTGAGGAACGGGGCCGTCGTGCCGGAGGCCGGCGCCTGCCGCAGGATTGCCAGGTAATCGGGAGCCACGCCGGTGCCGAGCGGGGGACGCAACGCGCTGAGCGGTCCGGGGCCGCGCAGCGCGGAGGGCGGCTTCGCGTGCGCCGGAATTCCTACGCTCAGAAGGAGCACGGCTGCCAGCAGCAGAACGGCCGCCGGCAAGCCTCCCACACGCCGGAGGCGCGGGGCTGCCGCAGCCCTTCTCCGACCGGCCTTGCTTCGGCCGGGACAGCCGGGCAAGGGGCCTGCTGCAAGCCGGTCCAGGCTCATGCGGCTACTCGGGTTTTACGGGCGCGGGCAACTGGATCACGGTCTCGCCGGGCTTGACCAGCCCCAGCTTCTGCCGCGCCAGGCGCTCGATAGCGGCGGGATCGCTGCGCAGGGCGCGCACTTGCCGGGCCAGTTCCTGCTCGCGGGCGTCGAGGGCGCTCACTTCCTCGCGCAACTGGCGCGTCTGCCCGGCCAGCGAGCGATAGGCGAACAGGCCCTGGTCCCCGAACAGGGACACCGCCACCATGGCCGCACCGAACAGGATCAGGAACAGCAGGAACGGCCGCGGCGCCCGCTCGCTCCACGTGTTGTCGTCCTCGCGCACCCAGTGCACGAGGCGTTCGCCCTGCGCGGCGATGGGCCTGAGCCGCCCCCCGCCCAGGCGCTCCCACCACTGCCGAGTCCACCCCATGGCTCATCCTGTGCGGGGAATGAACGCCTTGCGGCCCGGAAACTGCGCCTGCGCGCCCAGCTGCTCTTCGATGCGCAGCAGCTGATTGTACTTCGCCATGCGCTCGCCACGCGAGGCGGAGCCGGTCTTGATCTGTCCGGTGTTCGCCGCCACCGCAATGTCGGCGATGGTCGAATCTTCCGTCTCGCCGGAGCGGTGCGAGATGACGGTCGTGTAGCTGTGCGATCGCGCCAGCTCCAGCGCGGCAAAGGTCTCGCTGAGCGTCCCGATCTGATTCACCTTCACCAGGATCGAATTCGCGACGCCCTGCGCAATGCCCTGGCTGAGCCGCTGCGTATTGGTCACGAAAATGTCGTCCCCGACGATCTGCACCTTTCCGCCGAGCTCCCGCGTCAGCTGCTTCCAGCCCTCCCAGTCGTCCTCGGCCAGGCCGTCCTCGATGCTGACGATCGGGAAGTCCCGCATCAGGTCGGCGTAGAACCGCACCATGTCGGCGGAGGACTTGCGCTGGGGCTTTTCGGCTTCGAGCACGTAGACGCCCTGCTCGAAGAACTCCGACGCCGCGGCGTCAATGGCGATGGCCACCTGCTCCCCGGGTTTGTAGCCCGCGCGCTCGATCGCCCTGAGGACGAATTCCAGCGCCTCGCGGTTGCTCGCCAGGTTGGGCGCGAAGCCGCCTTCGTCCCCCACGTTCGTGCTGTGCTTCTTCTCCTTCAATACGGCGCGGAGGGCGTGAAACACCTCCACCCCCATGCGCAACGCCTCGCGGAAGCTGCCGGCGCCCCAGGGGACAACCATGAATTCCTGGATATCCACGGTGTTGTCCGCGTGCGCGCCCCCGTTGAGAATGTTCATTTGGGGCACGGGCAGCGTGCGCGCATGCACCCCGCCCAGGTACTGGTAGAGCGGCAAGCCCACCGACCCGGCGGCGGCCCGGGCCACGGCCAGGGAGACGCCCAGGATCGCGTTGGCGCCGAGACGCGCCTTGTTGGGGCTGCCGTCGAGGGTGATCAGGGCGGAATCGAGGGCGAGCTGATCCGTGGCGGACCGGCCCAGCAGCTCCGGCGCAATGGTCTCATTGACGTTCTGGACGGCCCGCAGCACGCCCTTGCCACCGTAGCGGCCCTTGTCCCCGTCGCGCAGCTCGACCGCCTCGTGCACGCCGGTCGAGGCTCCCGACGGCACCGCCGCCCGGCCCCGACTTCCGTCCTCCAGCTCCACGTCCACCTCGATGGTGGGATTACCGCGGGAATCGAGGATTTCCCGCGCTTGGATGGTCTCGATGCGCATGAGGTCCGTGGAAAGCGGGCGGGTGGCCTAGTGGTCGTGACCAACCGGTGGCGACCCGGTGGTGGCAGCCTAATGGCGTCTGCCTGCGGGCGGCGCGGCTCAACGGCAGGGCGTGCGAACGGCTCACCCCGCGCAGGCCCAAGGGGATCTGCCACGAATCTAGCACAGGCCGGCCTGCCCCGGTCATCTTTTTGGGGCAGACGATTTCGGCCCGGATCGAGGAAACTTGGCGCCCGATTTCTGCGTATAATCAAGAGAGGATTGCGAGGGAGGGGCCTATCCGGCCCCCGCGGCTCCCCATTTGGCGGGCTTCGGTCGGCGAGTTTCGGTCGCGGGCGGACGCGGCCCGCAAGGCATCTCGGACAGGCGTGAGCGTGGACACGACGAATCCTGCGGGCGCTTCGGTTCCCACTGTCATCACCCGCACGTGGGCGAAGCACGAAATCCTGCGCACGCTGGACGAATTGCGCGACTTCTGGCGCGACTACGCGGACTTGCTCAGCGCGGGACTGGATACCGGCCCGCTGTCCGAGGAGAAGCGCGCCCTGATCGAGTTCCATCGCGGCCAGGCCGGCAGCGGCAGGCCGATCCCGGAGAAGATGCAGGACCTGGTGGTGTTGCTGGGCGACCTGCTGGAGCTTGTGCAGCGGGAGGCACTGACCTTCCGCGTGCCGACGCGCAGCGCGCTGCTGCCCGAAGAGCACAATCCGGCGCTGAGCCGCCTGTCCCAGCGCCTGCACCGGCTCGGCGAGCCCCTCGACTCCATCGCCGGGGCGCTCGTTCCCGTGCCTACGCTCGCCACAGGCGTGGAGTCCGGCGCCGCGGAATCCCGTTCCGCCGCGGAAGCCCCTGCGCCGGAAGGCGGGGCCGGCGCGGGAGATGCCGCGCAGCGGGCCGCCTCGCTCAAGGCGGCGACCGTCAGCCTGTTCAAGGGCGTGGTGCGGCAGGATTGGTCGGACGTAAGCCTGATCATCAGCCACATCAATCTCATCACGACGACGAGCAAGAGCCAGGGCGTGGTGCGGGAAGTCGCTCAAATCGCCCGCGAAATCTACAATTCGCTCAATGAATTCTCCCGGGACTTGTCCTTCGAAGAGCTGAGCCATGCCACGCAGGATATTCCCGATGCCGTCGTCAAGCTCAATTCGGTCATTCAGCGCCTGGAAGAATTCGCCCACGCCAGCTTGGACCGGCTGGAACAGCTTACCGCCGACGCGTTGGACGACGAGCAAATGATCGCCGGCGCGCTGACTGCCCTGGCCGCATGCGAGCGGGACGTGGAGGCACTCGCCCTGGCCGACCCGGGCCTGGCCGAGGAGCTGGCCCAGGTCAAGGCAGACCTGCACGCGGAAGTGCGCGACCGCCTGACGGCTCTTGCGGCGCACCGCCAGCGGTCCCGGGACGACTTCATGACCCTGATCTCGAACATGAGCTTCCAGGATCTGTCGGGACAGACCCTGAAGAAGGTGATCGGCTTCATCGAGGAGCTGCAAGGCACATTGATGGGCCTGATTGCGCGGCACCAAGGCGGCGCCGCGCGCTCGGCGCAGCCGCCGGCCGCCGTTCCCACCGAAGGGCCGGACCCGGGCAAGGGCCGTGCTCCCCTCTCGCAGGGCAACGTGGACAAGATGCTCGCCGACCTGGGCTTCTGATAATCTCAGCCCCTCCGGGCTCAAGACCAAAGGAGAAACACCGTCATGGCGCCGAACCTGAAGATGAGCATCCTCGTCGTGGACGATTTTTCCACCATGCGCCGGATCATCACCAACGTGCTCAAGCAGCTCGGGTACGAGAACATCAGCGAGGCCGAGGACGGGACAAAGGCCCTGAGCATCCTGGAAACCCAGAAGGTGGACTTCGTCATCACCGACTGGAACATGCCGCAGATGTCGGGACTCGATCTGCTTAAGGCGATCCGCGCGAACAAGGAAAAGAAGGACATTCCGGTGCTGATGGTGACGGCCGAGGCGATGCAGGAGAACATCATCGCCGCCGCCCACGCGGGAGTGAACAACTACATCGTCAAGCCCTTCGACGCGAAGACGCTCTCGGACAAGATCAACAAGATCTTCAGCTGACCGGCCGCGGGAGCGGCAGGAGATCGTTGCGGCCCGGCGGCCACTGGGCTCCGGGTCACCGGGCGCCAGGTCCATCGGCCCAGCGCACTATTCCCTCGCGCACCAGAATCGGCAGCTATGTCCGCTCTCCGCCGGAACCGACCTTCTGGCGGGGCTGCGCCCATCAGATCGCACCCCGCCGGCCCTGACCCCGCTCGCCCCTGGCAGCCTTATTCCGCGGCGTGACGCGCCGCCCGCGTTCGTGTGCTACAATCGCTCAACGGCTAAACAGCGCTCAATCATGACGATTGCCCCCAAGATGATGCCTCTGCGCTTGCCTGTCCTGCTGCTGACAAGCCTCATGTTCGGGGCCGGTCTGAGCGCGGCCCAGGGCACCGGATTTACCCTCGATTCCACGCTGGAACGGCTGGCGCAGTTCGAGCTGCAGGTCGAACCCGGGCAGGCCCGGCCCGGCGAGCATGTCCGCCTGGTCACCACTGCCCGCATCCGGAAGGGCTGGCACATCTATTCGTTGCAGCCCCAGGGCGAGTTCGGCCCTGAGCCAACGCATCTGACGACGCAGGCGCCCGGGCTCGACTTGATCGGACCTGGCTATGAGACGAATCCGACCCATCAGCTGGACACCGCCTTCGGGTTGGACCTGTGGTTCCACCCCGTGGCGGCGCGCTTCTACCAGAACCTGATCGTCCGCAAGGCGGAAGCGACGGGCAGCGTGCCCGTGCAGCAGAGCGTCCGCTACCAGGTCTGCAACGACCGCTTCTGCACCCCGCCCCGCACGGATATCCTGACCACGAGCCTGGCGATCGGGCCGGGCGCGGTGCGGCCCGAATACGCCACGATGCTGCGCACGGTGGACTACGTGGACAGCTCGGGCCGGTTCGAGGTGAATGCGGACTCGCTGGATGCGGTGCTGGCCCGGGGGCTGCCTGCCTTCCTGCTGCTGGCCGCCGGATTCGGGCTGCTCGCCCTGCTGACTCCCTGTGTGTTCCCGATGGTTCCGGTCACGGTCTCGTTCTTCACCGGGCAGATGCGCGAAGTCCGCAGCGGCTTAGGCAGCGCTGGCTCAGGCAACGGTGCCACTGGCAGCGGTGGCTTAGGCAACAGGGGCATCGGGCTGGCGATCGTGTTCGGGCTGGGCCTGATCGTGTCCTACACGGGGCTTGGGCTGGGCATGACGCTTCTGCTCGGTGCGAGCGGCGCCGGCCGCTTCGCCACTTCGCCCTGGGTGAACCTGCTCGTGGCGGGATTCTTTACGGTGTTTGCGCTGGCGCTGCTCGGCTGGATCGCGCCTGCGCTGCCGTCCGGGCTCGTGCAGCGCCTGGACCGCTCGGCGCAGCGGCTGCACGGCCCGGTGGGCGTGCTGCTGATGGGCGTGGCCTTCACGGCGGCCAACTTCACCTGCACGATGCCCTTCGTGGGCACGCTGCTCCTGGCCGCGTCCCAGGGCCATGTGCTCTGGCCGCTGGTCGGCATGCTTGTCTTCTCCACAGTCTTTGCCCTGCCCTTCGTGGCCCTGGCCATCTTCCCGCGCTGGCTGGTCAAGCTGCGCGGCAGGAGCGGACCCTGGCTCACGCAGATCAAGGTGACCCTGGGACTGGTCGAGATCGGCGCGGCGCTCAAGTTCCTCAGCAATGCGGACGTGGTGTGGGGCTGGGGCGTGATCAACCGCGAGGTGCTGCTCGGACTGTGGGCGCTGATTTCGGTGGTGTGCGGGCTGACGTTGGTCGGTTGGATTCCCGTGTTGCTGCCGGATGAGCCGCGCTCGCTGCCCGCTCGCCTCTGGAACTGGATGCGCCGCCGGCTTGGCCGGCGCGACGCGTCAGACACCATGGGCCGCGTTGTGTTTGCGGTGCCAGGCGCAGCGTTCCTGGTGCTGGCGGCCTATCTGACCTGGGGCCTGCTGGGGCAGGAACTCGACGCGAGCATCGAGGCCTATCTGCCCCCGCCCGTGGGCAGGTCCGCCGACCTGCTGGCCGCGGGCATCGGCGACGAGACGGTGGCGCGCCTCCCCTGGAACCGCTCGCTGGACAAGGCGCTCACCGCAGCCAACGCGACGGGCAAGCCGATCTTCATCGACTTCACCGGCTATACCTGCGTCAACTGCCGCTGGATGGAAAAGAAGATATTCGCCAAGCGGCCGGTGCTCAACATGCTGCGCGACCGGTTCGTGCTCCTGCAGCTCTACACCGACGGCGGGCCAGACGGGGAACGCAACCAGCGCCTGCAAGTGGAGCGATTCCGCACGCTCGCCCTGCCCTACTACGTCATCCTGGCGCCGGACAATTCGGTGCTGGCTACCCACGCCGGAATCCTGCCCAGCGTGCCCGGCTTCCTGGACTTCCTCGCCCAGGGCGCCCGGGCGACCTGTTGTTCCTCCGGCAAGCCGGTGACCACGCCCCAGCCGCCTGCGGCCGCGCCCCGCAAGAGCTAGCGAGAAGTCCCGCAGGCGCCCGCGGGCTCGCCGTTCAGGTCGCGCACTGGCGCCTAGTCTCCCCGGCCCGCCTTGATGCGGCGCTCGATTGCGTCATGACGCTCGATGACGCCGCGCGCCCGGTCCACGACGGGAATGTCCACCATCTTACCGTCCACCTCGATCGCGCCGCGCCCCGCCTTGCTTGCCTCCTCGAAAGCGACGAGGATCTTGCGAGCCTGCTGCACATCCTCCTGGGAGGGGCGGAACTCGGCGTTCAGGATCGGCACCTGGGCGGGATGAATGACGGAGGCGCCCGTGAAGCCCAGCCGGCGCGAGCGGCGCACCGTGGCCCGGAACGCGTCCAGGTCCTTGTAGTCCGCCACCGTGCCGATGAAGCCCAGGGGCAGCACGCCGGCCGCGCGGGCCGCCAGGATGATCTGCTGCTTCGGATAGAATAGGCCCTCGGCCTCGGGCACCATGCCCGCCGACAAGGCGAAGTCCTCCGCTCCGAGCATCAGGGCGACGACGCGGCTATCGGCGGCGGCGATGTCCTGGACGCGGAAGAAGGCGCTCGCCGTCTCGATCATGGGGACGAGCTGAGTGTGTCCGCGCAGCAGGCCCCGCTCGGCTTCCAGCTCGTCCAGCACTTCGGCCACCAGGCGCACGTGTTCCGGCCCCTCGGTCTTGGGTAGCAGCAGGGCCCGGATTTCCCGGCTCGCCACCGCCTCCAGGTCGCGCAGACACAGCCGCCAGGGCCGGTTGACGCGCACGACCACGTCGGCTCCGCCCCGCGCCACCTGCTGGGCAGCGGCCGGAACGAGCGTGCGCGCCCGCTCCTTGTCGCGCGGCAGGATGCTGTCCTCCAGGTCCAGGATGATGCCGTCGGCTCCGCGCGTGTGGGCGCTCGCGACGAACTTGTCCACGTTCACCGGGACGAACAGCAGGGAGCGCCAGATGGGTAACCGTCTTGTGGAACTCATGGTCCCTCCTTGCGTTAGCAGCGGCATTTCGCGGCGGCTCGCCGGAGAACCGCCGCGGCGGGTCACACGATCTTGCGCCGCACCAGCTCCTGGAGCGCCGCGGAATCCACGCCCACGCGGCCCAGCACCTCGGCCGTATGCTCGCCCAGGCCCGGCGCGGGCCGGCGGATGGCGCCCGGCGTCCCGGACAGGCGCGGGATCACCGCGTGCATCGGCACCGTGCCCATCTCCGGGTCCGGCAGTTCCACGACGATCTGACGCGCCTGCACGTGCGGGTCGGCCATGAACTGGCCGATGTCATACACGGGAGCGGCCGTGATCTCATGCTGCTCGAAGAACGCAAGGCCTTCGGCAAGGGTGTGCGCGGCGATGAACGCCCGCATCGGCTCCTCGGCTTCCTCCGCATGCTCCACCCGGTCCGCGTTGGTGCGGAAGCGCGGATCGCTCAGCATACCGGCGACGCCCAGCGCCTTGTAGAGCCGCTCCACCATGCCCCGCATGGACGCCGAGATCGAGATCCAGCGCCCATCCTGCGTGCGAAACACGTTGCGCGGGGAAGTCGTCGAGGAGCGGCTGCCGGTGCGAGGTTTGACCTCCCCGGTAAGCCGGTACAGGGCGGCGTCGGGCCCGAGAATCGAGAAGATCGGGTCGAGCAGCGGCAGGTCGATCACCTGCCCCGCCCCGCCCCCGTCGCGGTGCCGCAGGGCGGTCATTACGGCGAACGCCCCGTAGAGCCCGGCCACCATGTCCGCCAGCGCCAGCGGTGGCAGCACGGGCGGCCGGTCCTCGAAGCCGTTCTTCGCCGCGAAGCCCGACATGCCCTCCACGAGCGTGCCGAAGCCGGGCCGCAGACGGTACGGGCCGTCCTGCCCCCAGCCCGAGATGCGCACGAGCACCAGGCCCGGGTTGCGCCCCAGCAGCACGTCCGGCCCCAGCCCCATCGCCTCCAGCGTGCCAGGACGAAAATTCTCGATCAGCACATCGGCCCGCTCCACCAGCTTAAGCAGCAGGTCCTTGCCCTCCGCCTCGCGCAGGGCCAGCGTGACGCTCTTCTTGTTGCGCGCATACACCTTCCAATGCACGCTGATCCCGCTCACGCGCCAGTCGCGCAGCGGATCGCCCTTGCCGGGGTCCTCGATCTTGAGCACCTCGGCGCCGAAGTCGGCGAGCTGCAGGCTCAGCATGTTGCCCGCGACGAGGCGGGACAAGTCCAGCACCACGAGGCCATCCAGAGGGCAGGGTACTTCGGGACTAAACGGGATCATGGCGGAGCGCCGGTGGACGGGAGAGCCCGAGTGCGCGGTCATCAAGTCGGATGTGCCGGACGGTCGTGGACAGCCGGGCGTGCCGAGTGGTCGCGCACAGCCGGGCGCGACCAGCCCGGCGCGTTCCGTCGCGCGCAGACCCGCTGCGGGTGAAGGTGCCAGTCAACCCGCTTTGTGGCCGCGGAGCAAGGGGCGGGCGCTGCCCCCCCGGGGCCAACGCCTGGGCCGGCCGGATCCGCGGCCACTTAGAGACGGCCCCTGCGCGCGCGGACCTTCACCCCGGACCAACAAGCAGGGAGCGGGCAGCGCGTCTCAATTCCGGGCGGCCGGCAGCGCCGCCAGCAGCCGCTTCACGGTGTCGTCGAACAGGGAGACGAGATCGCCGGCCTTGACGGATCCGCCCACGGTGTAGGGAATCTCCACGGCGGGAATCCCGCTCCGGTCGGAGATCCACGCGACCGGATGCGGATCCTCGAAGGCGGCCCGAATCACAAACCGGGCGGGGCGGGCCTGCATGCGCGCGAGCACCAGGTTGAGGTGCGCGGTGCTGGGCGGAATGCCGGGCTTGGGCTCGAGCGTGGCGATCTCCACCAGCCCCAGCCACGCGCTCAGGTACACGAACGTCTTGGTTGCGACGAGCACAGGAATCCCCCGCAGTCCGGCGGCTTGCTTCTCCCAGCGGCCTATGGCCTGCTCCCAGCGACGGACGAAGTCCTCGTGCCGCCGGCGATAGACGTCGGATCCGGCTGGGTCGAGGACGGCCAGTTGCGCGGCCAATGCGTGGGCGATGGGCAAGAAGACTCGCGCATCGAGAACGAAATGAGGATTGCCGGCCGCGTGCAGGTCGCCTTCGGCCCTGTCGTAGCGCGGCGGGATTTCGATCAGGTGCACGTAGTCAGAAGCCATGAACAGCCCTGGCGTGCCGGGCTGGACGTGCGGGTTCGCGCTCTGCAGCAGCAGGAGCGGCAGCCAGCCGATCTCCAGCTCCGCGCCGTTGCACACAACCAGGTCGGCATTGCGCATGCGGGCGATCAGCGCGGGCCGGGCCTGGATATGGTGGGCGTCCTGCAGTGCGGTAATGGCCGCGAACACCGATACCCGGTCGCCGCCGAGCTCCTCCACCAGCGCCCCCCACTCCGGCTCGCATGCAAAGACCTGCAGCGCGGGGGAGGCCTTCGCAGGACTTGCGGACAAGACCAGTGCCAACGCAGCCAACAACAGTACGGCCAATCCCCTGCAGTATGGACTCCGGACCCCCCTGTCCCGGCATGCATGCAGCCACTGGGGGAGTCCGCGGCCGGCGCGCGCGGCCAAGGGTCGGGTGCGGGCCTTCGCTTCCGCGCCACACGTGCGGATCCCGCTCCCGCCTCCGCCCGCCAGAAGCGGGCGGGCCGGCCCGCGTGCCGCGTCCGGAGTGACCGTATTGACTCCATGTCGCGTATGTGGTGTAAAGCACAATCGTAATTCGAGGGGGGACACGGAGTCGTTTTCCTAAAAGGGGGAAGAGATGCGAACTGTACACTGGATACTATGCGGCCTCGTTGCCGCAGGCCTGGCGTCTTCGTCAACCGCCTGGGCGCAGGCGGACTGCAAGCGAATCGTCAAACCGTCGCCCTTCGGCCCTAACGATCAGATCGGCGCCACCAACCGCATCACTCCCGCGGTCACGAAGGCTGCCGCCGCGGAAATCCAAACAGGCGAAATCGTCTCTCTCACGAATGACTTGGTGGACGGCGTGCCTCTGTTCGGAACACGTTTCACCAAGACCATCCTGTCCACCTTTGCCCTGGTCCCGGGCGCCGCCTATGGCAGCAACCATCTGACCTTCATGGAAGACACCTGGTTGAGCCAAAGCCACGTCGGAACCCACCTGGACGGCATGGGCCACATCGGGCGTGACGACTGCTACTACAACCAGACTCCCATAGGGAAGTTCGTTAACCAGAACAACATCACCCGCCTGGGCCTCGAGCACCTCAAGCCCTTTGCCACGCGCGGCGTGATCATTGACGCGGTGCGGGTGTTCCAGCAGGCGGGTAAGCTGAAAAGCAACCCGGCGTGCCGCAAGCCGTGCTTGGACAAGGGTACGGTGATTTCGGCGGCGGACCTTCAGGCCGGGCTGAAGATGTACAACGTGACCCTGCGCGAAGGGGACGTCGTCATCATCCACACCGGCTGGGAGGACCTGTTCCTGCAGCATCCCGCGCAGAACGCGCTGTACAACAGCGGCGAGCCGGGCATCGGCCGCGAAGCGGGACAGTGGCTGGCGGACCAAAAAGTGGTGGCCGTCGGCACCGACAACTGGGCTGTGGAAACGATTCCCAGCGAGAACCCGACAGATGCCTTCTTCGTGCACGCGCTGCTGCTGACCGACAACGGAATTCACATCATCGAGAACGTGCGTACGGACCTGATCGCCGAAGAAGCGGCCAAGACCAAGCGCGCGACCTTCTTCTTCTCGATGACGGTGCCTAAGCTGGTCGGAATGACGGGCAACTTTGTCGGCATTGAAGCGATTCGCTAGACGGGCCGGAGCGGGGCGCGGCTGGCGGACGGTGCTCGCCTGCGCCGCGCTCCTCACTCTGCTGCCGTCGATCCTGGCGGAGGGGGCCTCTGCCTCCTCCGGAGGAGTGCGGCGCATCCTGGTCGGCTTTTCAAATCTCACCGAAGAGCCCGGCGTGAGCCTGGAGGGCACGGGCTTCACCGGCGCGGACATCCACGAGAGCGTCTTCCTTTCCGCACGTACGCGGCCCGTGGACGTCGTGTACTACGTCAACGGCTTGGACGGTTCCCGCACGCTCTCCAACGTGGAAGACGCGCTGCGCCGGAAGGTGGACTGCTACATCCTCTACTCGAACGACGACGACGCAAACCGGGCGGCTGTCAGGCGCCTGCAAGCCGCGGGCGTCCCCGTGCTGGCCGTGAATCACGCTGTACCTGGCGTGCCTCTCTACGGCAGCGACGACGAAGCCGCCGGACGGCTGGCCGGCGAGGCGCTGGGGCGCTTCGCGCGCGAGTCCTGGGCGGGTCAACCCGTCGGGCTCGTGCTAGCCGGACCGAGCGGGGCCGTGCCGGGCCTTACCCGGCGGGTGGACGGGGTGTTGGCGGGCCTGCGCGAGCGGTTCGCGCTGGTGCGGATCGAGCGCATCGATACGGTAAATCCCGCCGCGGAGCTTCCCTCCCTCCTGGGCGCCTACCTCTCGGCCCATCCGAACGAGAAGGTGCTGGTCGCCGCCCTCAACGACGCGACGGCACTCGCGGCCAAGGGCGCGATCGAGGCGGCGGGCCGGATCGCCGACGCCGCGATCGTCAGCCACGGCGCCGACCGCTCCATTCACGGGGGCGCCAACGACAAGAAGGAGCTCGACCCGCACAACCGCGGCAGCATCTTGCTCGGCTCGGTGGCCTACTGGCTGGACCGCTACGGAGAGGATCTGCTGCCGCTGTGCATGCGGCTTGCGGGCGGGGAGCGGCTTCCGGAGCGGATTCCCGTGCGGCATCAGCTCATCACGCATGCCAACGTCTGGGCCGTCTACCCTCCCCAGGACATGAACTAGCCTTAAGGCTGGGGGGGCGTGACGAAGAGGGCCTGCCTGCCGGCGTCGTCCCCCGCGAGCACGGCGGCGAAGCTCATCCGTCCGCCGGCGCCGGCGGTGGCGACCGGATACAGCGGAAACGCGGACACACGTCTCCCGTCCCCCGCATCGTCGCCCACGCCGATCACGCGGATTCCGACCTCGCGACCGACCAGGAAGATTCCAACGGAACTCGGGCCTCCGTCCACGGAGGCGGCAAACGCAGCACGACCCTGATCGTCGAGCGCGGCCCACGGACCGAACTGCGCGTACCGGCCCCCGCCGGGCGCAGGCGCGCCTTCCTCCGCCAGCGCCACCACGCTCTCCCCGTCCGCCAGGAATATGGCGGATCCCACGCGCGTATCCTTCAGCACGGCCACGAACACGACCTGACCCCGGTCGTTGAGGCTGACCCGCTCGGAAAACTTTGCGAAGATCCCACCGAGCGGGGATGGCTGCCCTGCTCCCGCCACCAAACGTCCCGCTTTGGGTCCGAGCAGGTACACCCCGCCCAGCCACGGCCCCTGCTCCACCGTGGCCGCGAATGCCGCCCCCCCCTCGCCGTTAATGACGGGAGGACCAAAGGCGGCGAAAGTGCCCCCACCGGGCGCGGGGTCTCCCGAGACGGCAAGGCGGGTCAGGCCGCCGGACGAGTCGCCGCGTAGGAGCGCATCCGCCTGATCCCGGCCACGCCCCACGGAAGCCAGGAACGCCACCTCACCCCTGTCATTGAGGCTGACGTCCTCGAAGCCGAGCAAGGTTCCCCCAGGAACACCCGCTACCGGACGCCCGGCCAGGGCCACGGCGCGGATCCGGCCCTTGGCCGCCACGAACACGCCCTCAGTCGCGCTGCCGCCGCTTATTCTGGCCGTGAACGCGACGGCGCTCTGGCTATTCAGGCTGGGAATGGGCAGCTTTGCGAAGTTGCCCAGCGTTCCCCCATCGGGCAAGGGATCTCCCACCGCAGCCACGCGCCGCATTCCACCGCCGGAGAATAGGAACAATCCCTCCTCTGCGGGGCTGCGCAGGAGCGAGCTGAAAAAGGCCACTTCGCCGAGCGCATTGACCGGCGCCACGATCGGCTGGTGAGCCACGTCGAAATGGTCGAACTGGCCGCCCAGGGGCGCCGGCTGCCCGCCGGCGGCCACAAGGATGAACTTGGATGACCCCGGCGCGGCAAAAAGCGTGCGTGCCGCCCAATGAATGGGCCCCGACCGCGTCAGCGTCCACGTCGGCAGCGCCACGAGCACCGCCAGGACCAACGCCGCGCTCACTGCCCTCGACCAGCCATGCATGTCAGCCTCCGCGGTCGCATACTGAACCGAACTGGGATCCCCTGGAACCTTTGTTCAGATAGCACGTTACCCCCTTTAACATAGATCAAGACCCCCGCCATTGCCCGGCGCGCGGGCCGTCTGCTAGCGTGCGCGGACCGGGGAAGCCGAGCATTGCGCTGTCCATTTCGGGGAGCGAGCTGCCGCTCCAGCGTGGGTGACCCAGTGGGACTGGAAGCCCTCTACTTGCTGATTCCGGCGAGCATTTTGCTGGCCGCGATCGCCCTGGCCCTGTTCATCTGGGCCATCCACACCGGCCAGTTCGACGATCTCGAGACCCCGGCGATCCGCATCCTGTTCGAGGACGGAAGCGATCCCGCTCCCCTCCCGGCCGACGGGCGCGACGCCGCCTCTCCTCCGGGAGATGTGGCGCGCTCCGTGCCGGACGATCCTCCCCTGAAGCCTCACCTTAAGCGCTGACGCCCCGGCCTCGGCCCGGGAGTCGAGTCGCGCCGATCAACCGACGAGCGAGGATGACCACCGACACGTTCCGCTACGACGACGCGATCGTCCGCAAGTTCCTCATTGCCACGATCCTCTGGGGCGTGGTGGGCATGCTGGCCGGCTTGGTCATCGCCTCCGAGCTGGCCAACTGGCGGGTCAATCTGGGGCTGCCCTGGATCACGTTCGGCCGGCTGCGTCCGCTGCACACGAACGCCGTCATCTTCGCCTTCGTGGGCAACAGCTTCTTCATGGGCGCGTACTACTCGACCCAGCGCCTGCTGAAGACGCGCATGTTCAGCGACCTGCTGAGCAACATCCACTTCTGGGGCTGGCAGCTCATCATCGTCTCCGCGGCGCTGACGCTGCCCTTCGGGATCACCACGTCGAAGGAATACGCGGAGCTGGAATGGCCCATCGACATCGCGATCGCGGTCGTCTGGGTCGTCTTCGCCGTGAACTTCTTCGCCACGCTGCGGGTGCGGCGCGAGCGGCACATCTACGTGGCCATCTGGTTCTACATCGCCTCCATCGTCACGGTGGCGCTGCTGCACATCGTCAATTCGCTGGAAATCCCGGTCTCCCTGTTCAAGAGCTATTCGGTCTACGCGGGCGTGCAGGACGCCCTGGTGCAATGGTGGTATGGGCACAACGCCGTCGCGTTCTTCCTCACCACCCCGATCCTGGGCTTGATGTACTACTTCGTGCCGAAGGTGGCCGAGCGCCCGGTGTATTCCTACCGGCTGTCCATCGTGCACTTCTGGGCGCTGGTGTTCATCTACATCTGGGCCGGGCCGCACCACCTGCTCTATACGGCGCTGCCGGACTGGCTGCAGATCCTGGGCATGACGTTCAGCCTGATGCTGATCGCGCCGTCCTGGGGCGGGATGATCAATGGCCTGCTGACGCTGCGCGGAGTCTGGGTCCGGGTGCGCACGGACCCGGTGCTGAAGTTCTT
>JBGOTW010000067.1:0-17073 GCA_041476685.1 bacterium | reverse complement strand
GGACTCCGCCAAAGGCCGAGCGCCCTTGGGCCCCTATCATGCGCGGTGGCCGCGCCGCAGCAGGGTCCAAGCAGGGTGCAGGCAGCATCGCTCCCGGGCGAGGGGCGAGGCCTCTCGCACCGACACGCTCCCGGCACTAGAACTGCCGCAAGAAGCGCAGGTCGTTGGCGTAGAACTGCCGGATGTCGTCAATGCCATGCTTGAGCAGGCTCGGGCGCTCCACGCCCATGCCGAAGGCGAAGCCGCTCCACTCGTCCGGATCGTAGCCGCCGTTGCGCAGCACGACCGGGTGCACCATGCCCGCGCCCGCGACCTCCAGCCAGCCGGTGAACTTGCACAGCCGGCAGCCCTTGGAGCCGCAGAGGATGCAGTCCATGTCCACCTCGATGCTGGGCTCGGTGAACGGGAAATAGCTTCCGCGCACGCGCATCTTCCGCCCGGCGCCGTACATCCGGTTGGCAAACTCCTGCAGGGTGCCGATCAGGTCGGTCAAGCGAATGCCGTGGCCGACGGCAAGGCCCTCGACCTGGAAGAACTGGTGTTCGGAGCGCGGCGTGATCTGCTCGTAACGATAGCACTTGCCCGGCAGGATGACGCGGATCGGGTGGGGCGCGGATTCGCGCATGCAGCGGATCTGCCCGGGCGAGGTGTGCGTGCGCAGGACGATGCTGCCGCTGCGGCCGGCCGACTCGGCCTCGCTCTCCTCACGGATCCAGAACGTGTCCCACATGTCCCGCGCGGGATGATAGGGCGGGATGTTGAGCAGGCCGAAATTGTACTCGTCCGTCTCCACCTCCGGCGACTCGTACACTTGGAAGCCCATCGTGGCGAAGACTTCGCGGATGCGGCGCAGGGTGCGCGTGGTCAGGTGCAGGTGCCCGGGGCCCACCGGCCTGCCGGGCAGCGTGACGTCCACCCCGCCCGAGGCCAGGCTCGCCTCCAGCGCGCTCTGCTTGATCGCGTCCTGCCGCGCTGCAAAGGCCCGCTCCAGCGCGTCCTTGACCTCGTTGGCGACGCGCCCCAGCTCCGGCCGCCGCTCGGGCGGGAGCTCGCCCAGGCCGCGCAGCGCCTCGGTGAGCCGTCCCTTGCGCCCCAGGAAGGTGCGGTACCAGACGGGCAATTCGTCCGGGCGCGCCACGGCCGCCAGGGCGGCTTGGCCGTCCTGCTCGACCTGCTTGAGGGCCTGTTCCAGCGAGCCGGACATGGGTTCTCAACGGGCTGCAATACCACGACACACCCGCGGCCTCCGCGCGCAGCCGCGCAGGCGGGCCAACGGGAGACGCTACCGGCTGGGGCGGGGGGAGGTCAAGCGAGGGGAAAGTGCGGGTGGCGGCTCAATTCAGCAGGCCGGCCAGCAAAACCTGTTACCCCCGTCTCCGGTCTATACAGGAGACGGGGCAGGGGGATGAAGCCGCGGCCGGGTCACAAGGCCAGTGGCCACGGCCTTGGGCCAAGGCTAACGCAATGCTGATACCCACGACTGCCCCGGCGCGCTAAGCTGTCCCCTCGGGAAGACCCGCAACCGAACGAGCCTAGCGCACGCCATGAGCACGCCGACCCCCGCCGTCCCGGCCCTGCAGATCCACCAGGAATTGCACGCCCGGGTGGCCGAGCCCGTCACCACGCCCTGCCGCATCCGCCATTCCGCGTACCTGCTGCCCGATACGAGCGCGGAGTCGCGCGCGGCGGTGCGGCGCAGCTTCGAGCACATCGCCACGGGTCTGAGCATCCCGAAGGAGAACATTCTCTGGGGCGAGCGCAGCGGCCGGGTGGAGACCGCGTTGACGGACACGTCGCGCCTGCGGGTCGTGTGGGAGCTGCACACCGAATTCTACTCCTACACGACCTACCACATGACCGAAGCGCGCAATTCCAAGCAGGCGAAGCTCGTACCGCCTTTCACGTTTCCGGCGATGCCCACGCTGGGCACAAAGCTGGTGGACTTGGACGTGGCGGTGCTGCCGGGGGTGGAACTGACAGCGCCGCTGCGCGCCTTCCTGGGGGCGGAGCGCGTGTACGGCGGGAGGGTCGTGGGCGGGCAGGGCAGGGTGTGGACGACGTTCCGGGTGGACGAGTGGGGCCAAGGCCGCTACGTGGTGCGGGCGGGCAGCCTGGGGCCGGGGCGGCTGGGGCGGCTGATCCGGCGGCTGGTGGAGATCGAGAACTATTACCACCTGATCCTGCTGCCGCTGGAGGAGTACCGTGCGCACGTGGGACCGCTGCGCGATCTGGAAGACCGCATCGCCCGCCGCAGCCGGGAGGTGGCCGCCGCACTGGCGGGGCCGGACGCCGGCGTGGAGGTGGAGCACCGCTGGCTGGTGTCGCTGACCGGCGATCTCGCGGAGCTGATCCAGCTCGCCGAGCGCATGCGCTATACCTTCTCGTCCACCGAGTCCTACTACGCGATCCTGGAAGAGCGGCTGCGCTGGCTGCGGGAGCAGACGGGCGAGGGCTTCCAGACGATCGAGGAGTTCCTCACCGCCCGTGTCGGGCCTGCCGTGCGCAACTACCGCAATTTCTCCGAGCGCAGCGATGCGCTGGCGGCACAGATCACGTCCATGGGCAACATGCTGCGCACCCGGGTCAACCTGAGCCTGGAGCGCCAAAGCCTGGCCACCATGCGCGCCATGGATCGCCGCTTCGAGCTGCAGCTGCACCTGCAATTCACCGTGGAGGGCCTCAGTATCATCGTACTGAGCTACTACCTGACGGGCCTGACGGGCTACGCGCTCAAGGCAATCGAGGCGTTCTGGCCGCTTCCAGGCGGGCCCGAGCTGTGGATCGCCGCCACCGTCCCCCTCTGGCTCGGGCTGTCCTATGTCTTCACCCGCCGGGTCAAGCGGCTCGTGAAGGACTACATGCAGGGGGAGGCGGGCTAAGCGCAGCAGACGTGACCTGACGGTTAGGTTGCGTCGGATCCTTCGGCGCCCGACAAGGCGGACGTTCACACCCGCCGCAACTCTTCATCATCCCCCGCTGCACTCGCGGGAGGGAATCTACGGGGGGAGCCCAAGGCTGGGGCGCTCTGGCCGCCGCATTTGTCAGCCCTGGGCGGGTCATGTATGCTTTCTCGTTCAATACCGAGCGGACTCCGCGGCCGATGGCCCCACCCCGGGGGCAACGGGCACGCGCGCGAGAAGCCACTGACCAGAATGGGACCGCGATGATCGAAGTCAAGGTGAGCAACGATCAGGTTGACCGCGCCATGCGGGACCTGAAGCGCAAGTTGATCAAGGAGGGGCTGTTCAAGGAGCTCAGCCGGCGCAAGTTCAACATCAAGCCCTCCATGGCCAAGCGCCTCAAGCGCGCGCAGGCGGAAAAGGTGCGCAAGAAGGAAGCGCGCCGCGAGCGCGAGCGCATGGAACGCTAGCGGCACCGCATCACGACAACGCCGCGCCACAGTGTCCTGCAGGACAACAACACCGCATTGCAACAATACTGTGCCGCAACAACACTGCGCCGCAACAACACTGCGCCGCAACAACACTGCGCCGCAACAATATCGCACCAAAGCGGCTCTGCATCACCGCAACCCGGCACGCGAGTCGCGCCTTGTACCCAACTCGCCGGGCCCGTGGGACCGCTCCATTTCCGGAGGGATAAGCATGAGCGCAGTCAAGATTCCGAATTCTATTGCGGACCTGTTCGAAGGCAAGGCGATCGCCAATCTCGCCACGGTCAGCGCCAAGGGTCAGCCGATGGTCATGCCGGTGTGGGTGGACCGGGAGGGGGACCGGATCCTCATCAACTCCGCCGGGGACCGGGTGAAGAATCGGCACATGACCAAGGGCGCCCACGTGGCCCTGGCCATCTCCGATCCGGCCAATCCCTACCGCTACGTCGGGGTGCAGGGCCGCGTGTTGGAAGTCCGCAAGGCAGGGGCCGATGCGCACATTGACAAGCTCTCCCAGCGCTATCTGGGCAAGTCCCCCTACCCCTGGCGCAAGCCGGGCGACACGCGCGAGCTGTTCGTGATCGAGCCCACGCACATCAAGATACAGGGCTGAGCGGGCGCGAATCTCCCGCGAGCTTCCCCGCGGCCGCGGCGGATTCCCTCCCCGCCGTTCCGCAGAGCCGGGCCGTCGGCCCGCGCGCCCGGATTTCTACAGGTCGAGCCGATAGCCCGTGCCGTAGACCGTCTTGAGCATTTTCGACAAAGGCGGAATCTTCTTCCGCAGTTCCTTCACGTGGCTGTCGATCGTGCGGTCGGTGATATACGTCTCCGTCCACACCCGCTCGAGGATCAGATCGCGGGTCAGTACGCGCCCGGGGTTCTCCACGAATAGGCGCAGCATGCTGCTTTCCTTCGCCGTGAGGGGAATGAAGGTGTCGCCGTGGCTGGCCTCCTGACGGCCCCAATGCACCTTGAAATCGCCCAGCTCCGTCGTCTCGCCCACCGAAACACTTAGCCCCTCCAGGCGCTTCTTGATGCGCGCCTTGAGCACCTCCTTGTTGAACGGCTTGGCGATGAAATCGTCGGCGCCCAGCTCCAAACCGAAGATCTCCGTGGAGGGCTCGTTTTTCGAGGTGAGGAAGATCACCGGAAGGCTGCGTGTGGCCTCGGCCTGGCGCAGGCGCAGGCAGGTCTGCAACCCGTCCATCTTCGGCATGATGATGTCCAGCAGCACCAGGTCCGGCTTGATCTCCCCGACCATGCGCAGGGCCTCCACCCCGTCACGGGCAATGGCCACCTCGTACTCCTCGGAGAGCAGTTCCCGGAGCGCCCGGCAATTCTCCGCCTCGTCGTCCACGACCAGGATCTTCTTTTCCACCGCCGCTCCTGCTGAGGGGGACGTCGGACTTCCCGATGTTCAATGCCGTGCGCGCAACCCACGCTGCTCTATGGAGTGCCGGCCGCCGCACTTCCACGCGTTAGCCATCCCGCGCCAATCCTACGGGCGAGAGCCGCGCCGAAACGGAGGCCGCTTCCCGTTCCGCCAGCAGGGTTTCGACGCGCCGCAGGAAGACCAGGGGATTGAGCGGCGTAGCCAGCCGTTGCGCTTGGCCCGCGATCCACGGGAGCAGCGTGCCCGCCTCCGCCTCGCTGCCGATGAGGATCCACGCGGGGCTGACCTGCGCGGCCTTGAGCAGGGGCGCAATCTGGCCCAGCACCTCCCGCGGGGGCAGCTGGGCGTCCAGGACGATGAGCTGCGGCAGCGGGCGCTCCGCCGCCGCGTCCGGGGACCAGTCCTTCGAGACGTGGACGAGACTCGCTTCGACCAGGATGCCTTCCAGCAGCAGGGCATTCTGCTTCGACGCCGACAGCACGAGCACATGGCCTTCGGTCATGCCGGAAAGGTCGGGCATGGCCGACACGGGGAAGACGTTCGGCAGCGAGAGCGTGAAGTGCGCGCCCTTGCCGGGAGCGGAACGGACCTCGATGCGGCCGCCGTGCAGCTCGAGCATCTTGCGCGAGATGAACAGGCCCAACCCGCTGCCCAGGTTGCGCTGGTCCCCCTTGCGATACTTGTCGAAGATGCTGGGCAGTTCCTCCGCGGAGACACCCGGTCCGTCGTCGGAGATCACGATCTCGATCGCCCCGCCGCTGGGGTCGTCGGCGTGCAGCATGCGCGTGCCGAGACTGACGGTGCTGCGCGTGAACTTGATGGCGTTGCCGAGCAGATTGCGCAGGACTTGCGCGATCATCTCCCGGTCCGCGAAGCACAGCAGGTTGTCCTCCGGCAGCGCTTGCTCCAGCCGCAGGCCGCGCGCCTGCATCATGGGTCCTTCATCGTCCGCGCAGGAGGCGATCAGGTCCCGGATACGGAAGAACGAGGGCGTCGGCACGAGCATGCCCTCCTCGATCCGGTTCAGGTCGAGCAGGTTGTCCACCAGCCGCCGGGCCAGGCGCGACTGGTTCACGATGCGGTTGACCAGCACGGCCTTCGATTGCTTGCCGCGTTCTTCCTGCAGGAATTGGCAGATCAGGTCGATCGCCGAGAGGGGGGAGCGCAGGTCATGGGAGCAGATCGACAGCATCTCGTCCTTCAGCCGGTTGCTCGCCTCCAGCTCCTCGTTGCGTTGCCGGAGCTGGCGCTGCAAGTCCTGCGTATCCAGGATCGCGCGTATGCGGGCGATGAGGATGGGCGAGATCAATGGCTTGCCCAGCACGTCCGCCGCACCCATCTCAAACGCACGCAGGATCGTTTCGGTCTCCTTGAACGCCGTGAGAAAGATCACCGGCGTGGCCTGGTTGGGGCCAGCGTTGCGGATGCGCTCGAATACGGCGAATCCGTCCATCTGGCTCATGCCGACATCGAGCAGAATCAGGTTGACCCGGCCCGTCTCCAGGTACTCCAGCGCCTTGATGGGCTCCTCGAACAGATGCAGTTCCGCCACGAGCGCCTCCCGGGTCAGGATGATCTTGACCACCTGGAGATGCGCCGGGTCGTCATCCACGATGACGATCCGCGGCCGCTGCCGATCCTGTGGCCCCGCAGTCGTCAGCAGCATGCGCTCGATCCCGTGTAGTTGGCCTGAGGGGAAGCCGCCCACCGCGCCGCCGGCCGTTGCGCGTGTCGCGGGGCAGCCGCCGCCGGCTCCACGTCCGGCATGGCCGGTGCCGCTAGCGTCCCAGTTCCTTCGCCCGCTCGTATGCGCTGCGGACGCCGGCCTCGATGCCTGTGCCGACACCTGCAGCTGCGAAGGCGTCCAGGGCTGCCGCCGTAGTCCCGCCTTTCGAGGTGACCTGTTCCCGCAACCGGCCGGGAGCCGTGCCTACGCTCTGCCAAAGCGCGGTCGCGCCCTTGAGCGTCTGCCGCACGAGCAGGACGGCCTGCGCCTCCGTGAACCCGACCTGCTGGGCCGCGCGAATCCAGTGCTCCGCCACATAATACACATAGGCCGGACCGCTGGCGGACACGGCCGTCGCGGCATCGATCAGGTCTTCCGACTCCACACGCAGCACTTCACCGCTGGCCTTGAGCAGCGCATCCACCGAGGCCAACTGCCCCGACTGGACGGAAGCATGAGCATGGAACACGGCCATTCCCAGTCCCACCTGGGCCGGCATGTTCGGCATGACTCGCACGACGGCGGAGTGGCCCAGCGCCGCCTGGATCGTCCCGATGCGCACTCCGGCCATGATGGACACGACTACCTGTTCCGGCCTCAGCCGGCCGCGCAGCGGAGCGAGCGCTTCCGCCATCCCCTGGGGCTTGACGGCCAGGACGAGCACGCGCCCCTCGGCGACGCGCCCGTCCGAGTTGGCCGCCGTCGGACATCCCAGCGCTTCCGCCCGCTTGCGGGCTGCCGGAGCCGGATCCACGACCAGCACCTGATCGGGTCGGGAAACTCCCCGGCCAATCAGCGCGGCGGCCAGGGCGTAACCCATGTTCCCGCCGCCGATGAAGATAGTGTCCAAGCCCAGGGCTCTCCTTAGTCTATGTAACGATTGGTCCTCTCATAGTTCCCCCCCGAACCTAGCGGAAAATCAATGGCCTGTCTGCCGGAGAGGGCGAACAAGTCCGCACAGGGGATCAGTCGATCTGCCCCAGCTGTGCCGTTTTACCCAGCCGGCCGCTTAGGCTAGGCTCAGTCGGCGGCAGGGAAAAATGGGCAAGGTCCGGCACACCCGGCAGGACGCCTCAGGAGCGGAAAAGGTGGGCGGAGGAGATATGGATCTCACCGGCAAGCAACGGCGCTTTCTGCGCGCCCGGGGCCACGGCCTGAAGCCCCTGGTCTGGATCGGCAAGCAGGGCATCGCCGACAATCTGGTCGCCCAGCTTGACGGGTGTCTGACGACCCACGAGCTGGTCAAGGTCAAGTTGCTGGAAAGCGCCCCGCACTCCGTCGACGATTGCGCCGATGCCTTGGCCGACTCGGTGCATGCCGCCGTGGCCCAGACGCTGGGACGTACGATCTTGCTCTACCGTCCGCACCCGCAGCTTCCCGTCCTGCAGCTCCCTGCCGGGAAGCCCGCGGACGGGAAGCCCGCGGACGAAGCGCCCCAACCCGCGGCCGGTGCACGCTAGAATCGGCGATCGGCGGGACTCGACGGACTGCGCGCCGCACTCCACTTCACGGATTCCGAATGACCGCGCTCCGCACCCGTGCTCACGTCGTGCCCCTGCTGCGCGAGATTGTAGGCGCCGCCAACGTCCTGGACTCCGACGCGGACCGCTTCGTCTATGGCTACGATGCCTCGGTGTACCGCGGCACGGACGTCCTGGCCGTCGCCCTGCCGGACGACGCGCAGCAGGTGGCCCGCATCCTGCGCCTGACGCGGAGTCTCGAGGTGCCTGTCGTTGCGCGCGGCGCGGGCACGGGCATCAACGGCGGCGCGCTGCCCCAGGGACCCGCCGTCGTGATCGCCCTGGCGCGCATGAACCGCGTGCTGAAAGTGGACCCGGACAACCGCCTGTGCGTGGTGGAGCCGGGCGTGGTCAATCAGGACCTGAAGGAGCATCTGGCGCGGCTGGGCTTCGGCTTCACCTACGTCCCCGATCCAGGGAGCCAGGTCGTCTCCACGGTCGGCGGCAATGTGGGCAACAATGCCGGCGGCATGCACTGCCTGAAGTACGGAGTCACCGCCAACCACATCCTGGGGCTCGAGCTCGTCCTGCCCGACGGCGAGATCGTGGAGCTGGGCGGTCCCCCCGCCGGGCGGCCTGGCATGGACCTGACCGGCCTGCTGGTGGGTTCGGAGGGCACGCTCGGCATCGTGACCCGCGCCACGCTCAAGATTCTGCCGCTGCCCGAGGCGGTCGTGACCCAACTTGCCTTGTTCCCCACCGTGGCCGACGCCGCCCGGGCCGTGTCCGGCATCATGGCCGCCGGAATCCTGCCCGCCGCCCTGGAGCTGCTGGACAAGAAGACGATGACGATGGTGGACAAGCACGTCCACGTCGGCTTCCCCGACGACGCCGGCGCCTCGCTGATCATCGAGATGGATGGCCTGAAGGACGGGATGGATATCGAGCTGCGCCGGGTGCAGGAGGTCTGCCAGGCCAACCGGGCCGTGGACATTCAGACCGCACGCACCGCCCTGGAAGCCCAGCAGCTGTGGCTGTCCCGGCGCGCCGCCTACGGTGCGATGGCCCGCCTGTCCTCCACGGTGTACGTGATCGACTGCACCGTGCCGCGCAACCTGCTCGCCCAGGCCATCGAGGGCGTGGTGCGCATCTGTGACGGCATGGGCCTGGATGTCATCACCGTCGCCCATGCCGGGGACGGCAACCTGCATCCCCTCATCCCCTTCGACCGCAACGATCCCCGTACCCGCACGCTCGCGCTCCAGGCCCACCACGAGATCATGGCCATGTGCGTCGGGATGGGCGGGTCCATCACCGGCGAGCATGGCGTCGGGGTGGAGAAGCAGGAAGAGCTGGCGCTCATGTACAATGCGGACGAGCTGGAGATCATGTTCCGGGTCAAGCAGGCCCTCGATGCGCAGGACCTGTGCAATCCGCGCAAGGTCTTTCCCCTGCGCATGTTTCCGCCCACGGAACCCGCGCTGCGGGCCCAACCCGCATGACCTCGACCGCCTCGCCTTCCGCCCCGTCTGCAGCCTCGACAGTGGCTCGAACCCTCGCGCGGGCCGCGCCGGGACTCGCCGTGCAGGCAGCCCCGGCGGCGCTGGAGGCCTTCCGGATCGGCGGCCGCCTGCCGGAAGCCATCGCTTTCCCGCAGTCCACCGAGCAGGCGGCCCAGATTCTCGCCCTCGCTTATGGGGAAAGCTGGGGCGTCGTCCCGTGGGGCGCGGGGCAGGACATGGGCACGGGTCGGCCCCCGCGCCGCTACCACCTGGCCCTGTCCCTGTCGCGTCTGGCGGGCATCGTGGATCATGATGCCGATAACTTGACGGTCACGGCACTCGCCGGCCTGTCCCTCGCCGAGACCAATCGTCAGCTTCGTCCCCGGCACCAGTTCCTCGCCCTTGGGTTCGACGACGAGCCGCACACCCTGGGCGGACTGATCGCGGTCAACCGGCCGGTGCCGCGACGCCTGCTGTACGGGGACGTCCGCGACCAGCTGCTGGGCCTGACCGTGGCCACGCCCGACGGCCGGCTGGTGCGCTACGGGCGCAAGGTCGTCAAGAATGTGGCGGGCTACGACATGAACAAGCTGTACACGGGCTCGGCCGGAATGCTGGGCGTGATCGTTGACGTGACGCTCAAGTTGTTCGCCCTTCCCGACGAGAGCGCCGTGGCGCGGGCGCGCTTCGCCGGGACGGAACCCGCGCTCGCCGCGGCCGCCGAGCTGTACCGCTCCGCTCTCGCCCCCGCATTCCTCGTCCTGCTGGACGCGGCGGGGGGACGCGCCGGTCTCGGGGCGCACACCGCAACGGACAATCCCGGGCTGATCTGGCTCTGTGCCGGCTTCGAGGGTCGAGCCGCCGGCCTGAGGCGGCAGACCGCCGATGCCCTCGCGCTGATGGCCAAGCATCGCGCCTCGGACGGCGCCGTGCTGCCCGAATTGCCCCCTGCCGCACGCCGCTGGTTGCAGGCCCCGTCGCCCACGGGCGATGCTGCGGGCGATGTCACCGTTGCGCGGGCCGGCGTGGCGCCGGTCCGGCTCGGCTGGCTGGCCGGCGAAGTGCAGCGTCTGGCCGCCGACCCGGAACTGGGCGCGGGCCAACGGATCGCGGCGGCACTGGCCGCCGACTATGGCAGTGGGATATTGCGTTGTACCCTCGCGGGAGCCGATCCCATGCGACTCGCTGTCGGGCTACAGCGGCTGCGCGGAGTCTTGGAATCCGAGCGCGGCTACCTTGTCTTGGAGAGCGCCCCGGCCGCGCTCGCCCAGCAACTCGATCCCTGGGGCGAGCTTGGGGGCGAGGCGGCCCTGATGCGCGTCTTGCGCCGGCAGATGGATCCGCGCGAGATTCTCGTGCCCGGACGCTTCCTCTGACGTCCATCCGCTCGCACCTCTTGTCAGAAGCCGCGCCATGACTCGCAAGCGACTCACCCGCTGGGCCCTCGGCCTGCTCGCCGTGCTCGTACTGCTGCTCATCGTCGGCGCCGGCTGGGCCTGGCGCCTGCATCGCCGCGCCTTGCCCGACCGGCTCGAGCGCGCCAGCGTGGCGGGCCTGACTGCGCCGGTGGAGATCCTCTGGGACGAGTGGGGCGTGCCGCACGTCTTCGCCGCCAGCGAGGCGGACGCCGCCTACGGCCTGGGCTGGGCGGTCGCCCGCGACCGGCTATTCCAGCTTGTCCTGCTGAAACACATCACCCAGGGCCGCATCGCCGAGCTGATCGGAAAAGACGGCGTCGCGACCGACCGCCTGTTCCGCACGATGGACTTTCACGGCCAGGGCGCGCGCATGCTGGCCCAGGCCAGCGAGCCCGCGCAGCGCAGCCTCGCCGCTTACATCGCCGGAATCAACGCCTACGCCGCGCAGCTTGGCGGCAGGCTCCCCATCGAATTCGCCCTGCTGCGCCTCGCCTGGGAGCCTCTCGCCACGGACGATCTGGTCGGGCTGATCGGATCCCTGACCTGGATCCTGCACGACGCCTGGCGGCTGGACCCGCTCTACCACAAGCTGGAGGCCAAGCTCGGCGCGGAGCGCGCAGCGAGCCTGTTCCCCGACGCACAGGCATTCGCCAGGGCTCGGCCGGTTGCGCAGGCAACCGCAGCCCAAGCAACGGTCCCCAAGACTCGCGCGCGCCCCATCCCCGAGCCGGAACTGATGCTGGCCGCGGCACAGGGTCCGCTGCATGAGCTGCTGCTCCCACCCTTGGCCGGCAGCAATTCCTGGGTCGTCGCACCCTCACGCAGCGCCACCGGGCACGCCTTGCTGGCGTCGGACCCCCACCTGGCCCTGAGCCTGCCCATGCTCTGGTACGAGGCCCACCTGGTGGCGCCGGGCCTGGACGTGGCGGGCGTGACGATTCCAGGCTTGCCGTACGTTGTGATCGGGCACAACCGCCGCATCGCCTGGGGCATGACCGTCCTGATGACGGACTCGGGCGATTTCTTCCTGGAGCGGATGGATCCGGGCCCGCCTCAGCGCGTGATGTCGCAGGGGCGCTGGGTGCCGGTTACGGAACGCAAAGAGACGATCCGGGTGCGTGGCGGCCCCACGGAGGATCTCGTCATCCGCAGTACGCCCCACGGCCCGCTCGTCAGCCAGCTCCTGCCCGGCGAGACGGAGGCCCTGTCCTACCGCTGGGTGCTCTTTGCCGCGCGGGACGCCAACGATATCGAAGGCATCTACCGGCTGGCCCATGCCGGGTCGTGGACGGAGTTCCGCAGCGCCCTGAGCCTGCTGGGCGCCGTGGCCCAGAACGTCACGTACGCCGACCGGGACGGGCACATCGGCTTGCAGACGGTGGGCCGCGTGCCGATCCGCAAAGGCGATCCGGCGGGCCTGCGCATCCGCAAGGGCTGGGACGGCAGCGAGGACTGGGCGGGCTTCGTGCCGTTCGAGCGCATGCCCAGCGCCTACGATCCGCCCGCGGGCTGGCTGGCGACGAGCAACAATCTGCCCTTCGACCGGCCCACGCCGTTCTATCTCGCCTCGCGCTACGAGCCGCGGGACCGATTCCTGCGCGTCAAGGAGCGGTTGTCGGCCGAGACGCGCTGGACGCCCGAGGCTTTCGGCGCGCTGCAGTCGGACGTGCAGTGGATCACGGCGCGCGCCTGGGCGCCCCGGGTGGCTCCGGCCTGCGCCGCCGATCCGGGCACGCAAAGGGCACCGCTTACCGAGCGGGAGCGCCGCGCCCTGGCCTTGCTGAACGGCTGGGACGGCCTGATGAGCGCGGACTCGGGCGCCGCGGCAGTGTTCGCCGAAACGTACCGCCAGTTCTTCCGCGAGACTTTCGGCGACATGCTGGACCCGGCACTGCTCGCTGCGATCGAGGATATCCCCAATCTTCACGCGCAATTCCTGCGCATCGCCTTCGAGGAGGATCCCTCCTGGTTCGATCGCGCCGCAACGCCGGAGCGCGAGACGGGCAACATGATCCTGTGCGCGTCATTCCGCAAGGCCGCCGGTATCCTGGCCGAAGCCTTGGGTGACCGCCCGGAGGCGTGGCGCTGGGGGGCGCATCACACGCTCACCCTCGCTCACGCGTTGAGCCGCAACCCGGTGCTGGCACGCTACTTCAGCCGAGGGCCCTATCCGCGCCTCGGCCACAACCAGACCGTCAACAAGCAGCAGCCGCAGGGCATGGAGAACGGCGTGCGGGTGGCCGCCTCCACGCGGCAGGTCGTGGACCTGGGGGACCTGGCTCATGTCCTGGCCGTCATTCCGGGCGGTCAGTCCGGCATCCCGGCGTCGCCCCACTACAACGATCAGACCCCGCTGTGGCTGTCCGGGTGTTATCACCCGATGCTGATGGAGCGCGCGGACATCGAGCGGCACCTTGAGGAAAAGGTGCAGCTCATTCCGGCCCTACCCAGCGCCAATCCGCCCGGTCCGGCCCGGCCATGAAATGCCGATGCCACGCCCGGCGGATCCGCGTGGCGCGGGGTGCCGCACCATTGCCGACCACGGTGTTGCCGGCTTCCTTGCCGCGGGCCGCGTTGCCAGCGGCTGCCGTGACGAGGCGGCTCGAAAGAGGATAGGCTCGACCCGTCCCAAGTTGTGACTCCGATGCGTGGAAACCCATGACGGCCTCCTTTGCGGCGCCATCCCTGGCGACGGGACCTTTGGCAACGGTACCGCTGGCAACGGTACCGCTGGCAGCGGCGCTCCCTGCCCCGGCGGCCGGTCATGCCCAGCCGGACGCGGGGGCCCGCCACCAGACCCCGCATCTGACGGCGGCGCTCAGCCAGGCCGAATCGCTGTGCATCAAGTGCGGCTTCTGCCTGCCGGCCTGCCCCACTTACCGCGAGACGGGCATCGAGGCAGCCTCGCCGCGCGGCCGGCTCGACCTGATGTACGCCGCCGCCCAGGGGCGCGTGACACTGGCCGCGATCGAGCCCCAACTGGCCCTGTGCCTGGGCTGCCAAGCTTGCGAGACCGCCTGCCCCTCCGGGATCCGCTTCCACGACATGCTCGAGGCGGAGCGCAGCGACGTGGCGGCGCTGCGCGCGACGGCCTCCGGCCGGCGCCTGGGTATGCTCCTGCTGGACCGATTGCTGCTCTCGCCGCGTCTGCTGCGCGCGGCGGTGTGGGGCCTGTGGCTCTACCAGCGCTCGGGCGTGCAGGCCCTGCTCCGTGCCACGCGCCTGCTCGATTGGCTCGCGCCCCCGCTGGGGCGGCTGGAGCGCCGCATGCCGCCGCTGCGGCGGCCGCACCGCTGGCGGCGCACCTTGGCTGCGCTGACCGTGCCGGAGCGGGGCCGCGCGGCCCTGCTCGCAGGCTGCATCATGGATGCGGCGTTCGGCGAGGTGCACGCGGCCACGGCCTATGTGCTGCGGGCGAACGGGATTGCCCTGGCGGAGGTGCCCGGCCAGACCTGCTGCGGCGCGCTGCACTTGCATGCCGGGGACGCGGAGCGGGCGCGGCAGCTGGCGCGACGCAACGTCGCGGCGTTCGAAGCGGCGGGGAACGCCCCCATCGTGGTGAATTCCGCCGGGTGCGGCGCCGCCATGAAGGAATACGGCCGGCTGCTCGCGGCGGACCCGGTGTGGGCCGAACGCGCCCGGCGCCTCGCCGCCCGCGTGCACGACGTGGCGGAGTACCTGGCGGGTCTGACCCTTGCACCCCCACACGTCGCCGTCCCGTGCGCGGTCGCCTACGACGATCCGTGCCACCTGGTGCACGCGCAGAAGATCCGCGCTCAGCCGCGCGACTTGCTGAGCCGCATTCCCGGCCTGCGTCTGGTGCCCCTGCGCGAGGCCGAGATGTGCTGCGGCAGTGCGGGCAGCTACAGCGCCCAGCAGCCCGAAATGTCCCGCCGCCTGCTGAATCGAAAGATGGCGCACATCGGCGCCAGCGGAGCGGACGTGGTGGCCACGGGCAATCCCGGCTGCCTGTTCCAGCTCCGGCTCGGCGCGCGCGAGCAGGGCTTGCGGGTGCGTGTCGTTCACCCCGTCGAGCTGCTGGCCGAAAGCTACGGCCGGCCGCCCTCCGGCGCGTGATGGACCCGGTTCAGCGCGTCCAGCGCGGCCGAATCCGCCCGCGCGCCCGCGCGCGTGCCATGCCGCGCGCCCTCCTCACCCTGGCGGCGCTGGCCCTGGCGCTGCCCCTCGCTCCACCCGCTGCGCGGGCCCAGGTGCCCGAGCTGCGCGCGGCAGCCAGCTTTCTCATTCCGGGCCTGGGTCAGGTGGCCAACGGCGATTACGTCGAAGGCGGAGTGCACCTCGGCCTGACCCTCGTGGCCTCCCGCCAGTACGATATTCTGCTCAAACGGGACGATTACATTTTGCCCGCGGACCAGATAGACGATCACCGCAACATATCCATCAATCGCACGACCTTCGAGTCCGACCTGTACGGCACGGCCCTGACCGACCTGTCCCTCTATTCCGCGTTTGGCGCCTACCGCGACGCGCGGCTGGCCATGGACAATCGCGGCTATGCGACTCCAGCGCCGCACGAGAGCCTCGCCGAGGCGGCCTACGCGCCTTTCCAGTGGGAATACCTGTCGCGCCTCACCACCTGGGTGCCGCTCCTGATTGCGCTCTATGGCGTGGTGACGCCACCCGACTCGTCCAGCTACGTTTATGCCCCCCGAGGCGGACTGACCCGGGACGAATTGGGCGCCGGATTCGCGCTCCAGTACGAAATGGTGGCGGTGGGCGAGGAGGGCTTCTTCCGCGGCGTGCTGAACAACGGCTTCAGCAGCGCTTTCGGCGAGACCTGGGGCCTCGTCACCTCCTCCACGGCGTTCGGGCTGGCCCATACGGGCCAGGGCACACAGGCCAGCGGACTGCAGGCGGGCGTGTTCGGGCTGTACCTGGGCTGGCTGCAGCAGCGCAACGACTACGATATCCGCCAAGGGGTGGCGATCCACTTCTGGTGGGATTTCCTGCTGGGGCTCGCCATGCTCCAGCAGCGCAAGGCCCAGATCGGGGATCGCCCCGTGCGGTTGGCGTCGGTGACCCTGCGTTTCTAGCCTCGCGCCTGTGGCACCAATCGGTCCCTCACCCTTCGGGCTGACCGCGCAAGTTCACCTGCACGGCGGGCGGGGCGGAAACCCATAGCTCCAGGTTTTGGCTGCGCCGGTAGCCGCTCACGGTTATGACGTAGCGGCCCCGCAGGGAGCCGGCCGGGCCGGCTTGCGGTTCCCAATGGTCTGCCAGACTCGCCCAGGGCGCGCCGCGGCCGGAGAGGGTCGCGGTGAGCCGGACGACGGCGCCGGGCGCGGCTAGAAGGTGCACCTCCGCCGCAGGACCGGACCACTCCACTTGCACCTCGCGTATACCCCGCGGGAGCGCAACGTCGCGGTCCGTGCGCTCCTGGAGCGGAAGGAAGGCGAGGTATCCCGTGCAGAGCGCCAGCGCCCCGGCGCCGCAAGCGGCCGCGGCCCAGAGACGGGGCGCGCCGGAAGTTCGCGGAGGAGGCCCGATGCCGCGCCGCTCCAGCCCCCACGCGACCGCCCAGGCGGCGAACCAGACGACTCCGGCGCTCCAAAGGCCGTCGGAGAGCCAGTGCCCGCCCTGGGCCATGCGCGCCCAGACCGTCACGCTGCCCAACCCGAGCGCGGCGGCGAGGCCGAGCCACGCCAGACGCGGCCGCGCCTCGCGCCAAACGAAGTACAGCACGACCAATCCATAGCCCGCCGCCGCGTGGCCCGTCGGGAAGCTTTGCGCGCCCGGATCCCAAACGGGCCGCAACACCGGGCGAAAGGTCTTGCTACCGGCGAACTCCAGCACCTGCCGCGGGCGCGGCCGTCCCCAGGTTTCATGAAGCACGCCGTTGACGACGAGCAGCGGCCCGAGGGCGAGGCTGAGGACGATCGTCAGCCCTGCCTTGCGCAGCGTCCGGGCCCCCGCCTCCCCGCTATTGCGCGCCAAGCCCCAAGCCAGCAGCAGCAGTCCGGCGGCGGCGAGCCCAATCGCCGGAAATACGCCCCAGCGATAGAGAAGAGCCCAGGGCTGCTCGTAGCCCTGCGGCCAGTGAGTCGGATCGGTGGGCGAATAGAGTCCGCGCGCCAAGTTGCGGTCCAACTCCCCGTTCCAGAGGACCGCCGTGCCCGCCGCCAAGAGCACCAACGGGACGAGCCAGTGCCAGCGAGTGAG
>JBGOTW010000066.1:0-17223 GCA_041476685.1 bacterium | reverse complement strand
TACCCGACGGACCCGTCGCCGTAGAGGATCCATACCTCCGCGCTTGGCCGGCACAGCTTCGCGCCCAGGGCGAAGCCCGCGCCGGAGCCGAGCGTCCCGAACACGCCCGGATCGAGCCAGCACAGCGGCCCGCGCGGCTTGACCGTGTACGAGGCGGTCGCCACGAAGTCGCCCCCGTCCCCGACGATCACGCTGTCTTCCGCGAGGGCATCGTCGAGCCTTCGCAGCAGGCGCAAGGGATGCACGCCGTGCTCCGGCGGAGCCGCCTGCGCGTCAATCTCGCGCTCCCGCTCGGCATCCTGGTCCCGGCGCGCCCGGAGCCAGTCCGCGCGGGGCCGGCGCTCCCCGGCCTGCAGCGCCGCCAGGGCCAGCAGGGCGGAACCCGGATCGCCCCGGATGCCGAGCTCGGGCCTGCGGTTCTTGGTCAGGTCCGCCGCGCTGCGGTTGACGGAGACGACCCGCGCCGCGGCGGCGAAGTCGCGCCCGTAGTTGAGGCGGAAGTCCGCGGGCACGCCCGCCAGCAGGATCAGGTCCGCGCCCTTGAGCGCCTCCCGGCGCCGGTGGCGCAGCAGCAGCGGATGGTTGCGGCCCAGCAGTCCGCGCGCCATGCCCGACAGGTACACCGGCACGCCCAGCCGCTCCACGGCCGCGCGGACGGAGGCAATCCGGCCGGGCTGGTCGGCCGCGTGGAGCGTCGCCTGGCTGCCGATCAGCAGGAGCGGGCGCTCGCTCCCCTCGAGCCAGGCCGCGGCACGCCGCAACGCGCGGGCTCCGGGCACCGCGACCGACACCGGCCGGGCGGGGGGATCCGCCGCGGGGATGCGGGCAAAGAGGCGCTCCAGGTGCCGCGCCAGATACCAGTTCAGCACGCGGCCCTTCATGCTCCGCGGCGCAGCGGCGGGCTGCACGCCATACAACCGGGCGACGAGCGCGCGCGGGTAGAGCAAGTCAATAGGCAGCTCCACGAACACCGGGCCCGGCACGCCCGACTGCGCCAAGGCGAACGCCCGCTCCAGCACCGGGGCGATGTCCCGCACGCGCTTCACGAGGGCGGCCCACTTCACGTGCGGACGCATCAGCGCGTACTGGTCAATGTCCTGCAGCGAGCCGCGCCCCTTCAGCACCGTCGCCGTCGCCCCGCCCAGCACGATCAGGGGCGACTGGGCCAGCTGGGCGTTCTTCACGGCCGTGACGGTATTGGTCAGCCCCGGACCCGCCGTGACCGCGGCCACTCCCGGCACGCCGCTCAGGCGCGAGACCGCGTCCGCGGCAAAGACCGCCGTCGCCTCGTGGCGGACATCTACGACGCGGATGCCGAGCCGCTTGCAGGCGACGAGGATGGGCGAGATGTGTCCGCCGCACAGCGTGAACAGGAACGGGACGCCGTGGCGCTTGAGGATTTCGGCAACCCGCATCCCGCCGTGGCGGTCGGAGTTGGCCTGGCTGGTGTCCGTCTGCATGGGCGAATCCCTGCTCCGCAAAGCGAGGCGGCGCGCTACTGCCGGGCAAGTCATGCGCGACGCGCAGTCGCGCGTGGGCGGGGCAAGTGAGCCGCGATATCAACTTCGGTAGTGATGGCGAGAGGCTTTGCCTCTCGCGCTCTCCAGCAGGGAGCAGTTGCTCCCTGCACCCGTATTCGGCGCGGTAGCCGCGCACGGTTGCCCAGGCAACAGGGGGTCTGGCGCCTTCGGCCCCAGCGGGGTGCGGGGCAGCGCCCCGCGCCTTGCAGCGGTCAATACCCACCGTGGTGCGATAGCCCGCTAGTCCGCCGCGGAGGTCGAGCGCTCCAGGCCCGCGCGCCTGGCCCGGCCCGCGCGCAGCAGGTCCCGCGCGATGACCATGCGATGCACCTCCGAGGGACCCTCGCCGATGCGGCGCACGCGCGCCTCGCGGTACCAGCGCTCGAAGGGGAACTCCTTCGAGACCCCGTAGCCGCCGAAGATCTGCACGACGCGGTCAATCACGCGCCCCAGCACCTCGCTCGAGACGACCTTGGCGATGGAGGCTTCCACCCGCGCGTCTTCGCCCCGGCCGGACTTCCAGGCGCCCTCCCAGATCAGCCAGCGCGCGCCGCGGATCTCCATCTCGTTGTCGGCCAGCATCCACTGGATGGCCTGGCGATCCGCCAGATAGGCGCCGAAGGTGCTGCGCTGGTTGGCGTACTCGACCGCGCGCTTGTGGGCGGCGGCGGCGATGCCGATGTTGGCGGCAGAGTAGGGGAAGCGGTTGGCCGTCAGCAGCCCGAAGGCCAGGTCCAGGCCCTGCCCCTCCGCGCCGATCCGCTGCGCAGCGGGAATCTCGCAGTCGGTGAAGGTGACCTCGTTGGCCGGAGCGGAGGTGCGAATGGTGCGGAGCGGACGGGCCTGGAAGCCCGGCGTGGCCGTCTCGACGATGAAGGCGGAGATGCCCTTGCGTCCCGCCTGCGCGTCGGTGCGGGCGTACACGACGCCCCACTTCGCCAGGTTCGCGTGCGAGATGAAGACCTTGGTGCCGTTGAGGACGTAGCGGTCGCCGCGCCGCACGGCGGTCGTGCGGATCGCGCCCGCGGGATCGGAGCCCCCGGTCGGCTCGGTGATGGCGAAGAAGCAGTAGTCCCCTTCGCGGATCGCGGGCACGGCGTACTGCTGGATCTGCTCCTCGCTGCCCGCCCAGATGGAGTGGGGCACCGGCCGGCCGAACACGCCCGCACCGGGGTGGTAGAGGCCCATGCGGTGCTGCACCATCTCCTCCAGCAGCACGCAGAGGGTGAACGTGTCCAGGCCGCCCCCGCCGTAGCGCTTTGGCACGCCCGGCGCCCACAAGCCGGCCGCCTTCACCTTCTGCGCGATGCGGCGGTAGTCCTCCTCCAGCAGCTCCGCAGCGTCCGGGTCAATCCGGCTTTCCGCCGGGATCACGTCCTCCTGGATGACGCGGCGCACCTGTTCCCGGATCAGCCTGAGCTCTTCGGGAAGCTGGTAGCCTTCCATCGTGCCTCCTGCGCTGAGTGTCGCGAGCGAGTCCCGCTGGCGTCTCGCCCCGCTTCCCCCGGCGCGTCCGGGCCCGGAGCGAGGTCGAGTCTACGCCAGTCCTTCGCGCAGCGCCCGGCCCCATTCCGTGACGATCTGAAGCGTGCGGCTCACCACCGACATGGTGGCGAAGCCGTGGATCATGGAATCGTGGCGCACGAGCCGCACGGGCACCCCTGCCGCCTGGAGCCGCCGCGCGTACTCCTCGCCCTCGTCCCGCAGCACGTCGTATTCCGCCGTCGCCACCAGGGCGGGCGGGAGTCCCTTGAGCGAAGGGGCCAGCAGGGGACAGGCCCGCGCGTCCCGGGCGTCGGCGTTCAGGCGCAGATAGTGGTTCCAGAACCAGTGCATCCCCGGCATCGTCAGCAGAAACCCTTCGCCGTAGGCTTTCATGGAGGGCAGCGTGAAGTCCTTCGCGACGGCGGGGTAGATCAGCAGCTGGAACCGGAGCGCGGGGCCGCCCTGGTCCCGGGCCAGCAGGGCGACGACGGTGGCGAGGTTTCCGCCCGCGCTGTCGCCGCCCACCGCGATCCGCCGCGCATCCCCGCCCAGCGCCTGGGCGTGGTCCGCGATCCAGCGCGTCGCCGCGAAGCTGTCCTCCACGGGCGCCGGGAATTTGTGCTCCGGCGCGAGGCGGTAGTCCACCGCGACGACGAGGCAGCCGGACGCGATCGCAAGGCGCCGGCATAGGTCGTCGTGCGTGTCGAGGCTGCCGATCACCCAGCCGCCGCCGTGGAAGTACACCAGCATCGGCAGGGGCCGCCCCGTGCCGGCGGCGTACAGCCGCGCCGGTATCGTCCCCGCCGGCCCGGGAATCGAGAGCGGCTCGATCCGCGCCAGGGGGACCTCCGGGCCGCGCATGATCGCGCGCGACTTCTCCATCGCCACCCGCGCCTCGGGAGGCGCCAGCAGGTAGTGGGGCGGCAGGTTCTTCGACGCGATCAGGTCCAGCAGGCCTTGAATCTGGGCATCCACCGGCATGGAGCGCTCCTGTCAGGGGTTGGGGCCGTGCGGCCGTGTCCTGGGCCGTGTCTCGGGCGGCCGTGTCTCGGGCCCTGTCCCGGACCGTTTCTCGGGCCGCGACTCGGTCCGTGATATGGGCCGTGTCGGGGGCCGCTGGGTCACGGTTCGCTATGTCACGGTTCGCTATGTCACGGGAAGGCCCCCCGCCGGGTGCGGCGCGGGAGGATGACCTCCTGGCGGGGCGGGTCCGCGTACAGGCGGCGCACCCATTCGGCCCGCCGCTCCAGCACCGCCCGCTGGTTGATGTAGCCCTTGTCCGTGATCTCGTTGGCGTCGATCTGCGGCGGCTCGTCGAGCAGCAGGGCGCGCACCGGCCGCGCAGCGCTGCCGCCACCCTCGGCGGCCATGTCCGCGAGGGCCTGCGCGATCCGCCCGCGCACTTCCGGCCGCCCGAGCAGCACGGACAGCGGCACGTCGGCGGAAATCTCCGGGCACAGGGAGCGGCAGCCCGCCGGGTTCGGGAAGACCAGCAGGCCCACCTCCTCGCGGTCGTGCCCGGTCACCACCACGTCCTGCGCGACCGGCGCGGCGGCGGCGATCGCCCGCACCCGCAGCGCCCCCACGTGCACCCACGTCCCGGACATGAGCTTGAAGTCCTCGGCAATGCGCCCGTCGAATTCCAGGCCCTTGACCGGATCCGCGGGGTCGGCGAAGCGTCCCGCGTCGCCGATGCGGTAGAAGCCGTCGGCGTCGAACGCCGCCTGCGTCAGGTCGTCGCGCTTGTAATAGCCGGGCGTGACATTCGGCCCCTTGACCCGCAGCTCCAGCTTGCCCGTGTTCGGCACGAGCTTGATCTCGCAGCCCGGCGCTGGCAGGCCGATCACCCCCGCGCGGTCGATCTCGTAGTGCACCGAGGTCGCCATGGGGGCCGTCTCCGTGGAGCCCCAGGCCGAGACCATCATCACCCGCCGTCCCCGCGCGGCGATCGAGACCTGTTCCAGGCGCGTCCACAGGTTCTGGGGCAGGGCCGCGCCCGCATAGAAGATCAGCTCCAGTTCGCTGAAGAACCTGTCCCGCAGGGCGCCGTCCTGCTCCAGGTACGGCAGGAGCATGTCGTACCCGCGCGGCACGTTCAGGTAGATCGTGGGCGACACCTCGCGCAGGTTGGCGACCGTCTTCTCGATCAGGCCGGGCGCCGGCTTGCCGTCGTCGATGTAAAACGTGCCGCCGTTGCGCAGGATGAAATTGAGGCAGAAGTTGCCGCCGAACGTGTGGTTCCACGGCATCCAGTCCACCAGCACCGGCGGCCGGGCTTCCACGAACGGCCAGAGCTGGGCCTGGGACTGCTGATTGGAGCACAGCATGCGCTGGGTGTTGATGACTCCCTTGGGCTGGCCGGTGGAGCCGGAGGTGAACAGGATCTTGGCGACCGTATCCGGGCCGACAGCGGCGAAGGCCCGCTCGACCGCCTCGGTCGGCAGCGTGCCTGTCAGCGCGCCGAACGGCGTGGCGGCCAGGCCCGCCGGGGCGTCTCCGTCCACGACGAGCTCGACGCCCTTGAGCCCCAGCGCCCGCAGCGCGGGGGCGAAGCGGCTTCCGTCCGCCGCATAGACCAGGGCCGGCCGCAGCAGGTCCACGATGTAGCGCAGGCGCACGAAGTCGCGGGACATGAGCGAGTAGGCCGGGGAGACGGGGGCCACGGGAATGCCCACGTGCATCGCCGCCAAGCTGAGCAGGGCATGGTTCACGCCGTTGTCCGACAGGATCGCCACGGGACGCCCGGCGCCCAGGCCGCGCTCCAGCAGCGCCTGGCCGATGGCCCGCACGGCGTCCAGCGTCTGCCGGTAGGTCACGCGGCGCCAGCCGCCGCCCGCTCGCTCGGCCAGGAAGTCGCGCTCCGGCGCCTCCCGCGCCCAGCGCTCCAGCAGCGTGCCCAGGCTCGCCGCGTAGGGCTTGAGCGCGTACGGCGAGCGCAACAGGAAGCCTCCGCCCGCCAGGGGCGTCACCTCCACGCCCGGCGCGGCGAACTGCAGCGGCATGACAGGCGCCTTGCTCATGGGTCCCTCCGATCGTTCCCCGGCCATGGGCGGTCGCAAGCGGACGCCGGGTGGGGATATCGCTGCCGGCTTCCCCCTCGTCCGTACCGCACCGGGCGGCTATTTTCCATCGCTGCGCTCCGCATGGCCCGGCCCGGGCCGGCAGCGACCCGCTTCTCCCTTCCGCCGCACCGGCGGACCGCCCTACTCGCGGGCCGCCGCAGCCGCAGGTTGCGCTCGGGCTGCGGCTGGGGATAGCGTGTCGCCCATCGGCCCCAAGTGCGAGCCCGGCGCCGGACCGCCGCCGGACCGTCGCCCCCGAGAGGAGATCGCGTCATGAAGCTGCTCTGGTTCCATCTGATGCCGTACACCGAACTGCCCGACGATTTCCGGGAGAAGAACCCCTCGGTCTGGGTGGACATCAATTCCCGCCTGTTCGATCCGCGCAGGGCGCACCTGATGTACAACGACTTCATGGACGAGCTGGAATACGCGGCCGAGACGGGCTTCGACGGCGTCTGCGTCAACGAGCACCACTCCAACGGCTACGGGCTGATGCCGTCGCCGAACCTGATCGCCGCGACGCTGGCCCGGCGCACGCGGCACGCGGCGATCTGCGTGATGGGCAACTCGCTCGCGCTGTACAACCCGCCCACGCGGGTCGCCGAGGAGTTCGCGATGCTGGACTGCATCTCCGGCGGCCGGCTCATCGCCGGGTTTCCGGTGGGCACGCCGATGGACACCTGCTTCGCCTACGGCACCAATCCCAGCAGCCTGCGCGACCGCTACTACGAGGCCCATGACCTCGTCATCAAGGCCTGGACCACCCCCGACCCGTTCACGTTCAATGGCCGGTTCAACCAGCAGCGCTACGTCAACGTCTGGCCGCGCCCGGTGCAGCAGCCGCACCCGCCGGTCTGGATTCCCGGCGGCGGCTCGGTGGAGACGTGGCGCTGGTGCGCGGACATGAACTACGTCTACTCGTACCTGTCCTACTACGGCTACAAGCTTGGGGCGGCGACCATGCGCGGCTTCTGGGACGAGATCAAGCGGCTGGGCAAGGAGCCGAATCCGTACCGGGCGGGCTTCCTGCAGTTCGTGGGCGTGGCCGAGACGCGCGAGGAGGCCTACCGGCTGTACAAGGAGCCGGCCGAGTACTTCTACGCGCGCTGCCTGCACGTGGATCCGCGCTTCGCCATGCCGCCCGGCTACACGAGCGAGGCGACGCAGCGCGCCCGCGTGCAGTCGCAGGTATCCCTGGCCGCCGAGAAATCCGCGGCGTCCGCGGCGCCCACCTGGGACGATATCCTCGAGCGCGGCTACGTCATCATCGGCAGCCCGGACGAGGTCGCGGAGAAGATCAAGGAAGTGGCGACGGGCCTGCACGTGGGCCACCTGATGCTCCTGCTGCAGTTCGGCAGCATGGGCAAGGACCTGGCCCAGCACAACACCCGGCTGTTCGCCGAGCGCGTGCTGCCCCAGGTGACGGGGTTGTTCGACGACCAGTGGAAGGACGAGTGGTGGCCGAAGCCCATGCCCGAGTCGGCCCGCGCCCCGCAGCGGGGACTGGCCCCATGAGGGCGCCCGCTGCCATGCCGAAGGAGCGCACGGTCCAGGTCAACGGCCTGCCCTGCCGCGTCTGGGAGCGGGGCCAGGGCGAGCCGCTCGGCTACCTGGCGGGATTCGGCGGGCTGGCGCAGTGGCCGCCCTTTCTCGATCGGCTGGCCGAGCAGCGCCGGGTGATCGCGCCTTCCTTGCCGGGGTTCCCCGGCGCGCTGGGCCACAACCTGCTCGATTCGCAGCTGGACTGGCTGCTCGCGGTGCATGAGCTGCTGCGGCAGGCCGGCCTGGAAGGGGCGGACCTGATCGGCGTCTCGGTGGGCGGCGCGCTGGCGGCGGACGTGGCGGCCTGCTGGCCTGGATTCGTCCGGCGCCTGGTGCTGATCGGCGCGCTGGGGCTCGCCGATGCCGAGCGCCCGATGTTTGACGTGTTCACGTGCAACGCCAAGACTCTGCCTGGCGTCCTGTGCGCGAATCCGGCCGCGTATCTCGCCCAGGTGCAGTCGCCCCGGGGCAGCGCGGACATCGAGTGGCAGATCGAGCAGACCCGCGCCTTCGAGGCGGCGGCGCGCATCCTCTGGCCGCTGGGCGACACGCGGCTGTCGAAGCGCCTCTCCCGCATCGCCGCCCCGACGCTGATCCTGTGGGGGGAGCGGGACCGTGTCGTGGCGCCCTTCTATGCGCAGCGCTTCGCGGCGGGCATTGCCGGCAAGACCCAGGTCAAGCTCATTCCCGGCGCGGGGCACCAGGCCGACCTGGATGCGCCCGACGCCGTTGCGAAGGCCGTGCTGGGATTCGTCGGCAGCGGCGCCGCCGCGGCCGGGGCACAGGCGCGTGCGGTGAAGACCGCCCCGGCGAAGCACAAGGCACACGCCGGGCACACTGTGAAGGCCACGGGAAAGGCCAACGGGAAGGCCACGGTGAAGCGGACGCCACGTCCGGCGCGCGCGGCCAAGGCAGGCCGGCGGGCAAAGCCGGCCCGACGCGCAAAGCGGGGGTAGGGACCCCAAGCCCGCGCGGGCATCCCCCTTGGGGTCCGCAAAGCGAAGAAGCAGGGCGTCGCCGGAAGTCCGCACAAGCCGCACCATTCGCACCGCGCCCAGCGCACCCGTCCCAGGAGCGCCCCGTCATCCCTGCGGCGGCTGTTGCCTGAGCCATTCCCTCGCGATATCCAGGCGGCGGGCAAACCACACACCCCCCAGTCCCTTGGCATACGTCAGGAACCGCTCCAACGCGATGGCGCGACCGGGACGGCCCGAGATCCGCAGGTGCAGCCCCACCGACATCATGCCGGACGTCTGGTCGGCCTCCCCGTATAGCTGGTCCAGGGAATCCTTCATGTACTGGAAGAAATCGTTCGCCACGCCGAAGGAGGCGTTCGCCCAGAACTTCATGTCGTTCGTTTCCAGCGTGTAGGGCAGGATCAGGAACGGCTTGCCGTTGACGGGAACATAGTAGGGCAGGTCGTCGGCGTAGCTGTCCGAGCTGTAGACGAAGCCCCCTTCCTCCGCGAGCAGGCGCAGGGTGTGCGGGCTGGGCGAGTAGCGGCTGTACCAGCCGTAGGGCCGCTGGCCGGTGGTCTGCTGCAGCGAGCGCACCGTGCGGGCGATCATGTCGCGCTCCTCCCGCTCGCTCATCAGGTACGGCTCCTCCCAGCGGTAGCCGTGGGAGCACACCTCGTGGCCCGCCTCCGCGATGGCGCGCGCGGCGAGGGGATTGCGCTCGAGCGCCTGGGCGCAGGCGTAGAACGTCGCCGGAACCCGGTGCCGGGCGAGGATGCCGAGCAGGCGCCAGACCCCCGCCCGCGCGCCGTACTCGTAGGCCGACTCGTTGCCGAAATCCCGCACGCCGTCGGGCAACGCCTTCGGATACTCCTTGTAGGGCTCCTGCCGGGCATCCCCCGAGCCCAGGGCGTACTCGGAGCCCTCCTCGTAGTTCACCACCAGCGAGACGGCCACCCGCGCGCCGCCGGGCCAGGAGACTCGGGGGGGCTTGCCGCCGTAGCCGACGAAGTCGCGCTGCATGCCACCCTCCTGTCCCGTAGAATGCTACATTGACCTGAATCATGTCCGGGCTGCCCGCACGCTCACTGTCTGCTATGAATGGATGCGGCCTGTCAAAGCGGTAGTGGGTCAATTTGATGAAGTGGCCGTGAACTGCAACGGCGGACTCCTCGCATTCGCTCGGAGTGACAAGGGGCTGTCATTTCGAGCGCAGCGAGAAATCTGCTGTTGTCTCCAAACCGACCCACTACCGTCAAAGCGCGCCGCAGCGTCTCCGGCGGCGTCCAGTGTGCCGGGGCGGACGTGGCCAGTCGGCCGCCCGCTTCACCTGCCCGCGAGGAGCTCATGTTCGAAGCCGCCGAGTTGGGCAATGCGATCGACAAGGCCGTCTACAAGAAGCAGGAACCGCTGATCCGCACGCGGCTGCTGGAGGTGCAGCGCCGCCTGGCGGACTCCCAGACCGCGGTGATGATCCTCATCGGCGGGGTCGAAGGGGCGGGCAAGTCCGAGACGGTCAACCTGCTGCTGAGCTGGCTCGACGGGCGCGGCGTGGAGGTGCACGCCCTCGGGGCGCCCAGCGACGAGGAGCGCGAGCGGCCCCGCTACTGGCGCTACTGGCGCATCATCCCGCCCCGGGGAAAGATCGGGATCCTGTTCGGTTCCTGGTACAGCGACCCGATCGTGGACCGCGTGTACGAGCGCTGCGACGACGCGACGCTGGACAACGAGCTGCACCTGATCACCCAGTTCGAGCGCATGCTGTCGAACGAGGGGGTGGTGCTGATCAAGCTGTGGATGCACCTGGCGAAGAAGGTGCAGAAGAAGCGGCTGGAGAAGCTGCGCGACACGCCGGAGACCGCCTGGCGGATCAGCCCGCTGACCTGGAAGTACTTCAAGAAATACGACGAGTTCCGCCTCATCTCGGAAGCGGCGCTGCGCAAGACGAGCATGGCCTTCGCGCCCTGGCACATCATCGAGGCGGAAGACGACCGCTACCGGCACCTGACCGTGGCGACGCTCGTCGCGGACTCGATCGAAGCGGCGCTCAAGCGCCCGAAAGCCGCGCTTCCCCCCGCGGCCGAGGGAAAGAAGCCGCCGCTGCCGACGCCGAAGCCGGTCAATCTCATCCAGAGCCTGGACCTGAGCGTGCACCTGAACGGGGCGCAGTACGACAAGCGCCTGGCGGAGCTGGAGGCGGACCTGAGCCGGCTGACGCGCAAGCTGAAGGATGCGTCCGGCTCGATGACGCTGGTGCTCGAGGGTCCCGATGCCGCCGGCAAGGGCGGCGCGATCCGCCGCCTCACCGAGCCCATCGACGCGCGCATCTGGCAGTTCATGTCCGTCGCCGCCCCCACCGACGAGGAGCGGGCGCACCCGTACCTGTGGCGGTTCTGGCGCCAGCTTCCCCGCCGCGGGCGCATCACCATCTACGACCGCTCCTGGTACGGGCGCGTGATGGTCGAGCGCCTCGAGGGCTTCTGCACCCAGGAGGAATGGCAGCGGGCCTTCGCGGAGATCACGCAGTTCGAGGAACAGCTCACGGCGTTCGGCACCATCGTGATCAAGTTCTGGCTCGCGATCAGCCCGGAAGAGCAGCTCAAGCGCTTCAAGGATCGGGAGACCACGCCGTACAAGCAGTACAAGCTGACGGCGGAGGACTGGCGCAACCGGGAAAAGTGGGGCGCCTACATCGCGGCGGCGTGCGACATGGTCGAGCGCACCAGCACCTCGAACGCCCCCTGGGTGATCGTCGAGGCGAACGACAAGCTCTGGGCGCGGATCAAGATCCTGAAGACCGTGCGGGACGCGCTCAAGAAGGCGGTGGGCTAGCTTGGCTTCGTGTCGCGGCCGACAGCCGCCGCGGGGACGGGACGAAATTCCGCGGCCATGCGGAAAGCGTCACTTCACGGGCGGAACGTAGGCTTCGGCGAGCGCCAGCGGTCCGCCCCTGTTCCCGCCGATGATGTACGCGACGTTGTTGACGACCGCCGCGGTCGCCATTTCTCGACCGGTCTTTGCGGGTTCCGTGGTCCAGGTATCGTCGGCAGGATTGTAGATCTGGATGAAGGGGGGCAAGGACTTTCCGACATTGCCGCCGATCAGATAGACCCGGCCGTTCATGACGACGGGCGCCATGCTCCCCGCGGAGCGCGGCATGCGGCTGCGGGATTCCCATTTCTGCTTGGCCGGGTCATACGCATCCACCCGGTCAGTCGGGTTCCGGAAGTTCTGTTCGTACCCGCCGAATACGTACAGGATGCCATTGACGACTGCCGCGCGCGGTCCGCCCCGGGGCGTCGGCAGTGCTGCGCCTTCGCTCCACTTGTTGGTGCGCGGATCATAGATCTGGACGTCGCTCTTCGCGCTCTTGTTCCAGCCGCCCACGAGCCAGACGCGGTCGTTCAGGACGGCAATTCCCATGTTCGAGCGCCCGCTGGGCATGTCGGCCCGGGATTGCCAGGCATTCCGCGCCGGGTCGTACGCTTCCACCAGGTCGGTGACGTAGCTGTCCTGGAACCGCTGCCCGCCGAAGACGTAGATCTTCCCTTGGAACGAGACCGCGGCGATGCGCGCGCGGGCCGAAGGCATCTCCGGGCGCGTGCTCCAGGTATTCAGCGCCGGGTCATAGACCTCGACGGTCGAGTAGAACTTCGTCTTGCCGTCCCATCCGCCGATGACATAGATGCTGCCGTCGAGCTCGGCGCCGGCCGCACCCCAGCGCGGCGTCGGCATCGGGCTGCGCACCGTCCAGCCGTCGCCCATACCCGCAGGGGCGGCCGCCACCGCGGCAGGGGGACGTGCGGCGCCGGCAGGCTTGCCCGCTAGCGCGGCCCCCAATCGCCCGATCCCTTTCGTCAGCAGGTCGAAGTATGCGCCCTCGAAGGGCAGCGTCTCGGAGCGCAGCGTCTCCGCCGTCTCCACGTCGATGACGTTGGCGGAGAGCAGCCAATGCTGGCTGTCAATCTTGGTGATGCGGCCGGTGATGAGCTTGCGGACGCCCAGCACCTTGCCCACCTGAACGGCGCATTCGGAGCTGGTGCATCCGGTCTGCTGGAACGCCTGCTCCTTGAACACGTTGTCCATCTGCTGCCGGTCCACCAATGCATACTGGCCGCTCTTGAGCAGGTCGGCCCGCAGCTGGTCGGACATCGCGGAGGCTTCGACTGCGCTGGACCCGACGGCCTCCAGGTCCAGCACCGCGACGAGTTCCTTGCTCTCGCGGGCCGGCGCGGCGCTGCGCGCCTGCTGCGCGTGCGCCGGCCCGACCGCGAGCAGCGTGGTTCCGCATACGAACGCAATGAGAATGGCGACCCGCATGGCAACGCCCCCCTGTCTTACGATGACGAAACCAGCCGCCTTGTGGTCCCGAGTGTCTCGTACCATGAGCAGACGGGTGCGGGCGAGTGGGCGCACCTGCACCCTCCATTCCCGGAGCAGCCGGCGCCCAGGAATGCGGCGCAATGCGTTGACGTACCGGAATCGCAAGCAGGAAACAGTGGAGCGAACCCGCCGCTCCTCCGTTATTCCTGCGCGGGATCTAATAGTGAAATTCCGCGATCACGACGTGCCCCTCCGCGAGGGGGAACGTGCGCACGGTCAGGTGCTCCTCGTTCAGCACGACCGGCACCGAGCGGGCCGGCCCGGCCGGAAATACCTTTGTCGCCGCGGACGTCCCCGGCACGCCCGCGTTCACGCCCTCCGGCACCGCTCCGTCCAGGAGGAAGGTGTCCCGGCCATGGCCCAGATAGCCCCGCGGGCGGGACAGCGTGACGATGCTCCCCGCTCCCTCGAATTTCTTGTTCAGCGGCGCCAATTGGTAATGGACGGTGCGGCTCGAGCGGGGAAAGGGTGAGCGGTACACGTGCGTCGTCGGATAGCCGGCCGCCACGATCTCCCACTCGTAGGTGGCAGTCGGTTTCGCGGTGAAGGGCCCCCAGCGGCCATCGGGCCCGGTCGTGGCCTGGTGCGCGGGACCGCCCCTGCGCTCCCCGCTGCCCGGGTCCACCTCATAGACCGCGACCTTCGCTCCCGCCACGGGCAGGTTGGTCGGCGCGCCGTTGTCAGAGCCGCTGATCATGCCGTCGAGCACCGGATGCTCCTCCGGCGTGATCTCGACGCTGGCGGGTTCGCGCCCCAGGATCGCCTTGTACATCTCGCGGAAGGCGCGCTTGTGGTAGCCGGTCTCCCGGTGATCCAGCCCGTCCAGGACGATATTCCGTGCGCCCTTCAGCTCGGGCGCCTCGAAGGTCACGTGGGTCGGCTTGCCGGGCATGCCGACGAATTCGCCCGTAGACTGGGCGTACTTGTCCAGCTTGTCGCTGCGCAGCGTGACGAACGTCACGCCGGGCACGACCTCGCTGCCGGCGTTGAGCTTGGTCAGGAACGCGCCGCTTCCGTTGAACTCGCTATTGGGGTTTGTCGGGAGGGCATACACCCCGTGGTTGACGGAGCCACACAGGATGGCCATCGCTACGATCGCCGCGCCGCCGGCATTCTTGATGTAGTTGCGAATTGGGTTGCCGCCCCTGGACTGACCGATCAGGATCGCCTTGTCCTGCCCGCTTTCCAGCAGCGCCCGCGTCACCATGGCGCTCAGGTCGGCCGCCTCGTCCACGGTGCTGGAGCGATTCGCCTGGGGCTTGGTGTCGTCCGAGCGCGCCGTGGGATGGGGAAAGTCGATCGCGTAGAGCAGGTTCGGATCGTAGCCACTGGATTCGAAACGCCAAAGCGTCGTCGTCCAGAGCGCAGCGCTGTCGCCGTTGCCGTGCACGAATACGACGGGGAGCTGCCGTTGCGCCCACGCGGGCGCCGCCTGGGCCGCCAGGGCCAGCACCAGCGCCAGCCACGGCAGCGCGCGGCGGCGGAAAAGGGATAGTGCGGAAAGCATGGGATCTCCGAGGTTGAAGCCCAAGCGGCCGCCCGGCCCCGGACCGGCCAGGCGAGCCACGGGCAAGGTTGGCCCCGCCAGCGGCCCACTCACGGATACAGGCCGCGCATGTGCCGCGCCTGCAGGATGCGCGTGCACGCCAGGATGAAGGCCGCCGTGCGCAAGGGAACGCGCCGGGCCTCGGACGTCTTCCAGATCGCCTCGAAGGCGTCGTTCATGATGGTGTCGAGGCGCCGGTTGATCTCCTCCTCCGTCCAGAAGAAGCTCGAGAAATCCTGCACCCATTCGAAGTAGCTGACGGTGACCCCGCCGGCGTTGGCCAGCACGTCCGGGATCACCAGTACGCCCTTTTGCGCGAGAATGTCGTCGGCGGCGGGGGTGGTCGGGCCGTTGGCGCCTTCGACGACCATGCGCGCCCTGATCTTCGGGGCGACCTGCGCGGTGATTTGCCGCTCCAGCGCGGCGGGCACGAGGATGTCGCACTCCATCTCCCAGAGCGCCTCGTTCGGGATCGCCTCCACGCCCGGACAGTCGCGCAGCGTCTGCCCGAGCCGCAGCGTGCTGTTGAGGCGCGGAATATTGATGCCCTTGGCGTTGAACACTGTGCCGCTGATGTCCTGCACCGCGAGGATCTTCGCCCCCGCCTCGTGGAAGTAGCGCGCGGCGGAGTGCCCGACGTTGCCGAGGCCCTGGATGCACACCCGCGCGCCCTTCAGCTTGAGCCTGATCTTCTTCGCGGCCGCCGCGCTCACCACGTACACCCCGCGTCCGGTCGCCCCGTGGCGCCCCAGGCTTCCGCCCAGGGAGATGGGCTTGCCGGTCACCACGCCGGTCGCCGTGCGGCCGGAGTTCATCGAATAGGTGTCCATCATCCACGCCATGATGCGCTCGTTCGTGTTCACGTCCGGCGCGGGGATGTCCTTGTCGGGGCCGATCACCAGCCCGATCTCGCTGGTGTAGCGCCGCGTCACCCGCTCCAGCTCGGCGAGGGAGAGCTTCGTGGGATCGACGCGCACGCCGCCCTTCGCTCCGCCGTAGGGAACGCCGACCGCGGCGTTCTTGATCGTCATCCAGCCCGCCAGCGCCATCACCTCCGCAAGCGTGACGTCCTGGTGGAACCGGACGCCGCCCTTGCCGGGCCCGCGGGAGGTGTTGTGCTGCACGCGATAGCCTTCGAAGTAGGCGAGGCTCCCGTCGTCCATGCGGATCGGGACGTCCACGATCAGGATGCGCTTCGGCCGCTTCAGCGACTCCGCGAGGTAGGCGGTCTCACCCAGGTAGGGAGTGACACGGTCCACCTGCTCCAGAAAGTCGGACCAGGCGTTGTCGGTCCCCGCAGCGAGATACGAAGGCAGCTGATGAAGGTTCATGGCCACTTTCGGAAAGAAGGGTTGGATCGCGCCCACCGGCGGCAACTGCCGGCCACGCCTGCCAACTGCAGCGCCCGGCCGCACCGCCCGCCCGCACCGCCGCTGTGGGACAGAGCTATCCCAAGGACAGTGCCATCTTAAGGTCAGAGCCATCTTAACGTCAGAGCCATCTTGCCGAGTCGCGCGGGAATTTTCGAGGGCAACCGCCCGAAGGCCCCCGTACTCCGCTCCCCCACCCGCCGGCCGGCGCCGCGCGAAGGGTCGCCTGCCCCGCTTCGCCCGAGCCGGCACGCCCTGCCCCGCGCCTCCGGGCGTACGCGGCGCGCGGGGCGGCCGGCCTGAGCCGACCGCGTGAGCCGACCGCATGAGCCGACCGACCTGACGGCTCCGCCACTTCCGTGGCAGAGCCAGAAACCGGCAGTGGATTGAACGCGCGAAAGGGGGAAAACGGTCGGCAATAGCCGAGCCGCCGGTCGGGAACCTTCCGGCAGGACCGCGCGCCCCATCACGAATGGGGGCGCTGCCGCGTGCCGGGGCGCTGCCGCGAGGCGTAACGCTGCCGCGCGGTGTGGCGCTAGCGCGAACGGGGCGCCGTTGCCTGGGCGGCGCTTCCGCATGGGCCGCTACGAATGCGCCGGGCGCCGCCGCGGACAGCGCTAGAAAGCGTAGCCGATATTGAGCACCAGCAGGCCGGGGAATCCGGACACCATGTTGAGGTAGTCTCCCCCATCCTTCAACTGCTTGTTGGCCTCGTTGCGATCCGCCTGCGTTGTCAGGGCGGACAGGATGCCGAGATCGTAGGAACCGGTCACACTCGTGCTGGCCGGAGCGGATAGGATCACCCAGTCGAGCCCGATGACCATCCCGAAATCCGTCATCCATTGGTTGCCCACGATGAACGCCGGAACGATGGCATCCGTCTTCAGCTTCGCCTTCACCGGAATGTCGCCGAGCCCGGGGAGGCTGGAGGTGATCGTGTACTTGAAGTTCACGTCCCAGCTGCGTTGGTTGACCGCGAGCCCGAGATTGAACGAGTTGGTGCCCGGAAACCAGCGTGCCGAAATGCCCTGATTGGTGAACGTCCCATCCACCTTTCCGTTATTGCTCCCAGTGTCCAGCGAGTAGGTGTGGCTCCCGTATTCTGCCCCGATCAGCCAATTCTTGCCCAGGTAGACTCCCGCGCCCACCATCGGAAACGCCAGCAACGTGGCGGGATGAAGGCCAAGCGGAGTGACTTCCAACAGCACCGTTCGCTCATCCCGGTTCTCTTCGCTGCTGGCGGCCCAGGCGCTCTTCCAACCGATCAGCGCGGAAAGCATGAGCGCGACCAGCATTGCCGTTCTCTTCATTGCTCCTCCTCGTGGAATGGAAAGGCCGGCGTGCTTCGCTGCGTCAGCC
>JBGOTW010000065.1:0-17322 GCA_041476685.1 bacterium | reverse complement strand
TCTTCGGCGGCACGGGCGAGCTGGAGGTGAAGGCGGAAGGGCGCGACTTTTCCGCCATCGAGCAACGCATGATCAAGCGCGTGGTCATCAGCGCCCTGGAAGACCTGCAGACCTCCTGGCGGCCGGTGTTTCCCGTGCAGATCACCTACACGCGTTCCGAGGTGAACCCGCAATTCGTGGCCATCGTGCCCCACAGCGAGGTGGTGGTGGTGGTGACGTTTGACGTGGAGATGGGCCGCGCGCCCATGTCGATCACGCTGTGCATCCCCTACTCCATGATCGAGCCCATCCGCGCCAAGCTGAACGCCGGCTTCCAGAGCGACCAGAACGAGGTGGACACCACCTGGCTCAACCGCTTCCGCACCAACCTGCAGAGCGCCAAGGTCGAGGCGCTGGTGGAGCTGGGCCGGGCCGACATGAACGTGCGGGACTTCCTGAACCTGAAGGTGGGCGACATCGTGGCACTCGACCAGGAGGTGGACAAGCCCCTCACCGTGACCGTCGAGGGCATCAGCAAGTTCCGCGGACACCAAGGCTCCTACAAGGGCCGCCAGGCGCTCAAGGTGTCGGAGCTGGTGTATAAGCCGCCCGTGGTGGACGAGATCCTGCTGCTTTGATCCTGTTAGGATTGGACAAACCGCCACCGCCTCCCGCCCCGGCCAGACGCCGGAGGGAGACTAGCCTTGACCGGGCAATCGCCGTAAGATCATCCGTTGAATTCGGAGCCGAACCCGGCGACCCGCCGGTTCGCCCCCCTCTCGGTGCGGGGCGGCCGGGCGCGTCCGCCCGGAACGGCTTTTTCGGCCACTGCCTCCCCTGCTGGAGCCGTTTCAATGGCCACGTGGATTCGATTCCGTTTCGACAACGGAGATACCACCCTGATTCACGCCGAAGACACCCACATCGTGTTCAAGGCGGATGAGCATCGTATCGAGGTGTATCCGACCCACCCGCGGGCGGCGAAGGACGAGACCAACCCGACGATCGCGGTCTTCACCTGCGAGTATCCCGAGCAGGTGGGCGCGGCCGAAGAGCTGATCTTCGATGCCCTGACGCGCGGCGAGTCCATCACCATCTCCAACGATGTGCTCGACGAGCATGCCGAGTACCTCAACCACGTGCAGGGAATCCGCATGGTGCTGCAACTCCTGCACGAGGGCAGCATCCGCATCCCGATGGAGGACGGCATGGCGGAGGAGGAACTCGAAGAGGCCGACGAGGATCAGCAGGCGTCGGAGATTTCCCAGTTCGAGAACATGCTGCACACCTACCTCGACGTGCCGCGCGACACGCTGCGCCGGGCCGTCAAGAACGGCGCAGGCGACAGCCCCTTCACGCTGGACCGCGACCACGAGGAGTGCGAGGATCACGGCTTCCACGAGTACTGGGTCGTCAAGACCCGCCCGGACCGCAACTACGCGTTCCGCGACAAGTACGACGAGCTGGCCAAGTCGCTGATCGAGAAGGAAGGGCTGACTTGGAATCCCGCCCAGGCGAGCTAGCGCGCCGGCCGAGGCTCCGCCCCGTCGCACATCATTCCGCGTTCACCCATCGAGCTGCCCGGCGCCCCTGCCGCTCTTGCAACCCTGCCGCTCTTCGGACCCGGACCGGCGCGGCATCCGCCCCGCGCAAGCCCGCCGCGGGTGCGGCCGGATTGACCCGCCCGGTGGCCCGATGGTAGGCGTGGGGGCGATCCGCACCCGGGCAGGCGCTGTCTGGGGGGAGCGGCCAAGGGACTTCGGCAGCGCGCATCCTGGGGAGCCATCATGATCTATGAGATCCGCACCTACCGCCTCAAAGCCGGCAGCCTGGCCGAAGTGGAGAAGCGCTTCGGGGAAGCCTACCAGCACCGCAAGAAGTACTCCGAGCTGATGGGGTTCTTTCACACGGAAATCGGGCCCCTGAACCAGATCATCCACATCTGGCCCTACGCCAGCGTCGAGGAGCGCAATCGCATCCGCGCGGAAGCGGGCAAGGATCCGAACTGGCCGCCGAAGACCGCGGAGTTCATCACCCAGATGCAGACGGAGATCCTGCTCCCCTTCTCGTTCTCCCCGCCCTGGAAGCCCGGCAAGTACGGGCCGATGTACGAGATGCGCTCGTACACGTTCCGCGCGGGCGGCCTGCCGGATATCCTGAAGCGCTGGGAGCCGAAGGTGCCCGACCGGGTGAAGCTCTCGCCCCTGATCCTGGTGGGGTACATGGAGCTGGGCGAGCTGAACAAGTACGTGCACATCTGGCCGTACGCCAGCCTCGACCAGCGCGCCTCGCTCCGCGCCAAGGCCATCGAGACGGGTGTCTGGCCGCCCGGAGGCGGGGCGGAAGTCCTGCTCACCCAGGAAAACAAGATCATGCTGCCGAGCGCGTTCTCCCCGCTGCAATAGCCATCTTGCCGGGCGGCGGATCTCTCCGCCGTCCGGCTCACCATTTCCACGCAAGTCGCCGCACCCGAGCGAGTCGGACCGCATGGACCCGCAAGACGGCGAGAACCCCGGCTGCGCGATTTTAGGGTGCGAGTGGCCCGCTCACGCGGGATGGCGCAGGCGGAGCCAGTTTTCGAGCACGTCCTTGTGGCGGGAGAGCGCCTGGAATTCCTGCGGATCGCCACCCAGATCGGGGTGGCAGTCCTTCGAGCGCTGCCGGAATGTGCTGCGCAGGATCTTCTCGTCCAGGGTATTCAAGTCCAGCCCCAGGTAGGCGAGCGCCCGCAACACGTCCAGGTCCAGCACGACGCCCCACCCGCCCATGTAGACGCCACGGTTGAAGCGCTCCGCGCGCTCGCGCCGCTGCTCCTGCCAACGCCGCACCGCCTCTTCCAGCTCCTGCTGGAAGCGGCCGAACGCCTCGTACAGGCGCATGCGGAACGCCTGCTCCCACTGGTACTGGTAGTGATCGGGCGTGAAGCGGATGATGTCCAGGCTGCGCTGCACGTAGCCGAACTGCGCGGCGGCGCGCAGATGCGTGTAGTCCGCCTTCGGTTTCCAGTACTGCTCGCGGTGCAGGATCTCGTTCCAGAGGGAGCGCCGCGCCTCCTCCATTCCCAGGTCGAAGGGCAGCTTCAGGAAGAACCCGCCCCAGCGCGGCTCTCCCTCGCCCGCCTCGAGCTGCACGGTTGCGAATTCCACCGGACCGAGGAACGCCTGGAAGAAGCGCTCGTGGTCCTCCGGCCCGAAGAACCAGGGGCTGCTCTCCAGCTTCCAGTCGGTGCAGCCGAAGTAGCGGCACAGCAGCGTCAGCAACGCCTCGTCGTCGAAGTAGCCCTGGCTCAGCAGCTGCCCGGCATGGCGCTCCACGCCCGAGCGCGCGTCGCGGATGAACCAGCCGCGCGCCTCGGCGAGCTGCTCGGGGGGGAATCCGGCCCGCACCAGATTGGGGAAGACGCGCCGCTCGCGGCCCAGCCGCTCGAGGCGCGCCAACACGGCACCGTCTCCGATCACGCGCCCAGCCCTGCCGTAACCGAGGGAGATCATGAGGGGTCGCCCGAGCGAGATGCCGTCCCTGTGCCTGCGTCGGCCGGCGCGGCCAGCAGGCCGCTCCACGGCCAGTCTGCCAAACCCCGGATCGCTGTCAAGGGCGGAAGCGCCCCGGTAGTGGGCCAATCTGTTGAAGGGGCCGTGAACTGCAACAACAGACTCCTCGCATTCGCTCGGAGTGACAAGAACTGTCATTTCGAGCGCAGTGAGAAATCTGCTGTTGTCTCCAAACTGACTCACCACCAGCGCCCCTGCGCCGGCCCGCTTGGCACCCGGTCCGGGCTCGGCGTACACTGGGCGCCGCGCACCGCAGCCGGGCCGCGCAACACGCGCCGAGCGGGCCGTGCAGGCGACACGATTCCCAGCTGGCCCGCCCGGCCCACCCAGCCGGCGGCCCCGGTCGAATTCCGAGGAGACCCCCCATGACCGCGTCCCAGGCGCAGTCCGCTTCCGCCCACCCCGCAACCGGGCGGACGGGGTCCGACTGGCTCGCCACGGACTGCCGGGGCATGAACTTCTACGCCGCCGATCGCGGACTGCGCTCCCTGCTGCCCCTCTACCTTCCGGATGCGCTGCTGCGGCACCTGGAGCCCCACCTGAACCGGCTCGGCGAGCTGGCGGGCGGGCGCCTGGACGAGTTGGCCGCCCTTGCGGACCGGAACCCCCCGCTCCTGCACGCCCGCGACCGCTACGGCCGCGACGAGGATTGGATCGAGTACCACCCCGCCTACCGGGAGATGGAAGCGCTCGCGTTCGTCGAGTTCGGGCTGCACGCGATGAGCCACCGGGGGGGCGTGCTCGGCTGGCCGGAGCCGCTCCCGCCGCTGGCCAAGTACACCTTCCAGTACCTGTTCGTGCAAGGGGAGTTCGGGCTGATGTGCCCGGTCAGCGTGACGGACACGTCCACGCACCTGCTCATCCGGTACGGGGACGAGGCGCTCCAGCGGCGCTTCGTGCCAAGCATGGTGAGCCAGGATCCGGCCACGCTGCTGAAGGGCACGCAGTTCATGACGGAAAAGGCGGGCGGCTCGGACGTGGGCGCGATCGAGACGGTCGCCCGGCGGGAGGGGGAAAGCTGGCGGCTGTACGGGGAGAAGTGGTTCTGCTCCCACGCCGACGCGGATGTGGCGATGCTGCTGGCGCGGCCGGAAGGGGCGCCCGCGGGCACGCGCGGCCTGGCCCTGTTCGCCATGCCCCGCCGGCTCGAGGACGGCAGCCGCAACGCCTACCGCATCGTGCGGCTGAAGGACAAGCTGGGCACGCGCTCGATGGCGAGCGGGGAGATCCTGCTCGAGGGCGCGCTGGCCTACCCGGTGGGAGCGCTCGACCGCGGCCTGAAGCAGATGCTGAGCCAGGTCAACCTGTCGCGCCTCTCCCACGGCGTGCGCGCCGCGGCGATGATGCGCCGCTGCTGGAACGAGGCGCTGCAGGCGGCGCGCACCCGCATCGCCTTCGACCGGCCCGTCGCGCAGCTGCCCCTGATGCGCAGGCAACTGCTCAAGCTGCTCGTTCCCACCGAGCAGGCGCTGTCCGTGTACGCCTGGACCGCGGCGCTGATGGGCGAGGCGAACGCCGGGCGCGCCGAGGCGCAGAGCCTGCTGCGGCTGCTGACCCCGCTGTTCAAGTTCCGCGCGTGCCGCGACAACATCCAGGTGGCGACGGGCGCGATGGAGGCGCGCGGGGGGATGGGCTACATCGAGGACTTCGTCACCGCCCGGCTCGTGCGGGATGCGCACATCGGCGTGCTTTGGGAGGGCACGAGCAACATCAACGCCCTGGACGTCGTCACCCGCGCGGTGCGCAAGGAGCGGGCGCACCAGGCGCTGAGCGATGCGCTGCGGGACAAGCTGACGCAGGCGGCGGGGATTCCCGCGGACTTTCGGAAGCGCGTCGAGGAGCGGGTCGCGCGCGCCATCGCCTTCGCCGGGGAAGTCGCCGAGCGGAGCGAGCGGGAGCCCCAGGCCAGGCTGGCCGCGAGCGCCCTGTACCACGCCGTCAGCGCGGTGCTGCTGCTCTGGGAAGCAGAGCGGGCCGGGGGGGACGCGCGGCGCCTGCTGCTCTCGCGCCTGGTGCTGGAGCATCGCCTGAGCCCCCGCGATCCCCTGGCGCTGCACGAGCCGGCCTGGGAGAGCCGGGCCGCCGACCTGCTGCTGGAAGACGCCCCCGTGTCCTTCGCGGAAGCCTGTCGTCTGGTCGCTGCATGACGGAACAAGGATGGTTCCTGGAGTGTTAGGGTAATGCGGGGATTCTGCTCAACTGAACGTTCCGGTTCCACCGCGCTTTTCGTAGCCCACGGCCGCGCCGCGCAAGCGAACGCCGACCTTTCGCCTAAAGGAGGCAGCATGCTCTTCCGTCCCGTCCTGAGCCTGGCACTCTTGTGTCTGCTCGTCGCGCCGGTGCTGGCGCAACAACCGGCCGCTCCGCCGCTGCGGATTCGCGGCGAGATTACGAAAGTCGAAGGCGACCTGGTTACCGTCAAGACCCGCAGCGGCGACATGGTCACCGTCAAGCTGGCCGAGAAAGTCGCCGTCACGGGGGTCAAGAAGGCGGATTTCTCCGAAGTGGCCCAAGGCAAGTACGTCGGCATTGCAAGCCGGCCTCAGCCCGACGGAACGCTGGTGGCCCTGGAGGTGCTGGTCTTTCCCGAATCCGCGCGCGGCTCCAACGAGGGACACTACCCCTGGGACCTGGCCCCGGACAGCATGATGACCAACGCCAACGTCGCGGCGTCGGTCGAGTCCATGAACGGGCGTGAGCTGACGCTGACGCCGAAGGGCGGCAGCGTCAAGGTGCTGGAGCCTCCGAACGTGCCCGTCGTCACCTTCGTGCCCGGCGAGCGCGCGATGGTCAAGTCGGGCGCGCACGTGATGGTCGTCGGAATCAAACAGCCCGACGGCAGCATCATGTCGCCGCGTGTGCTGGTGGGCGTTGACATCGTCCCGCCCATGTAGCCCAGCCCATCGGGTGGGCAGGCCGAGGTGCCTGGATCGGACCGGTCCGGCGCGCACCGGAAGGAATGGGGGCACTTGGAGTCTCACTGCCAGGCGGCTAGAGGGTCGTGCGGTAGCCCTTGCCCACCCGCTCGTCAATTTCCGCGACGGCGGCCCCTTCCAGTCCTAGCTGCGTGGCGATGATCCGGCCGAAGGAAATCTTGCGCGGGGCGTCCCAGGTCTTGGGGTCCCACAGCCCCGCGCGCAGGATCGCCTTGGCGCAATGGAAGTAGGCCCGGTCAATCCGGACGCGAATGGCCAGCACGGCCGGCTTGCCGCGGGCGGACAGCCGCTCGAGCAATGCGGGGTCCGCCGAGATCTCGGCGCTGCCTGAGCAACGCAGCATCTCGCCCGTGGCGGGCAGCAGGGCGATGATGCCGACCTGGGGCTGGCGCAGGATGTTCTGCAGGCCGAAGGCGAGGTTGTTGCCGGGCCGGTCGGGAATGACGATCGTGCGCGGGTCCTCGATAAGCACGAATCCCGGCCCGTCTCCCTTGGGGGAGACCTCGATCCGCCCGTCCGCGCCCGCGGTGGCCAGCAGCAGGAACGGCGACGCCGCGAGAAATTCCAGCGCCTGCCCATCGAGGTGGTCGAGCAGCTTGGCGGGCGTCGCGCGCCGCGGCGGCGGAATCACCCGGCGCAGCTCCTCGAGCGTCGTGATGCGGTGCGGATCGCTGCCGATGTCCTGAGTCATCCTCTCCCTTTCCACGCGGGGTGCACCGCACAGCGCGAGTGACCTGCCGGACGCCCGCCCGATCCCGGCTTCGTCCGGGGCCGGCGGGACTCGCCAGCCCAGATGACGGACCCAAACCAAGGCCAAAGTGAAGGCCGCTTGCGCGGGACGCTAGACGAGGTCCGCGAAGAAGTCGTTGCCCTTGTCGTCAATGACAATGAAGGCGGGGAAATCCTTCACCGTGATCTCCCACACGGCTTCCATGGCCAGCTCCGGGTACTCCTTCAGCTTCACTTCCTTGATGCAGTCGTGGGCGAGGATGGCGGCCGGGCCGCCGATGGAGCCCAGGTAGAAGCCGCCGTTGGCCTTGCACGCGTCGCGCACGGCCTTGGAGCGGTTGCCCTTGGCGAGCATGACGTACGAGCCGCCCGCCTTCTGGAACTCGTCCACGTAGGAGTCCATGCGCCCCGCGGTGGTAGGGCCGAAGCTGCCGGAAGTATACCCCTTGGGCGTCTTGGCGGGGCCGGCGTAGTAGACGGGATGGTCCTTGAAGTACTGGGGCAAACCCTCGCCGCGGTCGAGCCGCTCCTTGATCTTCGCGTGGGCGATGTCGCGGGCCACGATCATCTTGCCCGTCAGCAGCACGCGCGTGCGGATCGGATGCTTGCCGAGCGCCGCGCGAATCTCGGACATGGGCCGGTTCAGGTCGATGTGCACCGCCTTGCCCTCGTCGCGGGCCTGCGGCTCGGGCAGGAAGCGCGCCGGGTCGGTGTCGAGCTGCTCGAGGAACACGCCGTCCCGGTTGATCTTGCCGAGGATGTTGCGGTCCGCGCTGCAGCTCACGCCCAGGCCGACCGGAAGCGACGCGCCGTGCCGGGGCAGGCGCACGACCTTCACGTCGTGGGCGAAGTACTTGCCGCCAAACTGGGCGCCGATGCCGAGCTGCTGGGCGAGCTTGAACACTACCGCCTCCAGCTCCCGGTCGCGGAAGGCCGAGCCGCCGGCGTTGCCCTTGTCCGGCAGCGTGTCCAGGTAGCCCGAGCTGGCGAGCTTGAGCATCTTCATCGTGTTCTCCGCCGACGTGCCGCCGATCGCAAGGGCGAGGTGGTAGGGCGGGCAGGCGGACGTGCCCAGCAGCTTCAGCTTCTCCCGGATCCACTCGGGCAGCCGCTTCGGGTTCAGGATCGCCCGCGTCTCCTGGAAGAAGAGCATCTTGTTCGCCGAGCCGCCGCCCTTGGCCAGGAACAGCAGCTTGTACTCGTCGCCGGGCACCGCCTGGATGTCGATCTGCGCGGGCAGGTTGGTGCCCGTGTTGACCTCCTCGTACATGCTGAGCGGCGCGTTCTGCGAGTAGCGCAGGTTCTCCTCGGCGTACGTGCGGAAGATGCCGCGGCTGAGCGCCTCCTCGTCGCTGCCGTCCGCGCCGGACTCCGTCCACACGCGCTGGCCCTTCTTGCCGAACACGATCGCCGTGCCCGTGTCCTGGCAGCTCGGCAGGATGCGATCCGCGGAGATGACCGCGTTCTTGAGCATGGTGAACGCCACGAAGCGGTCGTTGTCGGAGGCCTCCGGGTCGTCCAGGATGCGGCGCAGTGAAGCGAGGTGCCGCGTGCGGTAGAGGTAGTTGATGTCGCTCAAGGCCTGCCGCGCCAGCTCGGTGAGCGCCGCGGGCTTGACCTTGACGATCGTCTGTCCCTCGAAGCTGGCCGTTGAGACGTGATCCTTGGTGAGCAGACGGTACTCGGTCGCGTCTTTGCCCAGCTCGTAGGCGGGGTAGAACTTGAACTCGACCATGGGGGGCTCCCGGGGGAAGTTGCGCACGAATGTCGAGCATACCACGGCTCGCGGCGACGGACAGAGCGCGGGCCGAGGCGCAGGCATCGAGCGCACGGGGCTGAGCAGCGGCCCGCTCAACCCGTCGCGCGAGCAGTCTCCTCGCTCACGCCGGGCGCGGCTTTCTCCTCGGAAAGCGCTCCAGGGCGGGATCGAGAATGTCCCAGTCCGGCGCGCTCGCCGTGAAGATCGCATGCGTGGGCTTGAAGAGGGAAGGATCGTCCAGGCTGCCAGCGTGGAAGATGACCATTCCCGGCACGCCGGAGTTGGTCATGTAGAGGGGCGCGCCGCAGGTACCGCAGAAGCGGCGCGTCAGGACGTTGCCGCTATCCGCGTGCGTATCGTATCTCCTGGGCGCGCCGGTGACGCGCAGTGCGTGCGTCGCATCCCGGACGTAGAGCAGCGCGGCGTGCCCCGACCCGCTCAGGCGGCGGCAGTCGCTGCACTGGCAGTAGCGCGCCTGATAGGCGTCGGCGCTGCACGTGTAGCGGATCGCTCTGCAGCGACAGCCGCCCGCAAATCCGCTCATGGGGATTCTCCTCTGACCGCGAGGCTGCTCAACGGGCTGTCCGGCCACCGGTCGATGGGCCGGACCTTTCGTCGTGCGCACGGCAGCCCACGCGCTTACTTCGCGGGCGGCCGCCCCTTGGGGAAGCGTTCCAGGGCAGGGTCAATGAAATCCCAGGACGCGGCGCTGGAGGCCCAGATCACGTACTTAGGCTGGAAGAGGGACGGATCGTCCAGGCTGGAGGCGCGCACGAAGGCCAGTCCGGGCACGCCCGAATTGGTGGAATAAAGGGGCGCCCCGCAAGTGCCGCAGAAGCGGCGCGTGACGGTGTTCCCGCTCTCCGAGCGCGTATCGTAGCGCCTGGGCTCGCCGGACACGCGCAGGGCCGCCGCGGGCACGTCGAGGCTGGACATGTGCCCCGATCCGCTCAGGCGGCGGCAGTCGCTGCACTGGCAATGCCGGCCCGGCCCGGGGTCCGCCGCGCAGGTGTAACGGATGGCTCCGCAGTGACAGCCGCCGCTGAATCCGCTCACGTGGGCACCTCCCTCCGCTTGACGATTGCGCGACCGGCAACGGGCCCCATGGACTCGCTTCCGGAACGCGAGTCATTCAGGAAGACCCTGGCCGGATGGCCGCGAGTCCTCACCCCGCTCCCTCACTCCACGCTGTCGAAGCTCCCCAGCACCGTGATGCGGTGCCCGGTGCGGTGCAGGTCCGCGATGCACTGGGCGCTGCCGGGCGCGTTGTTGAAGTCGATGAAGAACACGTAATTCCACGGCTTGATGCGGTCCGGCCGCGACTCCAGCCGGCAGAGGTTCAGGTTGTACGTGTTGAAGATGCTCAGCAGGCGATAGAGCAGCCCCGGGCGGTCTTCGGAGGGCTCGATGAACAGGGCCGTCTTGCGGCGCGAGAAGTCGAACGCTTCCCCTTGCGTAGCTTCCATCCGGACAGACCGGCGGCGCACCGCGAGGAAGCGTGTCGTGTTGTTCGCGAAGTTCTGCACGCCGGCCTGCAGCAGCCAGCGCGCGTGGGCCGCCCCGAATTCCTCGGGCACGATGGCGGCCACGGGCACCGGACTCGCCTCACCGCCCGCCGCCCCGCCGCCCGCTTCCAGGAAGCGCAGCCCCGAGGCGGCGTTGGACTCGGTGAACACGACCTTCGCCTGCGGCAGGCGGCTGGCCACGAACTGGGAGCACTGGTCGTAGGCGACCGGATGCGTGTAGAGCGTCTGCACCGCTTCCGCCGGAACGCGGCTGACGGCGCTGAAGCGGATGCGCAGGCTGACTTCCCACACCACCGTCACGGCATGTCGCACGAGGCTGTCCTGGGCCTGCACGACGGTGCCGATGTCCGAGTTCTCGATCGGCGTGATGCCCCACGCGTCGGGGTCCGCCTCGGCGCGGTCGAACACCTCGGGGATGGTGCGCGTGTACTCGAGCGGGAGGTCCGGCGCACCCAGATGCGCCAGCAGCCGCCGCGCCGCCACGTCGCTGTAGGTACCCTCCGGGCCAAGGGCGATCATGCGCTGGGGAATGGCCGGGCCGGTCATGGCGCACCTGAATCGGGCCGGGAGCCGGGGAGTCTTTATCCAGCCGAAACCATCCGGCTAAGTAGTCTGAAAGCTCCAGCTGGGCTCCGCAAGTGAACTCGACTTCATTCCGCTCGGGCGACCGATGCGCCTGCGGCTCTGGTTGGACTATGCGGCCTAGTGCTTCGCAAGAAATTCGACGAGCGCCGTATTGAATGCTTCAGGGTTCTGAGTCGCAGGGATATGCGATGCATTTTCGATCAACACTCTCTCACTACCGGGAATGCATCGGGACATTTCTTCACCCATAATGGCAAAAAACCGCCGGGTGTTCGAACCATTTATGATCAGCGCGGGGGGCCTGAATTGCTTGAGGTGCTCGCAGGTTATCGGTGCCGGTCTCGAAACCGGTGCAAGCGTCGGTGGCAACGTCCGCGCATTTTCCAGCACCATGGTTCGGTATGACGCTGGCTCCAAATCGAAACTGCCCGACCCTTTGTTGATGGCCCATTCGGCGAAGAGTCTGGTCGCATTGGCCAGATCGCAGCCTTGGATCGCGGTCCGAATCGGGAGGAAGGATTGGGTCGTTGCTTCAAGAATTTCCTTTGCCTCCGGGCCCGCAATTAAGGATGCAATCGCAGGTTCTTCCAGCGTCGCACTACGAACAAGTTCCGGTCGCTGTAACGCCACGAGCGCTACGATGTGTCCGCCGTACGAGTGCCCGACAAGGTGGGCGGGGCCAAGGTTGAGGGTCTGAATGAATCCTGCGAGGTCCTCGGAATGGGTGGCAGCGGAATACGACGCTGCTGCGTCCGGCCAAGGGTCCAGTCCGTGGTAGCGAAGATTCGGAGCGACAAAGCAGTAGCGCTCTGCAATTGTCTCCCGCTGGATGTGCCAAATGCGATGATCCGCTACCGAACCATGCACGAAAATTACAGCCGTTCCGGTCCCTTGGGTTACGTAGGTCAGACTTCCACCGTTGATCGGGACTTCGCGAATCACTTTCAGCCTCGCGTTCCGGACAATCCAGTATCGGAAGACAGACGGGCCACACTTATCACACGCATGGGGGGACTGCATTCAGGAGCGCACGGACGGACACGATACTCGCCGCACCTGAAGCGGGTCTGAGGCAACCGAGCCCAGTGCCGAAGGCTCAAATACTCAAGTGGATCGAGCTACCGGGGTGTGCGCCGGAGCGCTGCGCCCGGGCGGACGGTTGTCCTTGTGGCTCGCGGGACGCTACGCTTCTTTGTAGCGGCGGACTGATTGTGGAGGCCGCACTGGGACATTTGCGCGGAGCGTGAAGCATGAGCGAGCCGGTGCTGGAATTCGGGGCAGTGCGCGTGTACCCGGGCGAGAAGTCCGGCAAGTACCCGGACGGCAACCAGGTCATCATCACCGGCCGCGATACGCGGGTGGCGCTGGACACCCCGCTCGTCGCCAACCGCCTGCAGCGCGAGCTGGAGGGGACGGACCTGGTCGTGCTGGGTCACATGCACGAGGATCACGCCGCTGGGCTGCACTTGCTGCCGCGGGCGCAAGTCCTCGCTCCCCATGCCGACCTGCCGGCGGTGCAAAGCTGGGAGGGTCTCGAGCGGCACTATGGCTACGGCGCGGAGGCCTTCCGCGTCATGCGGGAGAAGGTGGCGCGGGAGTTCTTCTTCGTGCCGCGGCCGGATGCCGTGGGCTACGCGGACGGGCAGGTCTGGGAGCTGGGCGGCGTGCGCCTGCGCGCCTACCACATGCCGGGCCACACCGCCGGCCACACGGTGCTGGTGGCCGAGCCGGAGGGCGTCGCCTTCATCGGGGACATTGACCTGTCCAGCTTCGGTCCGTACTACGGCGACGCCTGCTCGAACCTGACCGATTTTCGCCGCACGCTGGAGCGCGTGGCCGACATTCCGGCCCGCGTGTGGATCACCTCCCACCACAAGGGCGTCGTCACCGAGCGCGACGCGTTTCTGCGCCTGCTACACGCGTTTCGCGACAAGATCGCGCAGCGCGAGCGGGCCGTGCTGGCCGAGCTGGCGCAGGGTCCGCGCTCCCTGCGGCAATTGGTGGAGCACCGCTTCCTGTACCCGCGGGGATTCGAGGGCGTTTACGTGGAAGACGCTGAACGCCACACCTTGCTGGCGCATCTAAAGGAATGGCGCGCGGAGGGCCGGGTGGTGGAGGAAGGCGGGCTGTTCCGCCTGGTGCAGGCCGCTTAGCGCTGGCCACTTAGTGCATGCTGCTGAATACGAGCGACACAGGGTTAGCCGCCCGCTGCAAACTGCATAGTGCGAGCCGCCTGAGCGGCCGCCACCGGGCGCTGAGCCGTGCCGCGAGCCCCGCGGCAAGGAGGGACTCGAGCCCTGGGGTAAACCACGGTGCCGGTCTGCCGCGCCTGCGCTGGAAAGAAACCTGTTGCGGAAGGCGGAAGCCATCGCTTTAATGGGACGCCCGGGGAGACCCCCGAGCCCGATTCCGCGGCCCTGGACATCGCCTTCACCCCTCAGCATTCGACCCTCCATGGCGCTTCGCCACACGTACCAGCTCTCCAGCCAGACCCTGCGCGACCTCAAAGAGGCCGGCATCCGGCCCGCCGTTCTGTCCGCGCTCGAGACGAAGGCCGGCGCGGCCGTTCTGCGCAGCGAGGACTTTCAGCAGGCGCTCGTCGCCCTGAGCCCCAGCCCGACGGATGAGGAGGCGGAGCTGATCCGCAAGTATTGTCAGCTCAGCATCCTGCGCCTGGAGCGGATCATCCCCAACCGCGGCCTGCGGGAATGGATTGACGCGGCGGTATTCGCCCTGTGCATCGCCCTGCTGGTGCGCACCTTCCTCTTCGCGCCGTTCAAGATCCCTTCCAGCTCCATGGTGCCGACGATCCAGGTCGGGGACCACATCTTCGCCACCATGTTCAGCTACGGCATTCCCGTCCCGTTCACCGACATCAAGCTGTTCCCCCAGCCCGTCGAGCGGGGCGACATCGTCATCTTTCCCTACCCGAAGGACCCGGCGGTGGACTACATCAAGCGCGTCGTCGCCTTGGGCGGGGAAACGGTGGAGGTGCAGGGAAAAACCGTCCTCATCAACGGGAAACCCCTGGCCGAGCCGTACGCCTACTACGACCCGGCGCGGGAGAGCGTCTTCGGCGTGAAGTGCGAGGGTCTGGCGTTCTGCGGGCCGGTGCAGGTTCCCCCCGGCCATCTATTCGTGATGGGAGACAACCGGCTCGACAGCGCCGACAGCCGCGTGTGGGGTTTCGTGGACGAGCGCACGGTGAAGGGCAAGGGGCGAATCGTGTACTGGTCCCACGATCCGACGGAAGACTTGCTGGCCCTCGCCGGGTACCGCTTTGAGCGGCTAGGATCGGTCCTGCACTAGGTACGACGAAGGGGCACGACGGAACCGAAGGGGCACAGGGGGGTCCGGCGAAGACTTCCGCAGCGCACGGTAGGCGCAGCGTCTAGGCGCGGCTGCGCCCGTTGCCGCCCCAATCGCTGCCCAAGAAGCGCTGGAAGCCCTCGACAGCGCCACGGATGAGCGGCTGCAGCGTGGCCAATTCCCGCGGCGCGATCCAGCGGGCCTCGGCCACCTCTTCCGGACGCGGCTGCAGCGGGGCGAAATCGTCCACCGCAACTTCCACCCAGAACAATTCGTATTCGCCATTGAAGCTGGGGCCGCTGCCTAGCACTTGCAGCGGTCGCCCTGTCAGGTTGAGCTCTTCCTGCAGCTCCCGCAGCGCCCCTTCGCGCGGGGACTCCCCCGGCTCCATCACTCCGCCCGGCAGGCCCCATACCCCCGGTGCCCGCTTCAGGCCATCGGCGCGCCGGATCATCAGCACCCGTCCCTCGCGCCGCACGACGATCAGGATGCCCTTGGGCTTGTGCAGCACCCGCGCGAGCCGGTAGGCCCCGCTGCCGGGCTCCACGATCTCGATCTGGTTCAGGTTGGCGTGCTTCTTGACGAGCCGCTCCAGGTCGGGGTGCCTGCCGGAGAGCCGGGGCAGCTCGGGCAGGCGGAAGTCCGCAAGGGTGCCGCGCGTCAGGCCCTCGTCCAGCATCCGCTCCACCGCCTCCAGGTAGCCGCGCAGGCGCTCCCGCTCCGCCACCCCACCGAGCCGGTTCGGCGGCTGCACCGCCAGCCGGCGCACGAGGCGCACCAGGCTCGCCGCCTGGTTGATGTAGTCCGACTCCGACAGGGACAGGTGCTCCAGCGGCACCTCGCTCCAGCGGTCGAAGATCACCAGCAGGTGGTGCACGTCCTCGCGCAGGTAGCCGTGGATCTTCTGGGGAATCGCCTCCGCGGCGCCGCGGCGCAGGATGTCGGTCAACAGGTAACTCACCTTCTTGGAAGTCAGCTGCGCCTCGCGCTGGATGCCGAAGCGCTCCTCCAGCTTCTTCAGCGAGATGTTGTTGTGCTGCGTGCGGGCATGGAAGGCGAGCTTCAGGTCGATATGCTCGATCGTCTCCAGCGCGCGGGCGTGGGAGTCGGCGATCCCGAAGCGCTGCACGCGCTCCTTGACCCACGGCAGGTCGTTGTCGGTGCCGGAGAACGTGAGCAGCTTGGGACTGGGGTGGCGGGCCGCGAATTCGCCCAGGGTAGCGAGGAACCAGCGGATCAGCTCGGGCTCCTCCTCGCGGCGGGTGATCGTGGCGATTGTGGAAATGCAGCTGCCGCGCTGCTCGGCCCCATGCTCGATCCCCAGCATGCAGATCACCGGCAATTCGTCGCGAAACGAATTGGCCATCTCCACGTCGAAGCCCAGGTGGTCCGGGCCCAGGCGGCCCAGCCGGTGGGGCAGTTCGACCGTATCGATCTTCATGAGGGGACTTGCCGCGGACTGAATGGACGATCACTCGTGTACATGAATTTCATCTTACGGCGAACGGAGCGAACGGGCAACGGCGGAATGTGGGGCGCAAGGCATTCTGTGGCGCGCGGAGTTGTCCGATCGGCAGCGGACGAGTGCGCGGCGGCGTGCCCGAATACGCTCCCCCTCCCTTTCGGCTGGAAGACCGTGCAGCTGGAAGACCGTTTGGCCGCAAGACCGTGCACCTGGGGAGGCTGGGAAACCGCAAAGTCCACATTCGTGTTGATTCGGCCGTGCGCTCCGGCCTGCGGCGGGCCTCATCCGCCCTTCGGGCACCTTCTCCAACGCCGAACTACCGGCGTGCAGAAGGACTCCCCGCCAGGAACATGTTCCTTCTCCAACCCGCGCTGTATGCGGGTTTGGAGAAGGTGGCGCACGGCGCCGGATGAGGCGCGAGCGAAGCGAGCGCGCCGGGCGGACGATTGAGCAACGCTTGTGTTACCACGGCCGATTCTGGACTTTGCGGGCGCCCTGGCTCGGGAGGCGGGACCCGTAGCCTGCCGCGCCGGGCCCATGCCATAATGCCGCGGGCCAGCCCTGGTCATCGCTCGGGGGCGTGCCAGGGCGCCTGCCCCGGCGCCAGCCGAGCGCCGGCCTGGATTGTAAGGTCCGCGCTGATCTGGGGAAGCCGGACAGGCCGTTCCACCCTTTTGACGCGCCGGGAGGCGCAGCCGCGTGAACGTCAACGAACTGGAGATGACTTGCTGGAGCGGGGACGCCCCCGAGAAGCGTACCCTGCCCCTGCGCCAAGTGGTGATCGCCGGCTGGACGGGCCGCGACGCCGCAGCGCTGAACAAGCACATCGCGGAACTGAAGGGGCTGGGGATCGCCCCGCCGACGAAAGTGCCCTGCTTTTTCCGCGCCTCGGTCAACGTCGTGACGACGCAACCCGACCTGCAGTATCTCGGCAGCGACAGCAGCGGGGAGGTCGAGTTCTTCCTGTTCTCCCAACCGGACGGACTGTGGGTGGGAGTGGCGTCCGAACACACGGACCGCAAAGTTGAAAGCTACTCCATCCCGGTGTCCAAGCAGCTCTGCCAGAAGGCGGTGGCGCCCGAGTTGTGGCGCTACGAGGACGTCGCGCCGCACTGGGACCGGCTCATCCTGCGGGCGCACATCGTGGAGAACGGCGGGCGCAAGCTCTACCAGGAAGGGCCCCTCGCCGATATCCGGCCCCCGGAGGAGTTGATCGCAACGTACGCGAAGGTCACGGGCGGGGCGGCGCGCCTCGCGCCGGGCACGCTCATGTTTGGCGGCACCTTCTCCGCCATTGGTGGCGTGCGGCCTGCCGCGGAGTTCCAGATGGAGCTGGAGGATCCGGTGCGCCGGCGCAGCCTGAAGCACGCCTACCGCATCCACACGCTCCCCTGGGAGGAGTAGGCGCCGCGGAGAGACGGTGTGCGCCGCTCCAATTGACGGGTCGCCGGCTTTGCCGTAAGCATCGCAAGGTTGAGTCGGC
>JBGOTW010000064.1:0-17568 GCA_041476685.1 bacterium | reverse complement strand
TAGGCGCGCCCGTGCGTCCCGCAGCCGGGCCGGCGCCCCCACCCCTCCTTGAAGGAGCTGCCCCATGACCTTCTGCCTGGGCATGAAGGTGCGCGATGGGCTGGTCGGGATTGCCGACACGCGGCTCACCTCGGGCACCGAGACCATCACGGCGCGCAAGTACTCGATCTACCAGAGCGAGCACCAGGCGCTGTTCCTGCTCACCTCCGGGCTGCGCTCGGTGCGCGACAAGGCGCTCACCTATTTCGACGAGCTGATGGACGAGCAGGCGGGCTCGATGGATCGGCTCTACAAGGCCGTCAACGCCTTCGCCGGCTGCGTGCGCCGCGTCGAGCAGGAGGACCGGGTGGCGCTCGCCCAGAGCGGCCTCACCTTCAACATCCACTGCCTCGTCGGCGGGCAGATGCCCCACGACCGGGAGCACCGGCTCTACCTGCTCTATCCCCAGGGCAACTGGGTCGAGATCGGCGAGGAGGCCCCCTACCAGATCGTCGGCACCGGCGGCTACGGCAAGCCCATCCTCGACCGCACGCTCAAGTTCGACGACCCGATGAAGTTCGCGCTCAAGGTCGGCTGCCTCGCCTTCGACTCCACCCGCGTGAGCGCTTCGGACGTGGACTTTCCCCTCGACATCATCCTGTACGTGAAGGACTCCTTCCAGATCGTCCACCACCGCTTCGAGAAGGAAGACCTGTTCGAGGTGTCGGACTGGTGGAACACGCGCTTGCGCCAGTCAGCCCAGGATCTGCCCGGCGGCTGGCTGGATGCGGTGCTGGCGAGCCTGCCCACGCTGCGGCTGGTGCCCCCCCGCGCGCGCGACAAGGACGAAGCGCCGAAGGGCCCGGTGGGCAAGGCGAAGTAGGGGGATTGAGGCCGCGGCGGGAGCCGGAAGTTGAGGTCGCGGCCCGCCTACGGCGTAAAGATTTCCGTCTGGGTGACGGCGGTGGCTTGGGCAAACGTCTCGCCGCCGAACACGTACAGCTTGCCGTTGGCCGCGCCCCCGCCGGCGTAATACCGGGCATTGAACATTGAAGCCAGGGGGGACACCCACGTATTCTTGACCGGGTCGTACGACTCGAGCTTCGTGAGCACGCTCCCGACGCTGCCTCCAGACGTCACGTAGATCAAGCCGTTGATCGTGCCGGCGACCATGGCGGTGCGCGACGTCGGCATGGGGGCGCGGGTGCTCCAGGTGTCGGTCAGGGGATCGTAGGCCTCCACCACCGTCGTCTCGTTGAGGCCGCACAGGGTGCCGCCGATCGCATAGATGCGGCCATTGTGCACCGCGATCGCCATGCTGTAGCGCGCCGTGGGCATGTTGGCCTTGGCGACCCAGGCCGTGCCGTTGAACGCCTCCACGGAGCGCGTGCACTGGTTCAACGTGGTGTCGATGCCCCCGATCGCGTAGACGATGCCGTTGACGGAAGCCACGCCGAGATTCTTCCGCGCGGTCGACAAGGGCGTTTGCGGTACCCAGCCGCTCGCCGGCACGCTGAGATCGAACATGTCCACCCGTGAGCTGGCTGCGCCTGAGCCGCCGACGGCGTAGAGCTTCCCGTTGACATTGGCGCCGCCCAGGAGCGAGCGCGCGTGGCTCGGCAGAGCGGTCCCCGCGGACCACAAATTCGTCGCGGTATCGAACACATTGACCGTGGGTACATCCGCAGGGAAGCTCGTCAGATCGGAGCCGCCTATCGTGTAAATCTTGCCGTTGGCCTCCACCGCCGCGAATTCCGCGAGGTTCCCGGCGATGGCGGGCTTCGTCTGGTCCCAGCCGGGCGACGCGTTGGCCGAGGGAGTGTAGGCCTCGACCGTGTTGAAGGCCGTGCCCGTCGTGTTGAATCCGCCGCTGGCGTAGGCGATGCCATTGACGCTCAGCGCGGACAGGGCGTGCCGCGCGGTGGCCATGGAGGTCTTCGGGGTCCAACCGTTGGCGATCGGATCGTAGGCTTCCACGGTGGTGAGCGCGCCGCCGTTCCAGCCCCCGGAGACGTACACCGTGCCGTTCACCACGGCGGCCGCCGCCTCGCCGCGCGCCGTGGTCATGACCGCCTTGCTGGTCCAGGAACCCGCACCGGCCGCGCCCGCCGGATCGAAGGCCTCCACCGCATTGATTTGAGTGCCGAAGGAATCGAATCCGCCAATGACGTAGATGATGCCGTTCACGGCGGCCGCGGTGCTGCTGTAGCGGCCCGTCGTCATGGCGGGTTTGAGAGTCCAGGAGCCCGCCCCGGCGTTCGCCGCGGGGTCGAAGGCCTCCATGGCCGTGAGTCCGGCAACGCAACACCCCCCGCTCACATACACGATGCCGTTCACCACCGCGCTGCTCGCACCGGGGCTGGGCGATTGGTTCCGCGCCGTGAAGGTGCCGGTGGGCGACTTGGTGGTCCAGGCGTTGGCCACGGGATCGTAGGCCTCGACGACGGACAGGCTCCCGGTGCCGTTGGATCCGCCGATGACGTAAATGATGCCGTTCACCACCGCGCTGGTCGCATTGAACCGTGCCGTGGGGCTGCCTGTGGGCGTCTTGGCGCTCCAGGCATTGGTCACCGGATCATAGGCCTCCACCGTGGACAGATAGTTGGTGCCGTCGTATCCGCCGATCACGTAGACGACCCCGTTCACTTCCGCGTTGGTCGCACCTTGCCGCGCCGTGGGCATGGCGATCAACCCGCTCGCCAAGCCGATCCACGCATTTGCCGTCCCGGACGAATGGGCCGCGGCGGCGACCTGGCCGGATTTCGCGCCTTCGAGGGCTCCGGTCGCGCTCACCACGTAATAGTGGGTCTGCCCGTTGCTGAGGGGCGTGTGGGTGTACGTGGTCGCATTCCCGGCGCTCAGCGGACTCCCGAGAACTCCATCCGTGGTGGAGGCATACACGGTGTAGCTGGTGGCGCCGCTGCTGGCGTTCCAGCTCAAGGTCACTTGGGCATTGCCGGACACGGCCGCGAGGCCGGTGGGTGCCGGAGGAGCCACGCCGCAGACGATCCCCACGCCCGTCACATTGGCCGCGCTCACGGCGCCCGAACCCGCGCTGACCGTGCAGGTCAGGTTGCCGGGCTGGGTGAGCACGGTCACGCTGTAGCTGGCGCCGTTGGCCAGCTTGGTTGCGAACGTGAAGGTGGTGCTCCCGGAGGCGACGGTAAGGTTGTCCGCGCCGTTGTTCTGGAGCACCAGACCGGCGGCGGTCAGGCCGGTGATCGTGCCTGCGATGGTGTAGGTCGTGGCGCCGGCTGCCGTCACGGCCGCCGTCGGCGTCGCGCTGGCTTGCGCCGATGCCGCGCCTTCTCCCGCGGAATTCACGGCGGTCACGACGTAAAAGTGCGCGATAGCGTTGGTCAATCCGGCATGCACATATCCGCTTGTCACGGCGGCGAGCCGGGTGCCGGCCTTGGGCGTCACGCCCGTGGCGGTGCCCCAATACGCGTTGTAGCTGCTCGCCCCGCTGGCCGCGGTCCAGGTCAACGTCACCTGGCCGGAAGCGGCGGTGGCGGTCAGTCCGGTCGGGGCCGCAGGTGCGCCCCAGGCCGGCACGGACACGCCGCTCGCCGGGGCCATCGTCACCGTCACCGTGAGCGTTTGGCCGCCGGTGCCGGAGAAATTGTTGGTGCCGCTGTAGAGGGTGCTTCCGTTCGTGTCCAGCGCGTCCAGCGTCAGGCTGCCGGCGCCGGAAGGCACGCCGCTGATGGAACCCGATCCCGCCGCGGCGGTAAAAGTCTGGCTGGTCGTGAAGGTGTCCACGGTGACCGTGGCCTTCATGTTGGCCACGCCGGCCGGCGCAGCCTCCGGCAATGCCGTTACCGCGGATTCGGCTAGGGCACGGTCGGCCCCGGCCGGAGCCTGCGGCCAGATCACCTGCACGGACAGGGATACCGTGCCGCTGCCGCCCGTCTCCCGCTCGGACCCGCCGGATTCCACACCGCTTCCGCAGGCCGCCAGCGCCAAGAACATGGCCAGCAGGGATAGCCGCCAGACGAGCTGCGCACGCGCACGGGGCTTGTCCATGGCCGGGCCTACCAGGAGAAGCCGATGGTGTTGCAGTTGGACGTGCAGGCGGACGAGGTCCCGCTGCTCCCCGGTGCGGTGCTCGGGGTGCTGCTGCTGCTTTTCTTGCTGCCGCTGCCGGCTGCCGCCACGATCCCCAGCACGAGCGCCGCACCGAGCGCCCACCAGTACCAGGTGGAGCGACCGGATTCCTGTTTGGCCTGGGCGGGCGGCGCAGCCGGGGGCGGAGGTGGCGCAACGACCACGGGTGGCGGTGCCGGCGGCACTGCGGGCGCGGGGCGGGCGACCGCCTGCGCACCTTCCGCCAGCTTGGTCGCGAGCTGGGCTATGCCGGTATCCAGGAGGTTGAAGAAGCTACCCTCATAGCGCACCGATTCGGCGCGGAGGGTCCGCGCGGTCTCGACGTCCGTCAGGGAGGCGGAGAGCAGCCAGTGCTGATCGTCAATCTTGGTGACGCGGCCGGACACGATCTTTCGCACGCCGAGCACCTTGCCCACCTGGACGGCGCATTCCGAGCTGGTGCAGCCGGTCTGCTGGAACGCCTGCTCGTTCAGCACGGCCTCCATCTGGTCGCGGTTGACGAGGATGAATTTGCCCGAGCGCAGCAATTCCTCGCGCAGGCGATCGGTCATGGCGGAAGCCTGGCTCTTGCTGGCGTCCACGGCCTCCAGGTCCAGGACCGCGATCAATTCCTGTTGGAAAGCTGCCGCGGGCGGCGGCACGGCCGGCCGCGCGCCGGCTTGTTGGCCGTAGGCGGACAACGGGGCGAGCAGGAGCCCCGACAGCGCAAGGCAGAGGAAGCGGCGGATGGCAAGAAATGCCTTCATACCCCCCTCGGGGCATCTTGATCGCGATGGCAGGGACCGCGAGTCAACGAAGTCAACTTGTGCTTTCCCGGCTGGATTGAACGTGCGGTCACGTCCATTTCTGCACGCCTCTCTATCATGGTCTTTGTGGCGAAATCCACATGGCCAAGGGGGCTCCGCCGCGATGCGCGGCCAGCACAGCCGACTTGCGGCCGGGCAGCGCCAATCTGCGGACGCGTCGTGCCTCAGGGAGTGCGCTGGCCACGCGTAGCGCACGGGCGCCACATATTCTCCGCTCCCGAATGTTCTCGTGTCCCGCATTGCTCCCAAAGGACCTACACGCCCCGTCTCGCGTAGATTCCCCGCCTCGCACAGGTGGCGCGGGCTGCTCGAGTCACACACGTGACGCGCGGTTGCCGTAGCAGTCCCTGCTCTCCCTGGGGAGCGGAGGTAGCCCGTGCCAAGCGCTGGCGCAAGGCACCCGCAGAATCAGCCGGAAAATTCCGATCTTTCGCGACTCTCGCCCCTCCCGGCATCCCATCGCGAATCCAGCGGACCGATCCGGGACCGAAGGAAACCCATGGCCGACGCCCAGGCGTTCCCAGAGCGACGCTGAACCGATCCGAACTGCACCTGAGCGCTACCTCAGGCGCACCTTGGCCGCGGCAGCGGATGAGCGGTGCCGGAAGGGTGTCGCAATGATCGCCGTATGGGGCATGGCGCCTCAGCCCGCGGTTCCTTGCTGAATTAGCGCCGCCACGACAGGGAACCCGGTCTGATCATGCCTGATATTACTTACTTTTCCTGTTGTTGGACCTCGAACGTAAGAAATAGATGTAATTACTGACAAAGTATGATAGGCTGAATTCAGGCCTGGAGAAGCTTCCACCTGGGAAGGGTGAGCGAAGCCATCACCAAGCGCCGGTGAATGTATGCCAAACACCCAGCCTGCCTTACGACGGATCCTGTACGCGGAAGACGATCCGGACATTCAGCACATCGCGCGCTATGCCCTGGAGCGGCTCGGGGGCTACGAGGTCAAGCTCTGCTCTTCGGCCACAGAGGCCCTTGGCCAGGTAGAGACCTTCGCCCCCGACCTGATCTTGCTCGACGCGATGCTGCCGGAGATGAACGGTGTGGAGCTGTTGAAGCGGATGCGGAGCTTGGCGTCCCAGGCGCACACCCCTGTGGTTTTCGTCACGGCGAAAGTGCAGGAGCAGGAGTTGCGGCAGTTTCGCAGCGCCGGCGCGCTCGACGTGATCACCAAGCCATTCAACCCGATGACCCTGGCCAAGGAATTGGCCACGCTGTGGGCGCGACACCTCGCCGCGACTTGCGGCAGCGCTGCCCCCTGAACCCGCGGCGATCCAGGTGTGTTGTCCAGCGGGGACCGTTCGCGGTTCCCGCTCTGTGCAGGTAGGTCGTTCGCGCTCTGGCCCCGCGCGAACGATGCAACCCGCGCGTTAGGCGCCGCTGACGTATCCGCCCGTGCTGAAGGGGACGGGTTCGTGCGCAAGGCTCCAGGATTCCGCATTCAGGGGCCGGGAACGACCCGTCGCTGTTCCAGAGCCCAGCGGCTGGCGAGCGTGACGTCCTCCGCCCAGCGCAACCGCAGCGGATCCATCTGCCCGACGGTCTGCCAGGCGCCCCGGGTCCAGAGTGCCGCGCCGCCCACTCCCAGCAGTCCCACGTAGTTGCCCGGACGCACGACGAGCGCCGGCTGCGCTTCCGTCTGCGCTGCCGACTGAGCCACCGGCGACTGCCCCACCCACGGCACCGCGACACGTCCGCCCAGCAGGTCCATCGCCAGCGGCGGCAGGTCCACCTGGCTTCCGGGCGCGTCCACCAGCGCGGGTCCGTTCAGCCAGCCCGCCACGATCAGCAACGGGATGTGGTGCCGCCACACCAGGTCGTCCTGCACGGTTCTCACCGGCGTGGCAATCGGTTGCGGCACGCCATGATCCGCCGTGATGAAGAACACCGTATTGCGGAAGTACGGCTCCGCGCGCACCCGCTCGAACAGGCGGCCCAGCGCAAGGTCCGTGTAGGCCATCGTATCCAGGAATCGGCCGTATTCATCCTTGCCGTGGACGGCGAATCCTGCCGGCGGCTCGAAGGGATGGTGGTTGGTGAGGCTCACGATGGAAGCGAAGAACGGCTCGGGCAGGCCATGCATCACCTTCAGTGCCAAGTCCATCAGGGCCTCGTCGGTCGCACCCCAGCCCGCCGTGGGCGTTCCCAACGGGTAATCCCAGCGGTCCACCACGCGTTGGAATCCATTGCGCAGCAGGAAGTCGCGCTGCGCGTCGAATTCCGCGTCGCCATTGTGGATCCACACGGTGCGATAGCCCTGTCCCTCCAGCCATTCCGGCAGGCAGCGCTGCTTGACCTTCTGGTAGGCGCCGAGCATCGGCTCGCCGGTATTGGGATAGAGCGAGCAGTAGCTGGCGACCAGGCCGTCGCGGGTCTGGAAGCCGTTTCCGTAGAAGTTCCGGAACAGGATGCCCTGCCGCGCCAGCGCGTCGAAGTGCGGCGAGATTCCCGCCGTCCCGCCGAGCGCTCCCAGTTCCTGGGCCCGGAAGCTTTCCAGCAGAATGAAGACGATGTTCGGCTTCGCCTTCCCCGCCGCCCGCGGTACGCCGGCGCACAACCCGCGAAACGGGGCCGCGGGATGTTGACAGCCCGTGAAATTCCGCTCGTGCATGAGCGGATAGCCGGGGTCGGGCGGATTGAGCCGCCTCAGCACATCCGCCGTCAGCCCCGCCGGGGCGGCCTTGAGCTGTGCGCGCGTGCGCAGGAAGTGCTGCAGCGGCGTGAATTGCAGCGCGTTCTCCGGATTCTTGCCGACATAGGAATTGGACGCCGTGTTCGCGATCAGGCCCACGAGCAGGTATCCGCCCGCCACCAGAAGATGGCCCTTCCAGCCCCATCCCGGGCGCCTTGGCGCGAGCCGCGACCCTGGCACCAGCAGCAGCCACCCGGCCAGCAGCACGGGCAGCAGCACCATCAGCGCGAAACGCACGTCGAAGATGGCGCTGCGGAAGCTGGAGCTGAAATTGGAGATCTGCGGCAGGTACTCGACCGCGGAGAATGGAACGTGGGTCTGGAACAGCAGGTAGTAGACGAAGTCGGCGTAATTGAAGCTCACCAGCACGGTGACGAGCAGCCAGGCGCACCAGCGTCCGACGCGCGGGGCCGCGCCGGCGACCGCGTACACCAGCAGCGCGACCACGCAGCCCGACATCAGCTCGTAGCCGCTGCCCAGGGCGAAATGCACCCAGCGATACCGCTCCGGTACGCCCTCGTGGAACATCACCATCACGCGCACCGCCGTGCCCCACAGCACCAGCAACGCGCAGGTGATCCCGGCGAGGCGAAAGGCAAGCGAATTCACTCCGGCCAGGGGATGTTTCCCTCGGCTCTGTGCGGGGCTGCCGGCGGGCGGGCTCTTTGCGCGGGAGGATTTGCGGGCCACCATGGCGAAAAGACTAGCACACCCTCGTGCGAAGTCCCGGTTGAGGAACCGGCACGTGTGCAACCGGCGGAGGCTCCGGACGGTAGCGTCGAGAAAGGGGGGCTTGCGGGCGCTGTGGCGAGTCCCTAGCATGAGCCGCTCACCGCCGGGCCGCTACCCGCCCCGTTTCGCCCCGAGCCGTCATGACTCTTACCCATGCCTCAAGCCCGCGTCGCGCCGGATTCCGCGCAGGGGCGTACCGCGTTCTCGTTTACGCCCTGTTCATCGCGTCCACGTTCACCATCGCCGGAAGCGAAACCAGCATCATCCTGATGATGGCGCTCGCCCTGAGCGACCCCGTGCTGTGGCGCTGGCTGCGCACGGGCAATCCGCCGGCCGAGCTGCCTTACGGCGGGCAGAGCCCCCCGCCGTGGACCTGGGGCGCATTCGTGGCGCTGGTGGTGATTGCGCTGTGGTCGGAGATGCTCAATCCCGGTTTGCTCGCCGGGCTCGACGACATGCGCTTCCACTACCGGATCTTCCTGCCGCTGGTGCTCCTGCTTGCGCTTCCGCACGTGGCCTTGCCCCGGCTGTTCGGGACATTCGCCGCGTTCGTGGCCGTGTGGGCCCTGTACGGCGTGATCCAGTACCGCTTCGGGGTGGATTGGTTCCGGCCGGAGGGACAGAAGCTGATCACGCCCTATCATGTCGGCGGGGGCGTGTTCCATGCGAAGGGCGAATTCACGCACCACATCACGTACGGCGGCGTGATGCTGATGGCGACTGTGTTCCTCCTGGCGCTGGCCAGCGGCCGCGGCAGCGCGTCAGGCGCGGACGGCTGGAAGCTGCGCGCCTTATGGACACTGGGGGCGGCCATGGGAGCCCTGGCCACGCTGCTCTCGTTGGCCCGCAGCGCCTGGTTCGGCATGCTGCTCGGGGCGCTCGTGCTCGTGGTGTTGCGCTTGCCGCGCCGTTGGGGCGTATCCTTGGCGATCCTGGGGGCGCTGGCCATCGCGGGCTATGCGGCGCTGGTCGTCCAAGAAACGTGGCTGCGGGAGCACCTGCTGCGCCCCGACAGTCCGGCGCTGGAGCAGCGGCTGCTGCTCACGTCGCTCGAGCACGACGTGGATCGGGTGCGGATGTGGCAGTCGGGCTGGCTCGCGGTCCGGGACCGGCCGTGGTTCGGCGCCGGGATGGGTCATGCCGGCACGGTGCTCGAACCGTACCGGGCGATCGTTTCCCAGCGCTACGGATACCGCTATCAGCTGGAAGCCGGGGAGGGCCTGCACGATATCTACCTCCAGGTCGCCTTCGACCTGGGCGCGGTCGGGCTGGCGGCGTACCTGGCGGTGTGGGCCGCGGCGTTCGCCTGGAGCGCGCGGTCGCTGAGGGCGCTCGCACCGGGGACGCGGGACCCGCCGCTGCCCGAGGCGGGACTGTACCGGGCGGTGCTGCAGGGCTGCATCGCGGGGCTGGCGGGCAGCATGGCCGCCGGGCTGTTCGAGAACAACGCCTACGACAAGGAAGTGCAGCAGGTGATCCTGATGCTGATGGGGCTGGCCCTGTACGTCGGGCTGCGCATCCGCGCCGCGCGCGGGGTGAAGGGGCGGCGCTGGGCGGCCCAGCTTTATCCCAACTACGCCGGGGCGGGGCAGCGCGCTCCGCTGGGCTGAGGCTGCGCTTGCCCGTGCGCGGGCGATGCCGTAAGGAGTAGCCATCAGGTCCGCCGGGTGTGGGGGCCCTGCCGCCCGCTTGCCGCTCGCTATCCGACTCGAAGGGGGGACGTATGGCCGGAAGCTACGTCGGGTTTTTCCTTCGCTACCTGAAGTTGCTGATCCTGAAGAACCAGACCCTGGGCGGAACCGTCGAGCGGATGGCGCGCAAGCAGGGCGAGGCGACCTGCATTCGCTTCGGCGACCAGCACATCAGCTACGAGGCATTCAACCGGGCGGCGAATCGCCGCGCCAATCTGTTTCTGTCGCTGGGCGTCCGCAAGGGCGAGACGGTCGCCCTGCTGATGGAAAACCGGCCGGAGTTCGTTGAGACGCTGACGGGCCTGTCGAAGTTGGGGGCGGTGGCCGCCGCCATCAACACCAACCTGGTGGGCCCGGCCTTGATCCACTGCCTGAACCTTTCCGGGGCGTCCCGCGTCGTGGTGGGCCGCGAATGCCTGCCGCAATTGACCGATGTCCTGTCCAGGCTCGAGACGATCCGCGCCGGCGGCGTCTTCGTGGATTCCGAAGCGGAGAGCGGAGGCGGCATTCCCGCGGGCGGGCACGACCTGAATGCGATGCTTTCCGGCGCGAGCGAGGCCCGCCCGCCCGCCATCAAGCTGACGAGCAATGACGCGTTGATGTACATCTACACGTCCGGCACGACCGGCCTGCCGAAGGCCGCCAGGATTACCCATTACCGCTGGGTCGCCGCCGGGCTGGGGATGGGCAATTACTGCCTCGCGGTGGAGAAGAACGATGTCCTCTACTGCGCTCTGCCGCTGTATCACAGCAACGGCGCGCTGATCGCGCTCGGCTCGGCATTCGTCAACGGGGCGGCGTTCGCCCTGTCACGCCGCTTCAGCGCCAGCCGCTTCTGGGAAGAGGCGGCCCGGCTGGAGGCGACCTGCTTCATCTACATCGGCGAGTTGCTGCGCTACCTGATGAACACGCCGGCGGGCCCCTATGACCGGGCGCACAAGGTGACCCGCATTCTCGGAAATGGCCTCCGGCCGGACATCTGGGTCCCGTTCCAACAGCGCTTCAACATCCCCCACATTCGCGAGTTCTACGCCTCCAGCGAGGGCAACGCCGTCACGGTGAACCTGAACGACGCCGCGGGCTCCATGGGGACGCCCATCCTGAAATCCTCGGACAACCTCGCCGTCGTGCGGTTCGACGTGGAGACGAACGCGTACCTCCGCGATGCCAATGGCTTCTGCCAGCGCGCCGCGCCGGGCGAAGCGGGCGAGCTGCTGGGGCAGATCACGTTCACCACCCCCTTCCACGGCTACACCAACCCGGCCGATACGGAGAAGAAGCTGCTGCGCGATGTCTTCAAGAAGGGCGACGTCTTCTTCAAGACCGGCGATCTGGTGAAAAAGGACGCCGCGGGCAACTACTACTTCGTGGACCGGATCGGCGACACCTTCCGCTGGAAGGGCGAAAACGTCGCCACGCAGGAAGTGCAGGAGATCCTTTCCGGCTTCGCGGGCCTGCACATGATCAACGTGTATGGCGTGCGCGTTCCGGGGTCCGAGGGCAGGGTGGGCATGGCGGCGCTCATGTTCGATCCGGGCGTCAAATTCTCCCCCGAGCGCTTCTTCGCCTACGCGGAGGAGCACCTGCCCTCGTATGCCCGGCCCGCATTCGTGCGCCTGGTCGAGAACCTGGAAGTGACGGGGACGTACAAGCTGAAGAAGACCGACTTGCAGATGGCCGGCTACGATCCCGGCTCGGTAAAGGATCCGCTCTACGTCCGGGACGAGGCGAAGAAGGCATTCGTTCCGCTTTCGCCGGCCATGTACGCGAACGTCCAGGCGCAGAAGGTACGCATCTAGCAGGGCACGAAAAAACTGCGCGACCGCGGATTACGCAGATTGACCACCCAACACCTTCCAGGCCCGAAACATGGCCGGGTTGAGCGGACAGCAACGCAAGGGATCCATACTTTGACTTGTCCCAAGCGGCCATGGGAGCGGCTGAGGGCGCTGTCTGGCCGATTTCAATTACTGGCCCCGTCAAGGGCACGGTCGTGGCCGATGGCCGCCATTCAATCCGCGTAATCTGCGGCTCGCAGTGGCTTTTTTAAATTGGGCGGTCTTTTTCCGCACCCTGTTAGGTCGCGATCTCGAGGATCGCGCGCGAGCCCGCGCCCCGCAGACTCAGATGTGCACGATGCCAGCTTTGAGCGAGTACACGATCCAGAGCACATCCTTCTGCGTCTGCTCTTCGGTGTTGTGCTTGCTCAGCACAAGTAGGATGTCGTCAATCGCGGCCACATACTCGGCCGCGCTGATGTTCATGCCGCGGTGCGCGTCGGGCATGCTGCGCCCCTCGTACTTCGCAGGTCCGCCGCTGCCCGCCGCGAGGAATTGACATGTGTGCTGTTTGATGACGGAAACACGAGCCGCATCGCTCAACAAGGGAAGGAAACGGGCCTTGATCGTTGGGTTCTCCATGTGCGCGACAACGAGATCGTCGACGAGTGCCGCAATGCCCTCGGTGCCGCCGAGGCGGCGGTACAGCGATTCTGCGGTCTGCATATCGGGCTCCTATTCTGGATGCGCGGACACTTGAATAGACCGGTCGGTCTAATACGCGAACACTGTATAATAGACCGGTCGGTCTACGCAAGAGATTAAATTGACCCAACGCCCGCCACCCTAAAATAGAAATCGAGCATGGCCTGCAGAGGTGCCGGATCGCGCAGCAGCCGCGTGCGCAACGCGACGCCCTCCCAGCAATTGACCAGCAAGTTAGCCATCCGCTCGGCATCGGTGTCCTGCGATAGCTCGCCGCGCTGCATAGCCTCCTCCAGGCAGGAGGCTATGCGCCTCGCGATCTCCGAGAAGCACGACTCGATCTTGTGCCGGAAAACCTCGTTGATTCCGGACAACTCCTGACCAAGCCCGCCGAGCAGACACCCGAGGTATCCTTCCTGACGGTACTTCTCGCGTATAGCCTCGAAAAACCCGCGCACGCGCTGCAGCGGTACAACCGCCCGGTCACCCAGGTACGCCTCGATGGCGCAGTGCACCTCAACCATGTAGCGATCGATCACCTGCAGCGCGAAGTCCTCCTTGCTCTTGAAGTGATGGTAGAAGGACCCCTTCGGCACCGAAGTGGATGCCAGCAGTTGCTGAATCCCGAGGTGGTTGTAGCCATGCTTAAGCAGCATGACCAAGCCTGCCTCGAGTAGCCGCTCCTTGGTTGACGCTTCCATTCTTCCTTTCTTCCTTTCTTGGTAGACCGATCAGTCTATTTGCCGAGATTACACCTGCCGGTCAACGCGTCAAGGCGCGTTCGATCCCAGCACCGAGCGCTTCGCCTTTGCAATGGCTGCCGTGCGAGCATGATCCTGGGACCTGGCGCCGCCCCCGACACCCCCGCCAACGGCCGCAGGCCCGTGGAACCCAATGGGGTCAGCGGCGCTCGGCCCCAGTTGCCCAGACAACCAGGGGGCGCGGGGCAGCGCCCCGCAAGTTCGACGTGTCTTTATTGATGTTGTTTCAGGGATATGACACTAATCCCCGCGCCGGGCAGCCTTCCCATCCGCCATCATCCGCGCCACGGCATCCCGTGCCGCCGAGAACGGGTCCTGCCGTCCCGCCAAAACCTCCTCCAGCACCCGATCGAGCGGGCGGCCGTCCGGCAATTCGCCCCGCGCCACGGCGGCATTGACCGCCGCGCGCACCTCCTCCCGCAGCAGGTTGAGCAGCACCTGCCGGAGCCGGGCGCGGCGCAGGCCGTCCTGGCCCTGTTGGGCGAGCCGGAAAGCGCGGTGCGCCTCGATCTGCGCGGCCAGCTCGGCGATTCCCTCGCCTGCCTGCCCGCGTGTCGTCACGATGGGCGGCGTCCAGCCCGGCAGGCGCTGCACGTGCCGGTGCCGCACGGCTTCCCGCAAGTCCTCCCTGAGTGTATCGGCGCCCGGGCGGTCCGCCTTGTTCACCACCAGCACGTCGGCGATCTCCATCAGGCCGGCCTTCTCCGCCTGGATGTCGTCTCCCGACTCGGGCACCAGCAACACCACCGTCGTATCGGCGGCCTCGGCGATGTCGAGCCCGACCTGGCCCACGCCCACCGACTCGATCAGCAGCCGGTCGTAGCCGAAGGCGTCGAGCAGCACCGCCATCTCCTCCGTGCTGCGGGACAGGCCGCCGGTATGGCCGCGGCTGGCCGCGCTGCGGAAGAAGGCGGGCTTCTGCCCGGGCTGGGGCTGCGGATAGTCGAAGCGGATCCGGTCGCCCAGCAGGGCGCCGCCGGTGAACGCGCTGGACGGATCCACGGCGATCACGGCAACCGAGGCGCCCGTGGCCATCTGCTGCGCGGCGAGCAGGTTGACCAGGGTGCTCTTGCCCACGCCCGGCGCTCCGGTCAGACCGATGCGGTAGGCGTGCCGCGCCTTGGGGTACACCGCGGCGAGGAGGCGGCCGGCGTCGGGATGCCCGTCCTCCACCAGCGTCAGCAGGCGGCTCAGCGCGCGCACGTCCCCGGCGAAGAAGCGGGACAGGATGGACTCGGCCATGCCCCACCCTAGCGGGGGGCGGCGGACGAGGGCAAGACGAGGGGCCTGCGCGGGCGGATGGAACGACGCATGGCGCGGATTCGCCGGCGCGCGGGCGGCCGTGTGCAGGCGGCGGCGCGCGGGCGGCGGCACGCGGGCAACGGCACGGCAGCGAAGGCCGGAGCAGTCGAGCACAGCGGCGCTACGCCGCCTGCCGGTACTCGTGCAGGCTGTCCACCAGGCGCAGGAACGCGGCCTCGTCGTTCGCCTCCAGCAGCGCCACGCGGGCATGCTTGGCCATCTCGAAGCCGCGCAGGTAGCCGACGAGGTGCTTGCGGAACTCGATCAGGGCGAGGTGCTCCGGGTCCCGCACCAGCTTGTGCGCGGCGTCCTCCCGCTTCATCTCGCGGATGAGGCGGTAGTGCAGCAGGATCGTCTCCACGCGCTCGGCCATGGAGGGCCGGCGGCGCGCCGGATCGCGCAGGAACGCCCACGGATTGCCGATCGCCGCGCGCCCGATCATGAAGCCGTCGAGCCGGCCCAGCTTCGCCACGCCGTCGTCGAAGTCCCGCACGTCCCCGTTGCCCAGCACCGGGATCGCGAGATGGCCCTTGAGGGCCTGGATCGGCGCCCAGTCGGCCCGTCCGCCGAAGGACTGGTCGTAGGTGCGGCCATGGATGGTGATGAGCGAGGCGCCCGCATCGGACAGGGCGCGGGTGAAGGGGACGAGCCCGCTCGCATCCCGCCAGCCCAGGCGCGTCTTCACCGACACGTCCACGCGGCACGCGTTCGCCACCGCCTCGACGATGCGGCAGGCCGCGTCCGCGTCGCGCATCAGGCCGCTGCCGTGCTGGGACGCGACGATCTTCTTCGACGGGCAGCCCATGTTGATGTCGATGCCCGCGACGCCCTGGTCCTGGAGCGTCAGCGCGGCCTCGACGAACGCCCGCGGCGTGCTGCCGAAGAGCTGGACGAAGTAGGGCTGCTCCTCCGGGTCGAAATCGAGGCGGCGGCGCACCTTCGCGCTGCGCAGGAATCCGTCGGCGCTGGTGAATTCGCTGAACAGCACCACGTCGCGGTCGAAGCGGCGCACTACGCGCCGGTAGGCCGTATCGGTGATGCCATCCATCGGCGCAAGGGCTACAATCGGGGTGGGCCGCTCGCTCCAGCGCGTGGGGGTGCCGCTCGTATGCCCCGCGACGGGGCCGGGCCCTGCGCTACGCTCGCAAAGGACGGACACGGGATGAAGCTCTTGATCGTGGATCACAGCTCGGTGGCGCGGCGGCAGCTGTTCGTGCCGCTGCGGGCGGCGCATCAGGTTCAGGAAGCCGCCGGCCGGGAGGAAGCGTTCGCACTGCTGGACGGTGCCCGCCCGGACGTGGTACTGGCGGAGCCCTTCGAGCCGGCGGACTCGGACGAGGTCCCGGGCCTGGCCTGGGTGCAGCGCGTGCGCAGCCACCCGACGCACCCCTCCATGCTTATCATCACGCGCAACGATCGGAAAGACGTGGTCGCCCGGCTGCTGCGCCTCGGCGTGCTCGACGTGCTGCAAAAGCCGGTGGACGCGGACGACGTGCGCATGCAGCTCAAGCGGGCCGACCGCCTGCGCGGCCTGGGTCTCGTCCTGGGCGAGCCGCCGGCGCAGGACAGCGAATTGATCGCCGACGGCGACGGCATGATCCTGCGCCGCAAGCCCGAGGCCGTGCCCCTGCCCGAGCTGGGGATCGTCGGGGACGACCGCCGCATCCGGCAGATCGTGGACCAGATCAAGCGCATCGCGCCCACGCCCGTGTCCGTCCTCGTCACCGGCGAGACCGGCACCGGCAAGGAGATCTTCGCCCATGCCGTGCACAGCCTGAGCGAGCGGCGCGATCAGCGCTTCGTCGCGCTCAACTGCGCGGTGCTGTCCGATTCGCTCGTCGAGGACGAGCTGTTCGGCCACGAGAAGGGCGCGTTCACCGGCGCGACCGACCGGCGCAAGGGCAAGTTCGAGTACGCCGACCGCGGCTCGCTGTTCCTGGACGAGATCGGCGACCTGAGCCTGCCCCTGCAGTCGAAGTTCCTGCGCGTGCTGCAGGAGCGCTCCTTCGAGCGGCTCGGGGGCAACCAGGCCATCGCCACCGACTTCCGCCTCGTCAGCGCGACCCACCGCGACCTGGCCCGGCAGATCAAGGACGGGTTTTTCCGCGAAGACCTGATGTTCCGGATCAACGTCGTCTCGTTCCACATCCCGCCGCTGCGCGACCGGCGCGGAGACATTTTGCCGCTCGCCCACCACTTCCTCAAGGATTACGGGCGGGCGTTCGGGCGGGGCGACAAGCTCACTTTGACGCGCGAGGTGGAGCGCTTCCTGCTCAACTATCCCTGGCCCGGTAACGTGCGCGAGCTGAAGCACTTCGTCGAGCGGGCGGTCGCCCTAAGCGAGGGCAACCGCATCGGACCTGAGGCGATTCCCGCCGACTTCTCGCCCGCCGCCGACGGCCCGTCGCTGCAGGAAGGCCTGGGCTACGCTTCGGGCGCTCGCAACGGCGGGGCGTTCGATACGCTCGTCAAGCGCTACAAGCGCCAGCTGCTCGCCGAGGCGCTCGAGGCCGCCGGCCAGGACAAGACCCGCGCGGCCGAACTGCTCGGCCTGAGCCGCAGCCAGGTGTTCAAGCTGGTGAAGGAGCTGGGCGTGCCGGGCGGGACGCGGGGGGAGAACGGCCGCGGACGGGGAAGGACGGTGGCGGGATAATGCATTGGGCCGAGTGAGCCGGCATCACGACTCCGCCGAAATCACCCAGCGGCCCTGGCTCCGAATGGCGTCGTACATCGCATCCGGCGCCAGGTCCGCGCCGTTGGGCCACTGCACAGCGCCCTGTGCAACGCTGGCCCCGGCGAACAGAGCCGGGTCCCGCAGGGACTCGAACACTGTATCGTTCACGCGCGTGCTCGCGAGAAACTCTCCCAATTCCACTTCGCCCTGCGTCCCATCCGCAAAGCAAACGCGTAGGCGGAACGCCGGGAGTGGTTCCACCGACGTGACACGCCAGGGCACCGCTTGTGCCATCGGAGGGGCTACTTCAAGGGTGCTATCGGCTTCGG
>JBGOTW010000063.1:0-17998 GCA_041476685.1 bacterium | reverse complement strand
TGGCGCGGGATGTGCTTGCGGAGTTTGTCGACCAGCTCCCTGCCCCGCGCGGCGGCCTTGGCGCGCGGCACGATCGTCGAGAGCGCGTCCACCGCATCGCCGTTGAGCAGGATATCCAGCTTGACCAGATCCCCCTCCCGGAACCCGATCGGCTCGTAGTCGAAGCTGCCGTAGCCCTTCGTGCCGGACTTCAGCTTGTCGTAGAAGTCGAGGATGATCTCGTTGAGGGGGAACTCGTAGTCGATCATGACCCGCTTTGCGTTGAGATAGTGCAGCCCTTTCTGCACGCCCCGCCGCTCCTGGGCGATTTTCATGATGTTTCCCACGTACTCGGTGGGCGTGATGACGTGCCCGAGGATGTAGGGCTCGGCGATGAACTCGATCTTCGACGGATCGGGCAGGAAGTTGGGATTCTCGACCTGCACGACCTCGCCGTTGCGCAGATGCGCCTCGTACACGACGGTGGGCGCGGTGGTGATGAGCGAGATGCCCATTTCCCGCTCGAGGCGCTCCTGGACGATCTCCAGGTGGAGCAGGCCGAGGAACTTGCAGCGGAAGCCGAAGCCCAGCGCCGCCGAGCTTTCCGGCTCGAAGGAGAGCGCCGCGTCGTTCAGCGACAGCTTTTCCAGCGCATCCTTCAGGTCCGCGAACTGCTCGCCCTCCGCGGGATAGATCCCGCTGAACACCATCGGCTTGACCAGCTTGTACCCGGCGAGCGCCGCGGAGGCGGGCCGCTCCGCGTGCGTCAGGGTATCGCCCACGCGCGCGTCCAGGATCACCTTGATGGCGGCGGAGACGACCCCCACCTCGCCGGCGGACAGCGAGTCCACCTCCTTGCGCAAGGGAGTCGCCTTGTGCAGCGTCGCCACCTCGAACGTCTTGCCCACCTGCATGAAGTGGATCTTGTCGTGGAGGTGGAGCGAGCCGTTCATCACGCGCACGAGCACCATCACCCCCAGGTAGGCGTCGAACCAGGCGTCGTAGACCAGGGCCTGGAGCGGCGCGGCGGGATCGCCCGCGGGCGCCGGGATGCGCCGGACGACCTGCTCCAGGATGTCCTGGACGCCGATCCCGAGCTTGGCGCTGGCACGGACGGCCTCGGAGGCATCCAGCCCGATCACGTCCTCGATCTCCCGGGCGACGCGCTCCGGCTCGGCGCTGGGCAGGTCCACCTTGTTCAGCACGGGGATGATCTCGAGGTCCTGTTCGAGGGCCATGTATACGTTGGCCAGCGTCTGGGCCTCGACGCCCTGGGAGGCGTCCACGACCAGCAGCGCCCCTTCGCACGCCGCCAGGGAGCGGGAGACCTCGTACGTGAAATCCACGTGGCCGGGCGTGTCGATCAGGTTGAGCATGTAGTCCTCGCCGTTGCGGGCGCGATAGGTGAGGCACACGCTCTGGGCCTTGATGGTGATGCCGCGCTCGCGTTCCAGGGCGAGGTTGTCGAGCACCTGGTCCTGCATCTCGCGCTTGCTCAACCCGCCGGTGATCTCGATGAGGCGGTCGGCAAGCGTGGATTTTCCGTGGTCGATGTGGGCGATGATGCAGAAATTGCGGATGTGATCCTGGGGGATCGATGCCAAGTGTTCTCCCTAAGGTGACTGGCCAGACGGCTCCCGGCGCCTTGCTTGCCGGGTCGGTCCCGGCCTTATACAGTTTGAATGGTACCAACTCGACACCCCCGGGGAAAGGCGCGCCGTCCGGCGGCGGCCCCGGCGGATTCCGTTCCTCTTGGGCGCGCGCGGATGCGATGGGCCTCTCCCTCGTCCTGTGCTTCGCCGCGCAGCGTACGCAGCTCGCGTGCGTGCTCAACGAGCATGGCGAAAGCCTGGAGGTGCTCCCGCCGGAGGGAGAGCCCGTCGCCATCAAGACCCGCCAAGTGTTGCTGCGTTGGGAGGAACGGGAGCCGGGCGCGGCGCAGGCGGGAGCTGGGCGGGATGCCCTGCGCGCGTTCCTGGCCGCACGCTTCGGATGGCTGGAGGAGCGGGCCTCCCGCCTCTCCCTGGCCGCGCTGGCGGCGCGCCTGCCGCAGGGCCGGCGCCTGTCGCTGGACGAGCTGGCCGCCGCGCTGGTGCAGGAGGCCGGGCCGTCCGTGCCGGCGCCAGCCGCCGAGCCCTGGGAGCGGGCGGTGTTGTGCCTCGCGCTGACGCGCGACCGAGAGCGGTTCCGCCGCGAGGGCGCGGGATTCGTCGTGCTCGACGCCGGCGAGCGCTCCCAGCGCGAAGCGCGGGAATCGCAAGCGCGCGAGCAGCGGGAGTGGATGCGGCTGGCGCAGCAGTGGCGGCCGGAGCTGGAGCGCGGGCGCTGGAACGGGGCGCGGACGCCGCTGGGGCCCGAGTTTCTCGTGCGCCTGCGTTCCCTGGCGGCCCTGGAGCGCCACTCTCCCTATTGGAGCGGTCTGGCCAAGCCCCTGGGACTGCACCAGCACGGGGAGGCCAGCGTCGCGCTCCGGCTCAAGCCATGGCTGGAGGCCGCGGGCGCCTGGCCGGGCTGGCCGGATTTGTGGCTCGAACGGGCCGCCGTGCGGCAGGCTTTCCCACCGAGGGTCCTGCAGGAGGCCGCCCGCATCGCCGCGCTCCCCGTGGATCCGAAAGGCCGCGTGGAGCGGCGCGAGCCGGGCGCGTACACGATCGACGCCACGAACACCTTCGACTACGACGACGCCTACTCCGTGGAGCGCGCCGGCACTGGCGGGCTCGTCGTGTGTGTCCACATCGCCGATCCGCATCCCGACATCGCAGCGGGGAATCCGGTCTTCGAGGAGGCCGGGCGGCGCATGTCTTCGGTGTACAGCGAAGCCGGCGTCTTTCCCATGCTCCCCCCCGCGCTAAGCCTGGGGAGGTTTTCGCTCCTGCGCGGCCGGCCGCGGGAAGCGGTTACTTGCCGCTTCCGCGTCACGGAGCACGGACTGGAATGGAGCGGGCTGGAGCGCTCCGTCATCGAGGTGCGGGAGAACCTGGACTATGAGCAGGCCTCCCGGCTGACGGTCGAGCAGCCGGAGACCTGGGGCCGCCTCGCTGCCGCGTGCGCGGCCCAGGCGCAGGACCGGATGCGGCGCGGGGCCTTTGTCACGGACCGGGTGGAGGTGCAGCTCGATCTGTCCGACCCGGCGCGGATTCGGCTCGCCGTCGAGCCTAGGAGCGGCCCGGCCCAGGGCATCGTCGAGGAGCTGGCGATCGCCTACAACCTGGCGGCGGGCCGGCTGTGCCGGGATGCGCGGCTGCCCGCGCTGTACCGGGTTCAGCAGCGCCCGGCGCCCGGCCGCGCCGCGGGAGCCGGCCTGGCGGGCAGCATGGCCCATGCCCGGTTCTCCACCCAGGGCGGACCGCACGAGGGATTGGCCTGCGAGCGGTACGTGCAGGCCACCTCCCCGAACCGGCGCTTCCCCGATCTCGTCATGCAGCGGCAACTTGCCGCCCACAGCTCCGGCCGGCCCACCCCGTTCACCGGAGAGCAGCTGGCGGCATGGAGCGACGAGGCCGAGGCGCGCCTGTCCGCGTATGCGGAGGCCGAGCGGCTCATTCAACAGCATTGGGTCCGTGCCTATCTGTTCCAGAATCCCGGCAGCGCCGTCATGGGCACCGTGCGCCAAGTGGACTCCCGCGGGGCGCGAATCTGGCTCGACGAGTTGGGCCTGCCGGCAGAGGCGCCGCCGCGGAGGCTGGATGCGGGGCAGCGCCTCGCATTTCGCGTCGCCGCCGTGGACGTGGACCGGCAGCGGGTTCAGCTTGTGGCTCCGTGATGGGGACGCTCCGCGGTGCCGTGCACGGAGTTGTCCACGCACTTTGTTGTCCACGCTCCGTCAAGTCGCGAGCGGGTTGCGCGAGCCCGGCAGCGCCGCGGCACTGCACCTGCGCGCGCCTTCCTCAGCCCCCCACGCCCGCGGCGATCCGGTCTCGCGGCCGGCCCTGTTCGGCCCATATCCGGCAAGCGGCGAGGCCCGGCTATGGATCGCGGCGAATTTCAGGTATCGGATAGGGACGACGCGCCCGCGCGGCGGGTCTCACGGCAGCGGGGCGCCATGTTGGGCCAGCCATATTGGGCCAGAGCTGTCGGGCCAGAGATGACCGGATTCGTCGCGGTATTCGTGTATGGGAGCCTCCTCAAGGGTGAAGCCAACCACCATCTGCTTCGCGGCGCGGAATATCTCGGCCCAGGCAGGACGCCTCCCGCATACCGGCTGTTGGACCTTGGGGCCTACCCCGGCCTCGTCGCGGACGGAACGATAGCGGTGGCAGGCGAAGTGTATCGGGTGGCGGCGTCCCTGCTGGGCACGCTGGATGCGCTGGAGGAGCACCCTACGGTGTACGTCCGGACGGCGATCCGGCTCGAGGATGGGCGGGACGTATGGACCTACCTGCTGCGGGAGGACGGGCCGCCCGACAGGCCCGCGGTTCCGGCGGGCGACTGGCGGGCCCATCGCAAGCAGAGGGACGGGACCTGATGCCGCGCATGCGACCCCCCGTTCGGTCGCACCCGGCGCGGCCAGCCGCGCAGGCCCGGATGGTTGCGCACGGCGCCGACACGCCGTGCGGCATGACGGCAACCCACTTCCCGCTGCGTGACGCATGACGATCGTCTGGGTGGCCATCGCCTGCGGCGGAGCGGGACTGCTGGCCGGATTCGCCCTGGGCGCGCGCGCCGCCTTCAAAGGGGCGCGCAAGCTGCGCCGCAAGGGTTTCTACCGGCTCGCGGAAGACCTCGTGCCGGCGCGGGTGGAGCCCCACGCACGCGGGCGGTTGCGCTTTCTCGCGGTCGGCGACGTGGGCACCGGAAACGCGGATCAGGCGCGCGTCGCCGCCACCATCCGCCGCCTGTGCGAAGAGCAGCCTTACGACTGCGTGCTGATGCTCGGGGACACGTTCTACGAGACGGGTCTGCGTTCGCCCGGCGATCCGGCCTTCGCGCGGCTGTTCGAAGACCACTATGGCGGCCTCGGCATCCCGTGCTTCGGCATAGCAGGGAATCACGACGTGAAGCAGGACGCGCTGCCGCTGGTGCTGTGCACCCTGCGCAGCCGCACGTGGCGCATGCCCAATTTCAGCTACCGGTTCGAGGTGCCGCTGGCCCGGTTCTTCCTGCTCAACACGAACCTGAACCTGCTGGAGTTGATCCGCTTGCGCAGGATTCTGTCGCCGGACACCGCACGCTGGACTTTCGTCGTGGGGCACCATTCCCTCTACGCCAACGGGACCCAGGGGGACTGGGATCTTGCGGGCCGCTGGTACTGGCAGCGCTACCTGCGCGACAAGGCCGACTTCTACGTCTGCGGGCACAACCATCAGCTCGAGCACCTGCGGATTCCCGGGCAGGCCACGGACTATGTCGTCTCGGGGGCCGGCGGCAGCCATTACCGGGCCCAAGTCGCGGCCGGAGCGCGCTGGAAGCCCTCGCGGGCGCCGAGCCTATTTGTCTATCGGGATAACGGGCTGGTCGAGTTCGATGTGACCGCGACCCGTGTGCAGGTGCGGTACCTCGATGCGGCAGGCGAGCTCTTGTACGGGTTCGAGCGAACCCGCTGAAACCGGAAGGGCGGATGCCTGCAGCAAACCGCCCTTCGGTCGTCGTGGGCTGTTGAGAACCAAGAGCCAGGGGGGAATCCCCCCAGGCTGGTTGAGGAGGAAGGGGGCTGGCCGGCCGCACCTGACGGCGACCGACGCCCGGAGAGCCGCTAGACCGGCCGCACGTTCTTCGCGGCGGGACCCTTCGGGCTTTCCTGGACCTCAAATTCGACCGCCTGCCCTTCCTTCAACGTCCGAAATCCCTCCATCCGGATTTCCGATTGGTGGCAGAACAGGTCTTTTCCCCCGTCGTCCGGCGTTATGAACCCGTACCCCTTGGCATCATTGAACCACTTGACTTTGCCTTGCACAATCTACCTTTGCGTCAATTGAACCATCCGCCCATCCTCGCAATTCGGACAGGCTCCCACCGGCAGGGAGGACAGCGGCAGCTCGACAGTTCGAGTTTCTAAAACGACTACCCTGCATTTTGAACCTATCACCGTCATCCCAAGAATGAAACTCGGACTTCGGCGGCGGGCACGCCGCACGTCCCGCGGTGGGAGGAACGCTCACGATTGGCCCGCGGCGGCGAAGAAACCCGCGTAATCGGCCGGCGTGCCGATGCTCGCGATCTCCCCCTGTTGCAGCAGCACGACCTTGTTGCACACACGCCGGATCATGTCGTACGAGTGCGAGGCCACCACGATGATGCTCGCCTGCCCCACGAATTCCTGCATGCGCAACTCGGCCTTCGCCAGGAAGCTCGGGTCGCTCACGCCGATCCATTCGTCCATCAGGAGCACCTCGGGCGTCACGCACGTGGACACGGCGAACGCCAGCCGCAGCAGCATCCCGGAAGAATACATCCGCACGGGCATCGAGAGGTAATCGCCCAATTCCGTGAACGCGGCGATCTCCGGCGTCTTCTCCCGTATCTGCTGCGGGGTCAGGCCGAGATAGAGCCCGCGGATATAGATGTTCTCGTACCCGGTCGCCTCCAGTTCCATGCCCAGGTTCGCGTCGAAGAGCGGCCGGACACTGCCGGAGATGCGCACCGAGCCGGAGATGGGCTCATAGATGCCCGCCATCAGGCGCAGCAGCGTCGTCTTGCCCGATCCGTTCGGCCCGATCAGGCCGAGCCGGTCTCCGTCGGATACCTGCAGGCTGATCTGCTTGAGGGCCTGCACGATCAGGCGCTGGCCCGCATCCCTGGCGATGCGCCCGCCGCTGCCGACGCGCAGCACCGCCTTCTTCAGCGAGCGATTCGCGCCGCTGTAGATCGGAAAAGCCACTGTCGCGTGGTCGAGCGAAATGGATGCCACTGCCGGGTCCCTAGAGCCAGAACGCGATTCGATTGCGGTACTTGACAAACAACAGAAAGGTCAGCGTGCTTCCCAGCACCGTCGTTCCCAGCGCGACTTGCCAGGACAGCATGTCCGGTGCCTCGCCCATCAGCGGGGCCCGCACCAGTTCCAGGAAATGATGCACCGGGTTCCAGTCCACCAGGTACTCCCGATTGGCGAGCAGCGCACGGGTCCACAGGATCGGCGTAATGAAGAAGACAACCTGCAACAGGCTCTGCACGATGTTCGGCACGTCCCGAAAGCGCGTGCAGAACACGCCCACGAGCAGCACCATCCAAATCGAATTGACGATCAGCAGGATCAGCCCCGGGATCGCCAACAGAACAAAGTATCCCGGATTCACCTGGAACATGATCGCCACCACGACGTAGACGAGCGCGTTGTGGCCCATCGTGATCACGTTCCTGCAGACCACACGGTAGGCGAACGTGGAGAGCGGCAGCCGCACCTGCTTGATGAAGTTCTCGGACTGTATGAAGGCGTTGCAACCCTCGCCGATGATGCCGGCGATGTAGCCCCAGATCAGCAGGCCCAGCGCCAGGTAGGGCATGAAGCGGTGGATGTCCATCTTGAGCAGCGTGCCGTACAGAACTCCGAGAAACCCGACGGTCACTCCCATGCTGACGGTCAGCCAGAGCGGCCCGAGCACGCTTCTCCGGTAGCGCAGCCGGATTTCGTACCAGGCCATGGTCAGCCAAAGCTGCCAGTGCATCAAGCCGTCGAGGATGTCCTTCACCGCGAGGTTGACCCGATTCGACGGGGCCACCAAGTCCAGCGATGGCCGCGCCGCCAAGGGCATGTTTGCGACGGTGGGATTCATGCGGTCCGGAGGCTGATCAAACGAGAGCGATCCTGGAATTGCTGCGGCAGCACTTTCACATCGTTCGTCGAATTAGGCAAGCTGGCGGCCTTCTCCCTTCGCAGCGCTGACCTCCGCCAGCGGAGTGTGATAGAGAGTTTCCATCCGATGGCGGCCCGCTGTCCAGTCCTTTTCGCCCTCGCCGCTCAGCGCGAGTATCGCCATGACGCTTGGTGCGCACAGGCTCGAGTACGAGGTCCTCGCGGGTTGGGAACGGCTTCCCGAAGGATGGTCCTTTGTCGAGGTAGCGGGCGTCGCGACAGATTCGCAGGACCGCGTATTCGTATTCTGCCGCGGGCAGCACCCGGTGATGGTTTTTGACCGCGAAGGCCGATTCGTAAATGCCTGGGGAGAAGGGATTTTCACCACCCCGCATGGCATCTTCATCGACCGGCACGATCACGTGTACCTCGCGGACAGCGGCGACCATACCCTGCGCAAGTTCATGCCGGATGGCCGGATGCTGATGACGTTCGGTCATCCCGGGGCGGCCTCGGACACCGGCTTTGCCGTCAATCAGGCACCCGTGCAGCACGCCGGGGATCCGTTCAACCGTCCGACCAATGCCGCCGTGCTGCCCAACGGCGAGTTCTACGTGGCGGACGGCTATGGCAACGCGCGCATCCACAAGTTCGCTCCGGACGGGCGGCTGCTGTTCTCGTGGGGCGAACCGGGCAGCGGGCCCGGCCAGTTCAACCTGCCCCACGGCATCGCCGTCGACAGCCAGGGAACGGTGTACGTGGCGGATCGCGAGAATTCGCGCATTCAGGTGTTCTCGCCCGCCGGCGAATTCCGGCGCAGCTGGGATTGGGTCAACCGGCCCGACGACATATTCATTGACGCACAAGACAACCTGTATATCGCCGAATTGGGCTTCGCGGTTTCGCGGGTGTCGCCCCCCCATTTCCGGTTCATGGAGACGCCGCCGGTCGGTCATTCCCCCATCGCGCGGGTGTCCATCTGCGATCCCGACGGGAAGATCCAGCTGCAGATCGGCGGAGAGCAGGCGCTGCTGCCGGGAAACTTCATCGCACCCCATGGCATCTGGGCCGACTCGCGCGGCGACCTGTACGTGGGCGAGGTGGTGGTGGCTTCCGGTGCGGCGAAGAAATTCGCGCCGCTGACCTGTCACGCCTTTCAGAAATTCCTGCGCTCGGGCGGCTAGGGCACGCAAGCGACCCGTGCCGCTCGGGGAGTCCGCGGACAGCGCCGTCGGCCGCTCCGGACAGCCGGCGCCGCAAGCGCCGCGCCCGGCAACGGCCTGCCGCTCGTCGCGACGCACCGTCCCGCCCAGCCGTGCGACTACGGCTGAGGCGCGGCGGAGGGCACAACTCCGCACAGGAAGCGATACACGCCTTGATCCGCCGTCCAGTTCCCGATCCCGGCGGCTTGCGTCGCGCTGGTATGCAGGCGCTCGGCCGCGCCTTCCACCGCGGCTTCCGACGTGCCTTCGATCAAGAGGACCCAGTCCACATTCCGGTCCGGTTCCTTCCGCAATACCTGCTCGGCGGTCCGTGAGCGGGTGACTCCCGGCTGCACCGCCTCGCTCAGGTAGGCCGTCATCACCCCGGGAAGTTCCGCGATCTGCGGCAAGCCGCGCTCCGTCAGCCAGTGGTGCAGGGGCTCGCGCTGCGCTGCGGCCGGGCTGAAGCGCAGCGTCGCTACGGTGCCGCCGGAACCCGTGCCGCAACGGGCCGTGATCCCGCACACCCCGCGAATGGTGTTGCGGAAGCCGGGCATGACCCGGTGCGTCCAAGGGGTCGGGTGCTCCAGGCGGCGCCGGTATTCCTCCCCTTGCATGGTCGCCGGGGCGGCCGTCTCATACGTCGCGAGGAATTCCGGCGCGCCCCTGACGGCCTGCCAGCGCCGCCCGGTCATGAAACCCGGCACCGTGATCCGGTCGAACAGGTGCTCGCGGTTGTACCACGCATCGAAGTCGTCCCGAACGGCCGGCTCGATATCCATCCAGACCACCAGCATTCCCTGCGCCATCTTCGCCATGCGAATTCTCCTCGAGTGGTGCGACACCTGACGCGTAGGCCAGCGTAGCAGATGGCCCCCGCACCGGCATGCCCACCCCGCCGGGCTCGCGCCCTTTCCGCATGACTGCTCCGCCCCCCAGGATCGGCTTTACGAACGGTGCCTAGGCGTGCTGAATTAAGCGGACACTGTGCATGCCCTATGCGGAAAGGGTGTTCCCATGACCGAATCCTCGGCGCGCCTGTCGTTCTGGTTCTCGAACCTCGGGCACTACTTCACGCACATGTTCATGCTGCTCTACCCGACGGTGGTGCTGGCGCTGGAGCACCAGTTCACGATGTCGTACGGGGAGCTGCTGTCCTTGTCGCTGCCCGGGTTCGTGCTGTTCGGCGTGGGGGCGCTGCCCGCCGGCTGGCTCGGGGACAGATGGAGCGAGGGCGGTATGCTTTCCGTGCTCTTCATTGGCATGGGCCTGTCCGCCATCTTCACCGGGCTGGCGACCAGCCCGCTCATGATCGCGGTGGGGCTGAGCCTGATCGGCCTGTTTGCCGCCATCTACCATCCGGTGGGCACCTCGCTGATCGTGCGGGGCGCGCTCAATCGCGGCAGGGCCTTGGGCATCAACGGCATCTGCGGCAGCCTGGGCGTCGCCAGCGCGGCTTTGGTCGCCGGGACGCTGATGACCCTGGTGAGCTGGCGCGCCGCCTTCATCGTTCCCGGCGTAGTCGTCATCGGCGTGGGGATCGCGTTCTCCTTCATCGTGCGGCGCGGCCATCTCGGCGGCGCCAGGACCGACCGCAAGCCGCAGCCGGAGATGTCCAACCGCGAGATGGTGTGGACATTCGCAGTGCTCGCCGTCGCCAGCAGTTGCACGGGGCTGCTCTACAACGGGGCGACGGTGGCGCTGCCGAAGGTGTTCTCGGAGCGCATGGGCGCGCTCGACTTCGGCGGGATCGGCATCGGCGGCATGGTCTCGCTCGTCTACCTGATCGCGGGCGGGACGCAGCTGGTCGGAGGCTGGCTGGCGGACCGCTATCCCCTGAAGACCGTGTACATCGTCTCGTACCTGGTGCAGGTGCCGCTGCTGGCGGTCGCGGCGGGCATCGCCGGGCTGCCGATGCTGTTCGTCTCGGCCCTCATGATCGCGTTGCAGGTTGGAGCCGTCCCCGTGGAGGGCACGCTGTATGCGCGCTACTCCTCGTCGCGGTGGCGGGGCACGGCCTTCGGCATGAAATTCGTCATCTCTCTCGGCGTCAGCGGACTGGCGGTGCCCATGGTGGCGCTGATCCGGGACACCACCGGTAATTTCACCGGCCTGTTCTACGTGATGGCCGGGCTGGCGCTGGTCGTCGCCTTGGTGGCGCTGCTGCTGCCCGGGGAGCGGAAACTGTCCGCCGACGCGCCCACGTTGCGCACCGTACCGGCCCAAGGAGACTAGCGATCCTGCGCAACGGGCCGTCCGCGCCGCCGCAGTGCGCCCTGGAGTGCCGGCCGGCCCGCGGAGCCGGTGAGTCCCTGGAGCGCCCCGCGGACACGTTGGGCGACCAGATGGGCCGGTCCAGAACGGGGGTTCCCGCGTAAGCAGGCCATAAAAAAGCCCGGTCCTCCCTGCGGAGGAACCGGGCTGATCGCTACGCCGCCGAGGCGGCGAGCCGTCGCTGACTGCCGGGTTACTTCGGAGCGGCCGGAGTGGCCGGAGCAGCCGGTGCGGCCGGAGCAGCAGCCGGAGCCTTCTTGGCTTTCTTGGCCTTTGCTTTCTTGGCTTTCTTTTTGGGCGCTTCCTTCTTGTCTGGGGCCGGCGCGGCAGCAGGAGCGGACGGAGCCGCACCTTGCGCGAACACGGTGCCGGTCACGGACACGACGAACATCGCACAAACCAGTGCGATGATCAGCGACTTGATCTTCATTTCTAATCTCCACACAAATCAGGGTGCATGACTACCCGCCCGCAGCCCGTTCGGGCTGGCAGGCGCGGACCGGTGCGGACTTGCCCCGGCCCCGGAGGCCGCGCAGTTCGCGCGGCAGGTGTTGCCCGCCAGGCAAGCGGCTCGTCGCCGCCTCCTGGTCTGCGCCCTACGGTCAGCCGATTGCTCATCTGGCCGCTGGACGGGGTCCGGCGCGATATCGCCTCCTACCACGATAGCTGCCCGACCCGTCTTTTCTCGGACGCCTTAAAGCGCAGTGCGTGCTGCCGCTGCGCTCTAGTTCAAATAACCGTGCACACTGCTTGAACCGCTGCGCGCTCGCTGCGATGGGCCGCCTCTGCGGCTATCGCGCCTTCCTCTCGTTCGATTCGCTTCAGGCTACGGCCCCGGCCTCTCCGCCCATCCCTGTGGCTTGGCGTGGACCCGCCGGTTGGGGGACTCTCTCACATCCAGAAATGAAAGCCAAATTCCGGAAATGCATTCCCCTCGCTCCGGAAGGATGCGCATCCCCGGATCCTTTCCGCCCGCGCCGCGAACCCGGCCAATTAGGACCACCCGTACATATAGTACATGCTTGGTAATAAACGCAAATGTGCCCGCGCAACGGGCCTCCTGTGGCGCGATAGGAGACCCGCCTATTGGACGTGGCAGCCAGCCTCCCGGTTCGATCGGCGGAAGGGCACGGCCGCCGCCCGCATGCGCTTGCGCAGGGTACGCAGCTTGTTGGGCTGCACCGGCACCTCGTCCCGGACGATGCGGCGCTCCGGGCGCGACGGGCTCATCGACTCCCCGCGTGCGGCTATGGGTGGAAGTATCCCGCACATGCCCGTGCTCGCGCGACGGCCTCCCGCAGGTACGAGTGTCCCGCGCCCGAATGATCGCGGCGCGAAGATCACCCTCGCGCGTTTTGCGCAGCGCCGGGGGCTGTGGCAGATTACTCCCTCCCCCGCGGCAGTCGCTCAGGGCTGCCGAACCTGGAGTTTCGCCGCATTGGATCCGCGGTGCGGCGCGCCTCCATTGTCCTTTCTGTCCTTCGGAGCCGAGCCCATGCTGCGCTTTCGCCGGAGTCCTTTCCTGCTGCTTCCTCTTCTCACGATCGCATCCGCCGACGGAGCCGGCAGCCTGCCCGACGGGCTCTACGCCCGCATGGAGACTAACCGCGGCGTGATCGTCCTGCGGTTGTTCTACGACAAGACCCCGCTGACCGTGGCCAATTTCGTCGGACTCGCGGAAGGCTCGATCGAATGGAAGGATCCGCGCACGGGCAAGGCGAGCCATGAGAAGCTGTACGATGGAAGTGTGTTCCACCGCGTCATTCCCGACTTCATGATCCAGGGAGGCGACCCGCTCGGGCGGGGCACCGGCGGACCGGGCTACCAGTTCGGCGACGAGTTCCAGGCCACGCTCAAGCACAGCAAGCCTGGCGTCCTGTCCATGGCGAACGCGGGCCCGGGCACGAACGGCAGCCAGTTCTTCATCACCCACGTCCCCACGCCCTGGCTCGACGGGAAACACTCGATCTTCGGCGAGGTCGTAGAGGGGCAGGCGACAGTGAACGCGATCCAGCAAGGCGACAAGATCCAGTCCCTGAAGATCGTCCGCAGCGGCAAGGCCGCGCAGGCCTTCGATGCAGCCAAGGTCTTCGCCGCGCGTGCCAAGCGCTGAGGCGGATCGGTGCACGTTCCCTTCCAGGCGGCGCATGCGGCTGTCCGTCATCCTGCCGGTGCTGAACGAGGCGCAGGTCATCGGTGCGGCGCTGCGCCGGCTGAAGGAACAAGCGCCGGAAGCGGAGCGGATCGTTGCCGACGGCGGGTCGAGCGACGGCAGCGCCGACCGCGCGCGCGCCGAGGCCCGCGTCGTCGTGACGGAACGGGGCCGCGCCCGGCAAATGAACGCCGGGGCCGCGGTGGCGGGAGGCGACTGGCTGCTGTTCCTGCACGCGGACACGCGCCTGCCCGAAGGCTTCGCCGCGGAGCTTGCTGCCGCCGAGACGGCCGGATTCCGCGCGGGAGCCTTCCGCCTGCGCATCGAAGGCCGGCACTGGCTCCTGCCCCTGCTGGCCTGGGGCGCGACCCAACGTACGCGCTGGCTCGGCATCGCCCTGGGTGACCAGGCGCTGTTCGTGCAGCGCGACTTGTTCGATGCGCTGGGCGGCTTCCCGCCCCTGCCGCTGATGGAGGACTACGCCTGGAGCCGGCACCTGCGCCGAGCGGGCATTCGGCTGTACCTGGCGCGGGGCAGCGTCGTGACCTCCGGGCGGCGCTGGGATCGGGACGGGTTCTGGCGCACCTGGTGGCGCATGCGCCGCAATACCCGCCACTTCGACCGCACCGGCGAGGCGGAAAGCCTTGCGCGCGGCTACCCCGACACGCGCTGAAACGGTCCGCCCCCGTCAGTCCGCTCCTTTCCGCTCCCACGCCAAGACGACCCCATGCTGCCGCTGCGCGTCATCCTGATGAGCCGCGCGCCCATCGCCGGGCAGACCAAGACCCGGCTCATTCCCGCGTTGGGCGCGGCCGGTGCGGCGGAGTTCCACGCGGCGTGCCTCAACGACCTGCTGGACGAGCTGGACGCCTGGCGGCATGCGGCAGGGGATACGGGCCTGTCCGTCGGGCTCACCCTTTCGATTACGCCCGCCGGGAGCGAATCCACGTTCCGCGCCGCCGGGGTCGCCCTGCCCGAAGACGCCGAACGCGCGACCCAGCGGGGCGACACGCTCGACGAGCGCATGCGCGAGGCGCTGCGGGATGGGCTGGCCGATGCGGAGCGCGTACTGCTGATCGGAGCGGACCTGCCGCTGCTGACGCGGGAGCACCTGGAACAGGCGGCGCAGGCGCTGCGGGAGCATGATGCGGTGCTGGGGCCGGCCGAAGACGGCGGCTACTACCTGATCGGCGTGCGAGCAGGGAAGGCGGGCGTCGGAGGCTGGGAGGGCCTATTCGATGCCGGCACAGGCAGCGCAGTCGGCAAAGGCAGCGCAGTCGGCACACGAAGCGGCGCCATCCCGCCGGAAGACCCCGTGCTGGAGCGCACGCTGGCCCGGGCGCGCTCGCTTGGCCTGCGCGTGGCCCTGATCGGCAGGCTGCCGGACGTGGACACGCCGGAAGATGCCCACCGCGTCCTGGCCCATCCGCTGGCGGCGCGGCTCTCCGCCCGGCGGAGCGTGAAGTTGCTGCGGGAGCGGCTGGGCGGATAGCCGATCTCCGGGTCGGGTGGTACCGTTTTTCCTGTCCGGCCGCGCCGCCGTTCCGCCGCGCCGCCGGGTGACTTCGGAACCCTCGCACGACGGGGGGATCGGGCGCGCCCGCCTACGCAGCAACCCACGACAGTGCTTCACCGCACACCAGGGAACCGACATGGAATTCTCGAAATCCGCGCTGCACCGCGCCCGGGGCCTGCAATTCGTGGGCGCCCCCTCGCCCCTGATCGCGAAGCTGATCGAACGCCACGGCTTCGACGGCGTGTACCTGTCGGGCGCGGGCGTGGCGAATTCGGTGTTCGGGGTGCCCGACGACGGCACGATCACCCTGGAGCAGGTGGCCCTCACGGCGCGGCAGGTCTGCGGCGCGACGCACCTGCCCGTCGTCTGCGACGCGGACACCGGCTTCACCGACGCGGGGGACGTGGGCCCGTGCATCCGCGCCCTGGAGGACGCGGGCGTGGCGGCCGTCCAGATCGAGGACCAGGTGTCGGCGAAGAAGTGCGGCCATCTCGACGGCAAGCAACTCGTCCCGGCGGAGCTGATGGCCGAGAAGATCCGCAGCGCGCGGCGCGTCCGGCGCAATCCGGAGCTGGTGCTGATCGCCCGCACCGACGCCCGGGGCGTGACGGGTTTCGACGACGCCGTTGCCCGGGCGCGGGCCTACCGGGCGGCCGGCGCGGACATGATCTTCGCCGATGCCCTGCACACCGAAGCCGAGTTCCGGCGCTTCGCCGAAGGCTGCCCCGGGCCGGTCATGGCCAACATGACGGAGTTCGGGAAGTCGGAGCTGCTCGACCTAAAACGGCTCGCCGAGTTCGGCTACACGGTGGTGGTCTACCCCGTCACGCTGCTGCGGCTGATGCTGGCGACGGCGGACGCGGCGCTCGCGACGCTGAAGCACGACGGCCACCAGCGCGCGCTCGTGCCGCGCATGTGGACCCGCAAGCAGCTCTACGACCTGCTCGATTACGACCAGGCGGTTCCCCAGTCCCCGGCGGCGGACTAGCGCTCGCACTTGCGCTGTGCGCGCGGGGGAGGCAGGATGGGCCGCATTCAAGCGCCCTCGGCCCCGTTCCGCGACAGCGGCAGACGGCCCCTGGGGGCGGATTCCGGCGCGGGACGGCGGCCCCGCCTGCGCGCCGTCACCTGTTGCAGGGGAGGCGAGCCCGATGAGCTTGACGGTGCTCAGTCCGATCGGAATCAATCGCGTGGAAGCACGCGGCGTCAGCCCGCGCATTGCGACCCTCGAAGGCGCGGATATCGGCATCCTGATCAACAACAAGCCCAATTCCGAATTCCTCCAGGACCAGATCACCGCCCTGCTGCGCGAGCGGTTCAAGATCGGCAAGGTCATCAAGAAGATCAAGCCGAACGCGGCGGTCGGAGCGAAGAACCTGGACGTCTTCGCCCGCGAGGTCAAAGCCGTGATCACGGCCATCGGCGACTGAGGGTCCTGCACGTCGTGGTGTATCCACGACTCCTACGACCTGGAAAAGCTCGGCATCCCCACGGTGACCGTCTGCACCGAGTCCTTCATGGGCCTCGCGCGCGAAGAGTCGCGCACGCTGGGCATGCCCGGCCTGCCGCTGGCCATCATCAAGCACCCTCTCGGCGGAGAGCCGAAGGACGCGATTTCCGAGCGCGCCAGGATCGCCCTGGATCAGGTGATCCAAGGGCTGACCCGCGAACCGCTCTGACAGGGCGCGCGGAGAGGGTGCACCGCCCCGCCGCCTGGTCCCATGCGAGAGCCGGAGAGTCCCGCCTTATGATGAACGAACCGCTGCAGTGCGAACGGCTGACGTTTCCCGACTGGGAAGCGGTGAACGAGAATTACCATTCGCGGGGCTGGACCGACGGTCTGCCGATCGTTCCGCCCACGGAGGACAAGGTGCGGGCCATGATCGCGGGGAGCGGGCGCGCCGCGAGCGAGGTCGTCGGCGTGATCGGACCGCGCTGGGCGGAGTGCACCGTGGAACATGCGGCGATCAACGCGGTGATGGCGGGTTGCGAGCCCCGCTACATGCCGGTCCTCATCACCGCGATCCAGGCCGCGTGCGAACCCGCCTTCGGCTTGTACGGGATCCAGGCGACGACCCACCCGTGCGGGATCCTCATGGCGGTTTCCGGACCGATCGCGAAGGAACTGGGCATGAATGCCGGAGCCGGCTGCTTCGGCCCCGGCAACCGGGCCAACGCCACGCTCGGGCGGGCGATGCGCCTGGTGCTCGTCAACGTGGGCGGGGCGATTCCGGGCCAGGGCGACATGGCGACGCAGGGCTCGCCGGGCAAGTACAGCTACTGTTTCGCGGAGAACGAGGCGGAGAGCCCCTGGGAGCCGCTGCGCGTGTCCCTGGGCTTCAAGCCGGAAGACAGCACCGTGACGGTCGTCGCGGCGGAGAGCCCGCACAACGTCAACGACCACCTGTGCCAGTCCGGCTACACGATCCTGATGGGGGTGGCGAGCCTGATGGCCAACATCAGCAGCAACAACGCCTCCTGCGTGGATTCGGGCGACGTGCTGGTCGTGATCGGCCCGGAGCACGCCAAGAGCATCGCCGCCAGCGGCCTGGGCCGCGCGGACGTGCAGCGCTTCCTGTACGAGCACGGCCGCAACAGGGTCGGGATGCTGCGCAACCGCGCCACCTGGGTGATGATGAATTGGCCGAAGTGGATCAACAAGGAAGACGATTCCGTGCTGGTGCCGATCGTGGGCAGGCCGGAGGACATCCTCATCATGGTGGCCGGCGGATCCGGCAAGCACTCCAGCTTCATTCCGACCTTCGGCGTGACGAAATCCTTCACGAAAAAGATCGAGAAGAATCCGTTCTAGCGGGCTCCGCTCCCGCTTGAGGCCTTGCGCGCAGGGCTTGCGGCGCAGCCCGGTTCCCGCCCCTTAAAGAACTCTGGGACTCCATGCCCGGCCTGGAGCTTCTGCGCATCGAGGAGACCCACAGCCTCGAAGAGGTGTACGCCTTTCTCACCCGCAACGGTTTCACGGACGGGCTGCCCGTCATTCCCCCGACGCCGCGCCGGGTCGCCGCCATGCTGGCGGGGCGCAACCCGGACGAGGTCGTCGCCATCGTCGAGCCTGCGCGCGGAAACGCGAGCTTGCAGGCGCTGGCCCAGTGCGCGGTGATGGCCGGATGCCTTCCGGAGCACCTGCC
>JBGOTW010000062.1:0-18101 GCA_041476685.1 bacterium | reverse complement strand
GATATCCTCGGCGACGAGGACCACTTGGGCGACATGGACTTTAAGGTGGCGGGCACTGAGGACGGCATCACCGCCCTGCAGATGGATATCAAGATCGAGGGCATCACCAAGAAGATCATGGAGCAGGCCCTCAAGCAGGCGCGCCAGGGCCGCATGCACATCCTGGAATTGATGAAGCAGGCGCTGCCGGCGGCGCGCGAGGGGCTGTCCCAGTTCGCCCCGCGCATGATCGCCTACAAGATCAACGCCGCGCGCATCAAGGACCTGATCGGCCCCGGCGGCAAGATCATCAAGGGGATCGTGGAGAAGACCGGCGCGAAGGTGGACGTGAACGACGACGGGATCGTCTCCATCTCCAGCCGCGACCACAAGGCCGTGGACGAGGCGCTCGCCATGGTGAAGAACCTGACCGCCGAGATCGAGATCGGCGCCGTGTACCACGGGCCGGTCAAGAAGATCATGGAGTTCGGCGCCTTCGTCGAGCTGGTGCCGGGCACCGACGGCCTCGTCCACATCTCCCAGATGCGCGAGGAGCGCGTGGAGAACGTGGGCGACGTCGTCAGCGAAGGGGACATGGTCACGGTCAAGGTGATCGGCTTCGACAAGCGCGGCAAGCTCAAGCTGTCCATGCTGAACGTGAACAACTAGCCCGGCCGCCCGGCTGCGCGCCGGATCAGCCCGGCTGCACGGACCCGCTGCACACTCAACAGCGCCGCGCCGTGCCGCCGGGCTTACTTTTTTCGTTCGAGCCCTGCGGGAACGGGACGGGTTCCTTCCGCCGGGCGAGGCGGCGTCTGCGCGATTCCGCGCTCTCGTCGCGCGCGTGCTGGCGTGGACATTGGTGTCGTAATTTAGTACAGAACCCATTCTGTCGTGTGTGCGTTTAAGTGGGAGTATAAAACGTGCTCATTCGGACACCTGCGGGGCTCCGGCGCCGCGGAGCGTGACCCCCTCCTCCAGCCCAAGCGCGTCATGGCCGCCGTGCCGGACATCCTGGTCGTGGACGACGAAGCGCCCATCCGCATGCTGTGGCAGCGCTTCCTGACCCGCTGGGGCTACGTCCATACGCTCGCCGAGAACGGCCAGGAGGCGCTCGACCTGCTGCGGGCGACGCCGTATCAGCTCGTCGTGACGGACTTGACCATGCCTGTCATGTCCGGGCAGGAGCTGATCCGCATCCTGCGCCGCGAGCAACCCGAGGTGGAGATCGTCGTCACCACCGGGCACGGCACGATCGAAGTCGCCGTGGAATTGATGAAAGCCGGGGTCTTCGATTTCATCACCAAGCCGATCTCGTTCAACCACGCCGAACTGATCATCAAGAAGTGCCTGGACCAGGTCCGCTCGCGGCGCGAGAACGAGCGGCTGCGGCAGGTGAACCGGGACTTGGAGGCCCTCAACCGGGTCAAGGAGAAGTTCATCGCCATCACCAATCACGAACTGCGCACGCCGGTGAGCGTGCTCAGCAACGTCATCGAGATCCTGGGCCAGGAGCTCAAGGGCAACGAGCTGGAGCCGCTGGTGCGGATGATGGAGCGCTCCGCCCGCCAGCTCACCGAGATCGTCAGCCAGATGCACGAGATTTCCGGGTCCAAGTCCCAGCGGCTGGACCTGCAGCTCTCCCAATTTCCCCTCTCCAACGTATGCAAGGAAGTGGTGGACGAGTTCGCCCTGACGCTGCAGCGCCGCAAGCACCGGGTCAGGATCGACGTGCCCGAGGAATTGTTGCTCACCGGCGACCGTGCTAGGTTCAAGAAGGTCGTGCGGGAGCTGGTCCAGAACGCCATCAAGTTCACGCCGGACGGAGGCGAGCTGTTCCTGAGCGGCCAGGCGGCCGCCGACCGCTGCATGAAGCTGAAGGTGCGGGATACCGGGATCGGCATCCCGAAGGAGCATCTGGACCACATCTTCGACTTGTTCTACGAGGCCGGGGATACCCGCCACCACCACACCTCCCAGGACGAGTTTCTGGGCGGGGGAATGGGAGTCGGGTTGGCGATCGTCCGCGACATCGTGGTCGCCCACGGCGGAGAGCTGCAGGTCACCAGCGAACCGGGCAAGGGATCCACCTTCACGGTCGTCGTCCCCCAGTCGCAGCAGCCGTCCTGATCTCTTGCGCATCCAACAAGGGAGTGGACATGACGCTCCCCAAGGTGCAGGGATCGAAAGGGCTTCCGGACGCCGCGGCGGCCGCGGGCGAGCGCCTCGCCGCGCGGCTGGGATACCGCTTCCGCGACCCGCGCCTGCTCCTGCTCGCGCTCACGCATAAATCGTACGCCAACGAGAATCCGCTGGACGCTCCCGCCGACAACGAGCGGCTGGAATTCCTCGGCGACGCCGTGCTGGACCTGCTCGTCAGCGACCTGCTCTACGCCCGCTATCCCGAGCTGGCCGAGGGCAGCCTGTCGAAGCTGAGGGCGAGCCTGGTGGCCGAGACGAGCCTGGCGCCCCTGGCGCGCGAGCTGGACCTGGGCGCGGAGCTGCGCATGGGCCGGGGCGAGGATGCGAGCGGCGGGCGGGCCAAGGCCTCGCTGCTCTCCGACGCCTTCGAGGCGGTGGTGGCGGCCGTGTACCTGGACAGCCGCGCCGATCGCGGCCTGGCGGCCATCCACGAGGTGATCGAGCGCCTCATCGCTCCGCGCCTCGAGCGGGCGGCCGACAGCGCGGCCGTGTTCGACTTCAAGACCGAACTGCAGGAATGGGCCCAGAAGCGCTACAAGGAGCCCGTCGTGTACCGCATCGTCGCGGAAGGCGGGCCGGACCACGAGAAGACCTTCGCCGCGGCGGCGCTGCTGCGGGAGCGGGAACTGGGGCGGGGTTCCGGCCGCTCGAAGAAGCAGGCGGAACAGGCCGCGGCCCGCGCCGCACTGGCCGGCCTGAAAGATCCGGAACCCGGCGCGCCCGCCCGCGCCGAAGCGGAGGCGCACCCATGACCGGCCATGCCCGGCGCCGGCCAGGCGCGCCTCATTTGCCCGACGCCCGCGGCGATACTCCCGAATCCGCCGGGCTGGAGCCGGCAGGGCTGGAGTCCGCTGGGGCGGAGTCCGCGGCGCTCGCGCACGCATCGTCCGGGTCGGTGGCGTCAGGGTCCGTATTGTCCGATGCGGCGGCGACCGGTTGCGCAGCGTCCGGGGCGCCGTCCGGGTCCCCAGTCCCGCAGGCAACGCCGGCCCGGCGCGTCGGCATCCGCATCCACAAGGCGATGGCCCAGGCCGGCGTCGCGTCGCGGCGGGAGGCGGAGCGCATGATCGCCGCGGGCCTCGTGCGGGTCAACGGCGCGGAGGTGCTGCAGCCGGGCCGCCTGCTCGTGCCCGGGGACCGGCTGGCCGTGTCGGGCCGCGCCGTGGCCTGGGAGGGAGGCGCGCCCCATGAGCTGTGGGCCCTGTACAAGCCCAAGCGCTGCGTGAGCACCCTGAGCGATCCCCAGGGACGGCGCACGGTCAAGGACTTCTTTCCCCGCACGGATCAGCGGCTGTTCCCGGCGGGGCGTCTGGACTACGATGCGGAGGGTCTGCTGCTGCTGACCAACGACGGGGAGCTGGCCCAGCGCGTGACCCACCCGTCCTACGGGATGGCGCGCGTGTACCTTGTCAAGGTGCGGGGCAACGTCGCCGGGGCGACGCTGCGCAAGCTGGCGCGGGGGATGGTGCTGGACGGGCGGATGCGGCGGCCCGCCCGCACGCGCATCCTGCACACGGTGAACGACAAGACCTGGCTGGAAGTGGTGCTGCGCGAAGGCATCCAGAACCACATCAAGAAGATGTTCCAGGCGGTGGGCCATCCGGTGCTGAAGATCAAGCGCTACCAGGTCGGGCCGATCGAGCTGGGCGACCTCAGGCCGGGACAGAGCCGCAAGCTGGGACGGGCGGACATGGAGCGGCTGATGCACTGGGCGGAAGCGTTCCGGCACGGACCGCGCGCCGCGGCACGGGGAGGGGCCGAGCCCGCCGGCGCGGACGAGGTGCCGAAGCTCGACCTGCCGGCGGGGGAACTGGCTGCCTCCTAGGCGGGCAGGCGGGTACGCGGGCAGACGGGCCGGGCTAGGCAGAGCATCGCCGGCACACTCGGGAAATCCGGGAGGCAGCGCGTGGACACGACGAAACAGTACGAACTCAAGCACATGGCGGACAAGATCCTGCTCAAGGTGCGCCCGCCGGCCGAGGGGGAGAAGAAGGTCCCCTTGACCGAGATCCAGAAAGCGCTCGACGGCCAGGGGATCGGCTACGATCCGGAGAAGCTCTTCGCCATCTACCGCCGCGCGCGCGACGAGTTCGAGCCGCTGGCGAACCGGGAGTCCAAGGACTACGAGATCACCGTCAAGGTGTCCGAGGACGCGCAGGAGGCGTACATGACGGTCATGCCGCCGACCGTGGGCCGGGCGCCCCTCACGCCCGACATGTACAAGAAGGCGATCGTGGAGGCGAAGGTCGAAAAGGGCATTCTCTGGGAGGACCTCAAGCGCGTGATGGCCCAGCACATCGAGAACAAGCCGGTGCTGATCGCCCGGGGCGTCGCGGCGCTGGACGGCGCGGACGGGCGCGTGGAGTTCGAACCGGCGCCCGGCGTGCAGCAACACCCGCAGAGCGCGGGATTCGCGGACCGCGTGGACTACCGCGAGCTCAACCTCATCACCAACGTCCAGCCTGGCCAGCTCATCGCCAAGGTTACCGCGCCCACCGACGGCGCGCCGGGCTTCACGGTCACGGGCAAGGAGCTGCGCGCCCGGGCCGGCAAGCCCGCCAAGCTGCGCCTCGGCGCGAACGTGGAGGCCTCCGCGAACGGCACGGAGGTCCGCGCCACCAAGCCCGGCTTCGTGGTCTTCGCCGGCGACAAGCTGTCCGTCGAGGACGTGTACGAGGTGGACAACGTCAATTCGGCCACGGGCCACGTCCGCTTCAGCGGGGTCATCAACATCAAGGGCAACATCGAGGACGGATTCAAGGTGGAGGCGGGCAAGAGCGTCAACGTGGGCGGCACGGTGGGGAATACCTCCATCAAGGCCGGGGGCAACGTGACGATCCGCGGCGGAGTGATGGGTGCGACGATCGAAGCCGGCGGCACGATCTCCGCCCGCTTCTTCGCCGAAGCGAAGCTCCGCGCCAAGCAGGACGTCCTGGCCGAGGAGTACATCCTGCACAGCACGGTGCAGGCGGACCGGGCCGTCGTCGTCACCAAGGCGGGGGTGGGCTTCATCAAGGGCGGCGTGGTCCGCGCCGGCGCGGAAATCACCTCGCCGGTGGTGGGCTCGGAGGTGAGCGAGGGCGATACCCGGCTCGAGGTGGGGCTCGGCTTCGACGCGCGGGCGAAATTCGAGAAGCTCGAGACCGTGCTGGCGAACGCGTGGGTCAATTTCGACAAGTTCCGCAAGAACGTCGCGTTCCTCGAGCAGAAGCGGCTGCAGGAGGGCGCGCTCCCGGCGCAGCAGCAGGGACAGCTGCGCGGCTCCGTCGAGCAGGCGCGCAAGGTGCGCGGCGAGCTGCTGGAGCATGTCGGCACCTACCACGAGCTGCTGTCGCACCTGAACGAGGGAGGCGCCGCGGGCGCGATCATGGTGCCGGCCGTCGCGCACGCGGCGACCAACATCCAGGTGCAGCGCTACCAGATGCGGGTCAATTCCCCCCTGAAATCCTGCGGATTCATGGTGCTGGACGGGACGCTCAAGGTGCTCGACTTCCCGCTCGTGCAGAAGCTGGTCAAGGCGAAGAAGCGCAAGGAGCAGGGGGAAGGGGGCGCGGCCGCATGAGCCAGCTCGCGCGCGAGGACCTGGAAAACTACGCCCGGACGCGCCAGCCCGTGCAGGACGCGCAGCTGGACGGGATAGACCTGGAGGACGCGATCTGCACGGGCGCCATCTTCCGCCGCTGCTCGTTCCGCGGGGCGAACCTGGGCGGAGGGAATTTCGACGGGGCGATCCTGGTCGAATGCGACTTCAGCGAGGCCAGCCTGCGCGACGGGCGGTTCCAGGAGGCCCTCATCAGCGGCGGGAACTTCACCAGCGCCGACGCCAGCGGCGCCGTCCTGATCGAGGCGGGACTGACCCACGCCGTCCTCGACAAGACCCTGCTGCGCGACGCGAACCTGCAAAGCGCGTTCCTGAACCTGGTGCGCGGCCAGCTCAGCGACTTCTCCGGCGCGAACCTCAGGCGCGCCTACCTGACCGGGTCCAGCCTGATCGCCTGCCGCTTCGACGACTGCCACGGGGAGTTCTCCCAGGCGCAGCGCACCGACTTCTCCGGCTCCTCGTTCGTGCGCGCGAACCTGGACCGGGCCAACCTGCAGGGCGCGAATTTCAGCCTGACGGACCTGGAAGAGAGCTCCCTGCGCGGGTGCCCGCTGATGAAGGCGAACTTCTGCGGCAGCATCCTGAAGAAGGCCAAGTTCACCCGCAGCAATCTCGACGGCGTGCAGCTGCTCGCCGTGGACGCCCAGGGCGCCCTCATCAACGGCGCCAGCCTGCGCGGGGCGATCCTGGCGGAGGGGAACTTCACCGGCACGAACTTCAACGCCTCGCTGATGCAGCAGGCCGTCACGGACAACGCCGTGTTCGAGCAGGCCTCGTTCGAGGGGACGAAGCGATGAGGGGGAAGCGGCGCGCGGGAGCGCTGCTGGCCTGCGCGGCGCTCGCGGCGTCGGCCCTGGCGGCCCTGCCCCGCCCCGCGCGCGCCGAATACCGCGGCTACGCGCTCGAAGTCACCGACATCCTGGACTGCAAGCTCAACAAGCGCGACAAGTGCCGCACGGACCGCGTGCTGACCTCCATGAATCCGGAGCTGTACGTGCAGACCCATGGCGGGGAGGGGCGGATCGGGGTGCAAATGCTCGCCACCTGGATGTGCTACGGGGACACGTCCGGCTACCGGGATGTCTGCCCCGTGCCGCCCCCGCGCAATCCGAAGTTCAATCCCGGCGACGAGGTGCGGATCGCGCTGAAGAAGCACATCACGGAGGGCTGGCAGGGCAAGGTGGAGCTCGCCTACTACCAGGACGACATCAAGGCCAATGTCTACGGGGTGCGGTTCCCGGAGCGCCAGAACGCCTACCTGCGCTACTTCGAGAAGGACCTGGAGCGCGCCGCCGCGGCCGGGCCGCGCGCCGAGCCGCCCAAATGACGACCGCGACGGCGATCCTGGGGAAGGGCGGCGTGGGCAAGACGCTCGTCGCGGCCCACCTGGCGATGGCGTTCAGCTACCTGGGCACGCGCACCCTGCTCGTCGGCTGCGACCAGAAGCGCGATACGCACCGGGCGCTGGGGCTGGCCGGGCGGCCGTGCCTGATGGAAGCCTGGGAGCGGGCCGGGGGAAACCTGGAGGACGTGGACCCGGCGCCCCTGCTCGCGCCCGCGTCGAAATACGTGGACGTGCTGGAGCTGGGGCCGTCCCAGCTGCTGGTGGGGGACTACGCCACCGTGTACGAGACGTCGTTCCAGGTGTTCCGGCGGTACGGGCTGCTGGCCGGCTACGACCAGGTCCTGTTCGACGTCACCGACGAGCGCTTCGACGCGCCCAACCTGCCGCTGTTCCGCACGCTCAACTTCGTCGTCGGCGTGACGGACGACCAGCCCGAGTCGCTGTTCGTGCTGAACCGGATGTTGCGCGGCATGCTGATCGGCTGGAACGAGTTCAAGCTGCCCGTGCGGGTGCTGGGCGTCGTGTACAACCGCGCCGCGGGCGCGGGGATCTTCCAGCGCTACGCGGAGCGCACGCGCGCCGTCCCGCTGCTGACGCTGCCCGCCTCGGTGGAGCTGGCCGAGTTGCGCACCCTGGGCACGACGCTGTTCGCCGGCGCCGGGCTGCCCCGCGAGCTGGACGTTTTCGTGGACGGATTCCTGAAGATCGTGGAGCTGCTGCAGGGCAGCGTGTACAACCTGCTGCCGGTGCTCCCCCTGAGCGACGAGGAAGTCTGGTCGCTCGCGAGCTTTCATCCGCCCCGCAACTGACGGCGCGGCGCGCCCCGGCTGCGGCGCACCTGTACCGCCGCGCCGCGGTGGCGCTTCGCCGTGAGCGGCGCTACCGGGCGGCGACCGGCGGGACGGCGCCGGCGCGGATCGAGTAGACGTTGCGCACCTTCTTGCCGACCATCAGGTAGTAGTTCCCCTCGGGCACCAGCAGGCGCTTGCGCCGGTCCCCGTCCGTGAAATAGCTCATCCAGGTGCCGCGCTCCCGGCGCAGCTTGAAGGGCACCTCCCCGGGATAGCCAAAGACGTCGAGATCGCTCAGGTCGAGCTGGAGCAGCCCCAGCTTCGCCTGCGGCACGTCCTTGAAGGCGATGTTGACCGGCTCGTCCTTGGCCTGGCGGCCCTTCGCGGTGCGCGTGGCGAGGTCGATCATGTAGTACACGCGCTGCATGAAGGTCGTCTCGTCGAGCCCCTTGAACTGGGCGAAGTCGACGTGGGCCTGGCGGGAGGCCAGCGTCCGCAGCGCCTCCTGGGGGATGTCCAGGGCGAGCAACTCGGCCGGCAGCGTGCGCACCTGCACCCGATTCGCGCAATCGAGGAATTCCAGCACCACGTTGCGGCCGGCGCGCCGGATCGCGGGATTGAAGACGTCGTTCTGCCAGAAGTCGAGCTTGGCCTGCACCGATTGCGGCAGGTCGTAGGTGTAGATGTTGCTCAGGAACAGCGCGCGCTGCCCGAGGCGCGACATCAGGTAGATCAGCTTGAGGTCCTGCGCGACGACGCCGGTGATCACCAGCGCATGGTAGGCGGCCTTGTCGTAGGCGGCCTGGTTCAGCACCTGGAAGGCCACCTGCTCCATCTCGGGGGCCGCCTGGCAATACTTCCCGGCGCGCAGGAGCCCGTTCAGCCGCACTTGCAGCCGGTCCAGCTCGCGCAGCGGGTCGCGGGCCGCCGCCCCGGCCGTCGCCTTCTCGTCCTCGGGGGCCGTCAGGGCGGCCAGGTCCTTCTCGAGGCCGCCCGGCTCGGACTGCGCCGCCGGCACGGACTCGGCGGGCGCTTCCGGCTCCAGCGCCGCCGCGGCCTGCTTCGCGAGCTGCACCTTGAGCGGATAGGCCATCAGGCTGATGTCCCGCCCGAGCGATCCGGTGGCCATCACCGTCCCGTCCGGGCTGAGCGCCAGGGCCACGATCTGGTTCCGCTCGCCGCTCACGGTGCGGATGAACTTGCCCGTCTGCATGTCCCACAGCTTGACCGTCTTGTCGCGCGAGACGGAGATCAGGGCGCGGCTGTCCGCAGAGAACCGCAGCGCGCTGACGATGAAGTCGTGCCCGGAGAGATTGAACGCCTCCTTGCCGTCGGCGGCGTTCCACACGCGGAGCGTACCGTCCTGCGAGGCCGCGGCGAGATGCTTGCCCGCGGGATCGAAGCGCACCTCCTCGATGCCGCCCGCCTGGCCCGTCAGCGTGAAGAGCAGCTTGCCCGACGGATACTCCCAGACCCGCACCGCGGCGTCGTCGCTGCCGGTCGCGAACCTCGTCCCGTCCGGGGCAAAGTCCACCGTGCGCACCTGGTCATTGTGCGCGACCGTGCGGCGCAGGGGCTTGCCGGTGTTCAGCTCCCACAGCACCCAGGTCTTGTCCGAGCCGCCGGTCAGGATGACGGGCTCCCGCGGGTGGAAGGCGACGGCGTTGACCTTGCCGACGTGCCCGCTGAAGCGGCGGACGACCCGGCCGGTGGCGGTGTCCCAGAGCTGGGCCGCGCCGTCGGCCCCGCCGGTGAGGAAGGTCTTGTCGTCGGGGGCGAAGCGGATGGCCAGAACCTGATGGTTCCCCGCGTTGTACGATTTGACCTCCGCGCGGGCGGGTATGTTCCACAGCCGGATCGTCTTATCCAGCGACGCGGAGACGAGCATCTGGTTGTCGTGGCTGAAGTCGAGCGCGACGAGGGACTGCTGGTGTCCGCTCAGCGCGGCGAGGAAGGCGGACTTGTCGAGCTTCCAGATGCGCGCCTGATCCTTCATGTACGCGGCGGCGAGGCGGCGCCCGTCGCCGGTCAGCGCGATCCCGGCGATCGGCCCATCCACCAGCGTCAGCTCCTGGACGACGCGCCGGGAGTCCACGTCCCACACCTTGATGGTCTCGTCCACGGAGCCGGTGAGGATCCACTGCTGGTTCGGATGGAACGCCAGGCCCGTCACCGCGCGCTTGTGCCCGACCAGGGTCGCCAGGTCCTGCTGCTTCGGCTCCTTCGCCTGCCACTTCCAGAACTTGACCACGCCGTCCGCCGCGGCGGAAGCGAGAATGTCGGGCCGGAAGTGGAAAGCGAGCGCCGTAATGGCGCCCGTGTGGCCGCTCAAGGTGGCCAGCGCCCGTCCCTGCTCGGTGTCCCACACCTTGATCAGGCGATCGGCTCCCCCGGAGGCCAGGTAGCGGCCGTTCGGATGCAGCGCCAGCGCCGTCACCTTGCCGGTGTGCGCGGCGATGGTGCGTAGGGCCCTCCCGCTGGCCACGTCCCAGGCGATGATCTTGCCGTCCGCGGAACCGGAGAACAGCAGCTTGCCCTCCGCATCGGTCAGCAGCGCCGTCACCGGCGCGGAGTGGCCCTCGAAGACCTGCGTGACCGCGGCCTTGCCGACGTCCCAGGCGCGCACGGCGTTGTCCTTGCCGCCGGTGAAGATCACCTCCGCTTTCGGATGGTACACGGCGACCTGGGCGTCGTGCTCGTTGGTGCGGATTTCCTTGGCCAGGCGCGCGGTCTCGGTGTCCCACAGCCGCAGCACCCCGCCCGCGCCCAGGGTGACGATGTATTTCTCGTTGGGCGAGAAGAACGCCGCATGAACCTCGCCCTTGGCCAGCTTGAGGGTGTGTTCGATGATGAACTCATCCTTGCCGGGCGCTGCGCCGGGTGCGGCCGGCTGCGCCAGCGACTGGGCAGGCGACTGGGCAGGCGCCTGGGTCGGCGACTGGGCCAGGAGCAGCGGCGCGTGCAGCAGCACCGCCGCCAGCACTCCCGCCAGCACAGCCGCCACCCCGAGCCGGGCTACGGAGCCGGGCCAGGCGCCGGCACCGTCGTCGGCGCCGCCCGTGCGCCCTGCCCGCCGTGGACTCCGCCCCGCGTGCGTCCGAGCCGTGCCTGCCGCCATGGATGGCCTCGCTCTGCCGTTCCGATCCGGCTGGGGAAGCCTGCCCCGTGCGCTGCATTGGCTTCGCCCCCAATTCCCGGTACGCTTCAGGTCTGAAAACGGCGCCGGAGACCGGATGGTTCTCTCTCGCCATGCGAATTTCGGCCCACGTATCTCCCTGAAATCCCGGGCTTTGGCCGAATCCGTCTCCCTGACAGGCCGCGCCGCGCCCCCGCACTCCAGTCATCGTGCGGTAACTCTTTGACCCTATTGACGCATTCGGCGAATGGATACTCCACGGGAAGAGGAACTCAACGACCCTAAGATGCCCTTGCTGGAGCACCTGGTCGAGTTCAGGCGCCGGATCATATTCGTCCTGATCGTCCTGGGGGTGCTGTTCAGCGCCGCCTACGTGTTCCATGACGAGATCATGTGGGCGATCGAGCGGCCCATGCTGCCCTTTGCCAAGCCCCAGTACGATACGCTGACCGTGCCCTTCATGGCGCACCTGAAGGCGTCGTTCTACGTCTCGCTGTTCCTGGCGTTTCCCTTCGCCCTGTCCCAGCTGTGGCTGTTCATCCGCCCGGCCCTGTACAAGCGCGAGCGGGCGTTGGTCTGGCCGTTCCTGATCTTCTCCTACCCGCTGTTCGTGGGCGGCGCGTGCTTCTTCTACTTCGTCGTGTTCCCCGTGGCGGTCGAGTTCTTCGTCACCTTCGACTCGAATCTCGTGCCGTCGTTGCGCATTGACGACTTCATGTCCTTTGCCATCACGATGCTGTTCATCTTCGGGATGGTGTTCGAGATGCCCCTGGTGGCGCTGCTGCTGACGCGGATGGGGCTGATCACGCCCCAGTTCATGACGCGCAACCGCGGCTACGCCGTCATCCTGATCGCCATCGCCTCCGCCATCTTGACCCCGACTCCGGACGTCATCAACATGCTGCTGATGATGGGACCGCTCGTCATCCTCTACGAGGCGAGCATCATCATCTGCCGCTTCGTCAAGGCGAAGAAGCGGGTCGAGGAGGCGACGTAGGGCGTCGGGTTCGTTTGCGCACAAAGGGGCCAGGGCGGGCGACACGCGCCACCCCTCCCGCGGCCCGCCGGTGGCGAGCCGGTCCCTCCCCGTAAACGAGACCTTTTCAATACCAGTGCCGGCGCGCTTGCGAAGGCCGGGCGAGAGGGATGGTGATGGCCGAACGCTCGGGTCGCAAACCTCTCCCCGGCCCGCTATACCGCCGCGGGCCGACCCTCCCCGCGCTGCAGGGAGGGTTTCTATCCGCTCCAGCTGCGGGGTCTGCGCCCCACTTTCTCCGCGGGGCGGGGAAAGGGTCGGGGATACGGGTTGGCGACCCGACACTGCCCCCGGTCCCATCTGCTTTTGCGCGGCGCTCCGATTTCCAAGCGAGCGGAATATTGAAAAGGGCTCGCACCTTCCTCCGCTTCGCCGCCACGGTCAGCCTGGCGCTTGCGGCGGCCGGCACCGCTCCAGCGACCGGCACCGCGTACGCGGCGTCCGACACCGCGCTCGCGGCAGCCGGTACCGCTCCAGCGGCCAGCACCGCGCTCGCGGCAGCAGATGCAGTGCCCGCCGCTCCGGGCGCGGCAGGCTTCGACTTCGTGGCGCTGGGCGATACGCCGTACAGCGCCCGGCAGGACGCGGCCTTCGGCGCGCTGGTGGAGCGCATCAACGCCCTGGCGCCCCCGTTCTCGGTGCACGTCGGGGACATCAAGGGCAGCGGCGCGCCGTGCACGGAGGAATATTTCCGGCACATCCGCGACCGCTTCGACGCGTTCGCCTCCGCCCTTGTGTACACGCCCGGCGACAACGAGTGGACGGACTGCAAGCCCGGCGCAGGCGGCCTGACCCCCGCCGCGAGCCTGCACGCCCTGCGCGCGATCTTCTTTGCCACGCCCGCGCGCAGCCTGGGCCGGCGCCCGCTCGCGCTGCTCTCCCAGGCCGATCTGCCCGCGCCGGCCGGCAGTGCGAAGTGGGCCACGGTGGAAAACGCGCGCTGGACGCACCAAGGCGTGGGCTTCGCCACCTTCAACGTCCCCGGCTGCGGCGACGGGTGGGACGACCAGCGTCCGTTTCCGGGCCAGGAGCGGCACTGGCAGGCCGTGCTGGCCTGGCTGCGCGCGACCTTCGACGCCGCCGAGCAGGGGCAGAAGGCCCTCGTGCTCCTCGCGCAGGCCGAGCCGTGGGACGTGCTGCCCCAGTGCGTGCACGCGTACGGCGGCTGGCTGGAGGCGTTGCGGGCGGCGGTCCTGCGATACGGGCGCCCGGTGCTGCTGGTGCACGGGGACCAGCACACGTTCCGCTTCGACAATCCCTGGGCCGGCTCGCCCCAGCCCGTGCCGAACTTCCGGCGGCTGGAGGTGTGCGGGTCGCCGGCGGTGGGCGCCGTGGTGGTGCATGTGGAGCCGGACGCGCAGGACGTGTTTTCCGTCAAGCAGCGGCTGCTCGAATTCTCCGCGCGGAATGCCCGGCCGGGCTGCCGGACGGAGGACCGGCCCTGAGGAGCGGACCTCGCGTCAACCTCGTTGACCCATGCCCGCTTCCCCGGGCCGCGCGGGCCTGCGAAGCGACGCGGTGTCCGTAAAGCGAGATCGCGCCGGAAAGTCGGGAGCTGTTGCAGTTCCCCCCCCTTTCTCCGCTTGCGGTGAACGGGGCCGGGGGATAGGGGTGTGGTTCACCCGGAATGCGCCCATGGCCGAATCTTCCGACCCTTCCGAAGCCGCCGCCCTGCGCACGCTGGAGCGCCTGCCCGCGCTGGCCAATGCCGACGCCTGGCTGGTGCAGCGCGGCCGCTATCTCTCCACGGTGTGCCAGCTCCAGGTCGGCGCGGTGCCCTTCCATCTGACGATCGGGGCGGGCCGCGTCGCCGCGCTGGAGCGGGGGCCGCGCCCCATGACGTCGTGGAGCTTCGCCATCCGCGCCTCGGCGCCGGCTTGGCTGCGCTTCTGGCAGCCGGTGCCCGCGCCCGGCTGGCACGACCTGTTCGCCCTGACGCGCCACGGGGAGGCGACGGTCGAGGGCTATCTCGTCCCGCTGCTCCAGAATCTCCAGTACTTCAAGGATCTGCTCGCGCTGCCGCGCCGCGCGCCCGGCTAGCGTGGAACGGATTCGGGGCGGAAGCCCCGCCGACACGAAATTGGAACGAGTGCCAATCGTCCGGCCCCCCTCTCCGCGCGGCGCAGCTCGCGAGCCGAGCCGGCAACGCCGCGCCGAGACGGGAACGAGGGGTGAGGTTGACCTGAGGAGCCACGCATGACCGCAACCGCTTTCAGAGAGCCGGCTGTCACTGGGCCGGCTGTCGTTGAGCCGGCTGTGATTGAGCCGATAGTTGGCCGCTACGCCCGCTTCGAGATCGGCGGCCGGCCGCAGCGCGTGTACTTCGAGGAGAACGGGCAGGGGATTCCGCTCGTGTGCCTGCATACTGCGGGCGCCGACGGGCGCCAGTGGCGGCACCTGCTCTGCGATCCGGACGTCACGCGGCACTTCCGCGTGCTCGCCTTCGACATGCCCTGGCACGGCAAGTCCAATCCGCCCGAGGGCTGGCAGAACGAGGAGTACCGCCTCACCACCTCCGGCTACACGGAGATCGTGCGCGCCTTCTGCCGCGCGCTGGCGCTGGAGCGGCCGGTGGTGATGGGCTGCTCCATCGGCGGGCGGATCGTGCTGCAATTGGCGATCGAGCACGGGCGGGAGTTCCGGGCGCTGATCGGCCTGGAGAGCGCCGACTACCACGCCCCCTGGTACGACCTGGCCTGGCTGCACCGGCCGGACGTGCACGGCGGGGAAGTGTGCGCCGCGCTCGTGTCGGGCCTGATCGCCCCCCAGAGCCCCGCCGTCTCCCGCCACGAGACGCTCTGGCAGTACATGCAGGGCGGCCCCGGCATCTTCAAGGGCGACCTGTACTTCTACCGGGTGGACGGCGACCTGCGCGGACGGGTGGCGCAGATCGACACCAAGGCCTGCCCGCTCTTCATGCTCACGGGCGAGTACGACTTCTCCTGCGAGCCGGCCGATACCCAGCGCACGGCGCTGGACATCCCCGGCGCCCAGGTGACGATCATGAAGGAGCTGGGCCACTTCCCCATGAGCGAGAACCCGGCGCAGTTCCGCCGGTACATCCTGCCCGTGCTGGACCGGATCCGATCACTGCCGGGATAGCGTCCGGTTTGAGAATGCAGATTCTCGCGGGGGCTTTGCCCCCACACCCCCAGCAGGGAGCGGTTGCTCCCTGCGCCCATATTTGGCGCGGAAGCCGCGCCAGCGCGGTTTCCGCGCATAACTGGGGGTGCGGGGGCCCTCGGCCCCCGCCGGGGTACAAGGGGCAGCGCTCCTTGAAAAATAGATTCTCAAACAAAGCCTAGGCACCCTTCGCCCCGCCATCGGCCTCTGCACTGCGCCTGGCCTCGGCTTCGTGCATCGTCAGCACCGCCGCGCCCGTCAGCGCGCCGGAGCGCAGATCCGCCAGCGCCCGGTTGGCGTCCTCCAGGCCGTAGGGGCGCGTCGTGGTGCGCAGCGGCAGTCGCGCGGCCAGGGCCAGGAATTCCTCGCCGTCGCGCCGCGTCAGGTTGGCCACCGAGCGCAGCACCCGCTCCTGCCACAGCAGGCGGTAGGGGAACCCGGGGATGTCGCTCATGTGGATGCCCGCGCACACGACCGTGCCGCCGCGCGCGACGGCGCCCAGCGCCTCCGGCACGAGCGCCCCCACCGGGGCGAACAGGAGCGCGGCGTCCAGCTCCTCGGGCAGCAGGTCGCCCGCGCCGCCGGCCCATTCGGCGCCCAGCGTCCGGGCGAGCGCCTGCGCCGCGGCATCCCCGGGCCGCGTCACGGCGAACACGCGCCGCCCCTCGCCGCGCGCCACCTGGGCGACGAGGTGCGCGGCGGCCCCGAAGCCGTACAGGCCGAGCCGCTCCGCGTCCCCCGCCAAGCGCAGCGCCCGGTAGCCGATCAGGCCCGCGCAGAGCAGCGGCGCCGCGGACACGTCGTCGTACCCCGCGGGCAGCGGAAAGCAGAAGCGCGGGTCGGCCAGCGCGTAGTCGGCGTAGCCGCCGTCGAGGGTGTAGCCGGTGAAGCGCGCCCGCTCGCAGAGGTTCTCCCGTCCGGAGCGGCAGTAGCGGCAGCTCCCGCAGGTCCAGCCGAGCCAGGGCACGCCCACGCGCTCGCCTTCCCTGAAGTGCTCCACGCCAGCGCCCTGGGCGGCCACGCGGCCCACGATCTCGTGCCCCGGCACCAGCGGCAGGCGGGGATGCGGCAGCTCGCCGTCCACCACGTGCAGGTCCGTGCGGCACACGGCGCAGGCGGCGATCCGCAGGAGCACCTGCTGTGGGCCCGGCCGGGGAATCTCGCGCTCGGTCAGCACGAGGGGCCGGCCAGGGGCGGAAAGCACCATGGCGCGCATGCGCCCTCAACGGAAAACGGATGGGAGACCGGAGCCGCGAATTCCGCCGCGCGCGGGCACTTCGCGGCGCGAATCGGGACGTCCCTGACGCGAGCGGATTGCTACGCGTCGCTGTTGACCGCTACGCGGCGCCGTTGACCGCTATGCGGCGTCATTGCCCGCTGTGCGGCGCCGTTGCCCACTATGCGGCGCCCGCCGGCTTGGGCGCCGGGAATTCGGCCTCGGCCGCTGCAGCCTCCGGCGTCCCGGCGCTCCGTGCGCCCACGGCCCCTCCGCCGGCGGCCCGCCCGTCTGCAATCCGTTCCTCCGCGGCTAGGCCGTCGGCCGGCGGCGCTGATGCCGGCGGCGCGGAAGACGGTGCTGAAGTCGGCGCGGAAGATGGGGCGGCAGCGGACGATGGGGCCGCGTCGGACGGCTCGGCCTCCTCCGCGTGATAGGTCTCGAAGATGCGCCGCGCCGTCGGCGCGGGCAGGCCGGGCACGGCCTTCAGCTCCGCCAGGCTCGCCTCGCGCACGCGCTTGAGGCTGCCGAAGTGCCGCAGCAGGGACCGCGTGCGCTTCTTGCCCACGCCGCCCAGCTCCTCCAGCTCCGAGTGCAGCGCCTCCTTCTTGCGCAGGGAGCGGTGGAACGCGATGGCGAAGCGGTGGGATTCGTCCCGGATGCGCTGCAGGAAGTGCAGCGTCGCCGAGTTGCGCTTGAGCTCGATCTCTCCCTTCAGCTCCGGCTTGACCACGTACTCGTAGTCCGTCGCGCGGGACGGGCGGGTGCGGAAGCGGCGCTCGCGGCGCTCCTCGGTGCGGCCCTTGGCCAGGCCGATCACGTCCGCCTGCGTGGGCGAGATGCCCAGCTCGTCCAGGGCGAGCCGCGCCACGTTGACCTGGCCCTTGCCCCCGTCGATGAGGATCAGGTCCGGGAGCGCCAGCCCTTCCTCCAGCACGCGCCGGTAGCGCCGCGTGACGACCTCGTGCATGGCGCGGAAGTCGTCGGAGCCGGCGAAGGACTTGATCTTGAAGCGGCGGTAGTCGTCCTTGCTGGCGCGGTTGGTGTCCCACACCACGAGCGAGGCGACCGAGTTCGTGCCCTGGATGTTCGAGATGTCGAACGCCTCGACGCGCCGGGGCGGGCGGCGCAGGGAGAGCGTGCGCTGCACCTCGAGCAGGATCGACTCGTCGTCCACGTGGCGGGAGAGCCGCTCGCGCAGGGCCTGCCGGGCGTTCTCGTAGGCGAGGTCGATCAGGTGCCGCTTGTCGCCCCGCTGCACGACGGTGATATGGACGCGGCCGCCGCGCTCCTTGCCGACGAACTCCTCCAGCACGTCCATGTCCTCGATCGGCACGGGAATGAGGATCTCCTTCGGCAGGACGCCGCTGGGGCGCGTGTAGAGCCGGCTCATCACGCCGCGCAGGATCTCCCCGTCCTCCATGCCCTCCGTGCGCTCGAAGGGGAGGAAGTCCGAGCCGATCAGCCGCCCGTGGCGCACGAACAGCACGACGACGCCCGCATGGTGCGACTCGCGGTAGACGGCGAACACGTCCTGGTCCGCGCCGAGGTCGGGGACGAGCACGCGCTGCCGGGCGAGCGTGCGCTTCACCGCGGCGATCGCGTTGCGCGTGTAGGCGGCCTCCTCGTAGCGCTGCTGCCCGGCGTATTCGGCCATCTCGCGCTCCATGCG
>JBGOTW010000061.1:0-18308 GCA_041476685.1 bacterium | reverse complement strand
GATCTCCTCTTCCATGAGGTGATCCCCTAAAGTATTCAAACTATTGATAAAGGTCCACAGTTCTTTTTTGAGACTGCCTCTAGTGCAGCCGCAGGTCGCGCAGGGCCGCGGCGTCGGCCCGCAGCGTCCCGTCACTCCCCCAGCCGCGGCACTCGTAGTAGCGCAGCTTGGCGAGCTGGAACTGGGCGGGGTCAATGGTGGGCTGGCCTTCCCCCGGCGCCGCACGTTCCGCGCGCGCTGCGGCCGGCGCGGCCGAGAAGAAGCGCGCGGGCAGCGTATCCTCGCCGGCGCTCCAGCCCTGGCGCTGGTTGAAGACCTTCTTCAGGTCGTGGATGCGGGCGGACACGCGGCGCAGCTCGTCCGCCGCGATGGGCCAGCCCGTCAGCGCCGCGAGCATGGCCGCGCCTTCCCCGTACAGGTCCCGCACCGCCCGGCGCACGAACTTGCACAGGATGAGCGAGTCCATCAGCGCCACCTGGTTCTCCAGCTCCACCATCGCCTGGATGCGCTCCGGGTCCAGCGCGAAGCGGTCCACTTCGCCCGACAGGTCCAGGTCGTACGCGGAACTCTTGTTGTGATCGGCGCCCCGGGAGCCGACCGCGAAGCCCAGCGCCAGCGTCTGCAGGGCGCCCGGGTGGTAGCCGGGCAGCTCGAGGCCCTTGACGTGCGGGGCGAACGCCTCGCTGCCCTGGCCGATGCGGCGCGCCAGCGCCCGCGAGCCCAGCGCCAGCAAGGCCCCGTAGCCTTCCCGGCGCGCCGTCTTGTCCAGCGCGTCGAGGAGGTACTCGGCCGGCGGCCGCGCCAGCTCGGGCAGGTCCAGCAGCCCGCGCTCGACGCATTCGCCCGCGAAGGCGAGCGTGCCCCCGCTGGTGATGGTGTCCAGGCCCAGCTCGTCGCAGCGCCGCGACGCGCTCAGCACCAGCTCCATGTCGAAGTTGCCGAGCAGCGGGCCCAGCGCGTACACGTTCTCGTACTCCACCCGCGTGGCGATGCCGGCCGCGTCCACGACGCGCTTCTCGCAGCCGATCATGCAGTCCGCGCAGGTGGCGCGCACCATCTTGCCCGAGCCGTGCAGCCGTTCGGCCGACAGGTTCCCGGCGGCGGGATCGGAGCCGGCGCGGAAGTTGCCCGTGGGCAGGATGCCGATGCGGTTGAAGACCGAGAGGTTCCCCAGGGTCCCGGTCGTGCGGTACTTCTCCGTGCCCGGCCCGAGGCTTGCCAGCTTGAGCGCCTGCCGGATCGCGTCCAGCGCCGCCGGGTCGGCGACCTCCGTCTTGCGGTCGCCCTGCACGGCGATCGCCTTGAGCCCCTTGGAGGCCAGCACCGCGCCCACGCCTCCCCGGCCGGCGTGCCGGCCGTCGTGGCTCAAGGTGGCGAAGGGCACGAGCGCCTCCCCCGCCGGACCGTTCGCCGCCACGCACCAGGCGTCGCCCCAGCGCCCCCGGATGGCCTGCTCGGCCGCGCGCGCCGGCAGTCCCGCCAGGAACGGCGTGGGCTCGATCCGCGCGCCGGCCGCATCCACGAACAGCGTGTTCAGTCCGGCGCAGCGGCCGACGACCACCAGGGCGTCGTAGCCCGTGCCCTTGCCGGTCAGGGCAAAGGTCGAGGAGATCATGGCGTCGTTGAGCCGCCCGGTGAGGGGGGACTTGCAGACCACCGCCGCCTTCGCGGTCGTATTGAGGGCGGTCCCGGCGAGTGGGGCAAAGGCGAAGACGAGCGGCGCCGCGGCGCCCAGCGGATCGTAGCCCGGGGCGCTCTCCCGCAGCAGCAGCCAGGTGCCCAGGCCGACGCCCCCCAGGCAGGCGCGCAGCAATTCCGGGGAGAGCGGCACAGCCTCCCCGCGGCCAGTGGCCAGGTCAATCCGGAGGTATTGCCCGTGAAACCCGTGCATGACTCACCGGCAAGGGCAGCGTGGTCCCGAAGCTGGGTGCGCCTGGCTGCTAGCCGCCGACCGATGCGCTGAAGAGGATGAGATGGTCGCCCTCCTTGAGGGGCGTGTCCAGGTCGGTCGTGATCGTCCGGCCGTTGATGGAGAAGCGATGGTTCTCGGCCAGCGTCTCGGGCGGGCCCAGCAGCCGCGCCAGATTGGGCTGGGCCAGCAGCAGCACCGCCAGCGCGGTGCGGATCGTGTCGGCCCGCAGGGCGACGCGCGACTGTCCGCTGCGGATGGCGAGGCTTCCGTACAGCTCGACGCTGACCGCGGGGTGCTCCTGGGAGCACAGGCCCCGCCGCGTCAAGGCCGCGCGGTTCGTTTCGTCCGCAGAGAGCAAGGCTTCCCCCTCGCTGGGCCGCGACGCCGGTCTCCCCCGTCCAGCGCGCCAGGGCGAGATTGAGCATGCCACGCCGCCCGGTACGGGGCAATCGCTCTGACCTTCCGGCAGGGGTTCGGTTTGGAGAAGTGGCCGTGATCTGCGACAGCGGACTCCTCGCATTCGCTCGGAGTGACAATAGCCTGTCATTTCGAGCGCAGCGAGAAATCAGCTGGGGTCTCCAACTGACCCGCTATCGGCAATCGGTTTGACCTCCCGCCGATTCGGATATACCCCATGAACCGGACATTCGAGGCTTGCAGGGCCAACGGGAGCAGGGATGCTCTCGCCTTGGGGGGAGTCCGCATGAAGGAGCGCTGGGGCATTCACGTCTGCACCTGCGAAGGCAAGCTGCCGCTCGACGGGGCGCGGATGGCGCAGCTTGCGCCCTTCGTGGACGTCGGCGCGCACCCGCGCTCCTCCGCCGCGCCCCTGGCCCAGAAGGCGCGCGAGGCGGACGTCAACTGTCTGCTCGTCGCGTGCTGCCAGGGCGTCGCGCCCTTCCGCGCCGCGGCCGACGCGCAGCGGTTCTCCCCCGCACTGACGGCCGTGGACCACCAGGGGCGCGGCTTCCTGACCAGCGCGGATCCGGCGGAGGCCAACGGCAAGGTGCTGCGCCTGCTGCGGGCGGAGTTGCGGGCCGCCCAGCGGCGCGAGCCGGCCGGCGAGGTGGCCCTCAGCGCGGGCAAGCGCGTCGTGCTGTTCACGGACCTGGCCGCGGGCCTGACGCTCGCGGAAACGCTGAGCGAGACGCTAAGCGTCACGACGATCGTGGATCCCGGCCTGGAGCTTCCGCCCGGCTTCCCGGCGCGGCGCGTCCGGCGCGGACGGCTCGTGGGCGTGCAGGGCCGGCTCGGCGCCTTCATCACCCACACTGGTGTCACCCGCACTGCTGTCACCCGCACCGCCGCCGACCGCGGCGCGACCGGTAACGGGGGCGGTGCTGCGGAAGGCACGGTAGGCGGCACTGGCGGTAGCACAGTGGGCGGCACTGCGGGTAGCACAGCGGGCGGCAGCGCTGCCGCGCAGGAGTCGGCCTCGGATCAGGTCGTGCTGGTGGTGCAGCAACCGCCCGCGGTCAAGGTGCGCACGGGCTTGCACGTGCTGGTCAATCCCGCGGCCGCGCTGCTGCGGACGGTGCCGGCGTTGCTGCAGGAAACGGTCGGCGAATTCATGAAGCCGGTCTCGGTCAAGTACGACGAGTCCGTCTGCGCGGGCGGCGCCGCGGGCCAGCAGGCGTGCGGACTGTGCATTCCCGCCTGCCCGTACGGGGCGATCGGGCGCGATGGGGCAAATCCGCTGCGCATCCGCGTGGACCAGCTCGCGTGCGAGGCCTGCGGCGCCTGCGCCGCCGCGTGTCCCACTTCCGCCCTCGCGTTCACCGAGCCCAACGCGGGCGAGCTGCTGGGCCGCCTGGCCGGCTGGCTGGGTCCGGCGGCGGGGCCGCCGGAGGCGCCGCTGGGCGTCGTGTTCCACTGCAGCCAGCAGGGCCGCCTGACGCTGGATGCCGCGGCCGCGCGCCGGCGCGCCTATTCCGCCCGCCTGCTGCCGCTGGAGGTGCCGTGCCTGCGGCACGTCTCGGACGCCTTGCTGCTGGCGGCATTCCGCATGGGCGCGGGCGGCGCGGCCCTGCTGGGCTGCGAGACGTGCCCCCACGGCGAGCGCGCCCTGCTGGAGCTCAATTCCGGCACGGCCGAGCGCGTGCTGGCGGCGGCGGGGCTGGGGGCGGGGCGGATCCGGCTGATCACGGCGCGGGACGGATCGGCGCGGCCGGAGGATGCGCTGGAGCAGCTCGACGAGTTCGCCGCCGGGCTGCGGCCGAACGCCGTGCGCTTCGCGGCGGACCGCTACCACCCCGCCGGCAACCGGGAGCTGGTGGCCGACGCCCTGCGCGCCCTGGTCGCCCAGTACGGGCCAAAGGAGGAGCCGGTGCGGCTGCCGCGCGGCGCGCCGTATGCGCGGGCCGAAGTGCGCGCGGAGGGCTGCACCCTGTGCCGCTCCTGCGTCAACGTCTGTCCCACGCACGCGTTCCGGTACGACGAGCGGCAGCAGAGCCTCGAATTCAAGCAGGTGGCCTGCGTGGCCTGCGGCCTGTGCGAAGGGGTCTGTCCCGAGGACGTGATCACGCTGCGCCCGGAGCTGGCGCTGACCGAGGCGGCGCTGGACTACCGGGTGCTGGTGCGCGACGAGCTGGTGGCCTGCACCCGCTGCCGCAAGCCCTTCGTCGGCAAGCGCGCCCTGGCCGCGGTGGAGGCGCGCGTGCGGGCCGCCCCCGTCCTCGCCGGCGTGTTCGAGGGGGAGCGCTCCGGCTTGCTGCGCATGTGCCCCGATTGCCGCGCGGTGGCGGCGACGCTGCAGGTGCAGCGGGGCTGGAACCCATGATCCTCCCGTCGCAGGCAAGCGGCGGGAAAGGCTGGCCGTCATGACCGAGCAGGACGAGCGCCCGCCGGGCATCCCGCGGCGCAAGGAACGCAAGAAGGGCCGGCGCGGGGCTCCGAAGAGCAAGGAGTTCATGGATGCGGCGCTCGACGCCTACATCCGCTACGAGGCCCTGCGCATGTGGCGGCGCATCGAGCTGGTCAAGCGCAGCTCGCCGGAGATCGCGCCCGGGGAGGCGGCCCGCCTTGCCGGGAACTTCGACGAGCGCTTTCCGTACGCGCCCTTGTGGGCCGGGCCTTGGGAGCGGGAAGTGCTGGCGGCGGCCGCGACCCCGGCGGGGGTGGCCTTTGCGAATGTGGAATCCGCCATGCGCGCCGCCGTGCAGGACGAGCGCAAGGCCCGGCTCGACCAGGGCGACGAGCCGCTGGAGGATCTGCCGGACTACAACGACTTCATCGACGGGGCGCTGGGGAGGCTGATGGAGGAGACCCGCGGGGAGAAGGAGACCTGATGAAGCGGAAACGCGCGGGCGCGGGCACGGCCCGGGACCCGGCTACGGACCCGGCTACGGGCCCGGCCGCAGACGCTGCCACGGACTCGGCGCGGGAGCAGGCCGAGTTCCGGCGGGGATACTACGGCCTGCTGGTGCGGGTCTTCTCCGCCGAGCCGCAGGCCGAGCTGCTCGCCGGATTGAAGAGCGGGCTGCACGAGCGCATCGCCGCGAGCGAGGGGCTGAATCCGAGCCTCGCCGATGGCTGGCGCCAGGTCGCGGGCGCCCTGGCGAGCCTCACCGCGGAGCAAGGCGCGGAGACGTACACGCGCCTGTTCATCGGGCCGTTCCAGGTGCAGGTGCAGCTCTACGAGTCCCACTACCTGGCCGGCACGCTGCTGGGCGAGCCGCTGGTGGCGGTGCGCCAGTCGCTGCGCAGGATCGGCCTTGCGCCGGCGGGCAAGTCGCCCGAGCCGGAAGACTGGCTCCCGTTCGAGCTGGACGTGATGAATTGGCTCATCGGCAAGCAGATCAAGGCGCACGGGCCGGCCGCCCAGCGCCGCAGCGCGGACCAGGTGGACTTCTTGCGCGCGCACCTGCTGATCTGGGCACCGCAGTGCGCCCGGGACATCGAGCAGGCCGATCCGGACGGATTCTACGGGGGCATGGGCAAGGTGCTGCGCGGATTCCTTGAACTGGAGCGGGAATTCCTCGCCCCGCACGGTCTGGGAAAGGTCGAGACGCTGGAAGAAGCGCGGGCGCGCACTCAGCGGCGAAAAGCGTGGAAGGGACCGACGTTCGATCCGGGGACGCCGACCACGGAATGACCCGCGGAACGGTGCGGGACGTCCCGACCTGCCCGCCACGAGCAAACGGCACGGGTACGTTATATACGCCAATATATAACGTATATGCCTGAACGGAGGGTCAATACGGGGCGGGTGGCAAGGATGGTCAGACTGACCAGCGCGTCTCCCGGCACCGAGCCACGGATTCGAACCCGCGCGGCCAAACCGGCGCTTTTCGACAATGGTAAATGACACTTGACAGGTATCCCCGAGCGGCTTAAGCAGACCTGAAGCATCCAGGTACTGGTCGCCCAGCGTGACCGAAATCCGATGGCGTCCCAGCCGTTCGCGGCAGGGGCCAGCGTGAGTCAGGCCGGAGGACGAGTACTCCCTCTCAGTGGACCAGGTTGGGGGACATCATGATCCACGGACAGATCATCCGGCTCGACGTCAAGGACAGCAGCGCCACCATCAGGACCGAATCCGGCGAGGAGCATCTCGTCCGGTTCACCGAGAATACCGACATCGAAGTCGCCGAGCCCTGCAGCCTGGGCACGATGGGCGGGACGGTCGCGGACCTGACCCTCGGCTACCACGTGAAAGTGGCCCTGGACGACCACAATCCCGATGGAACGCGCAATTGTTCGTCGCTCGTGAGCATCAGCTAGCACGGACGCTGCCGTTGCGCGCCCGCGGTGACCTTCGGGGGAGAGCGCGGCGCCGTTGGCGCAAGTGGGCCGTATGCACATGCGAGCCGTAAGCACAGGCGGGCCGCATGCGCATGCGAGCCGTATGCACAGGCGGGGGCTGAAGCTCCCCGCGCACCGCACCCGGCACAAGACCAGCTTGAGGGATACGCCATGAGCACGACCGAGAAACCCGCAGGGCGGGAGCGCAGCGCGTCCAGCCGGAGGAAATTCCTGGCCGGACTGGCGGGCGCCGGAGTGAGCATTGCGGCGGTCGCCGCGGTTCGCCCGAAAGGGGCAAAGGCGGCTCCCGCGCCGCTGGGCAAGGGGCCCGTCCTCTTCCAGCATGGACCGGAAGCCGAACGCTATTACAAGACCCTGGACCGGTAGGTGCTGGCCTTCGATCCGAGGCCGCCTGCGACATGAGGCCGCCTTCATTCGAACGCCGTCTTCACTCGAACGCCGCGGGGTTTGGCCGCCACTTCGGAGAAGCGTCATGAGATTGCGACGTGTGGAGCAGGGAGGGAGCGTCAAGGGTGGGATCGCCCTGAACCCGGCGCTGAACCGCCGCCGGTTCCTGGGCGCGGCCGGGGTCGGATTGGGCGCGCTGGCGCTGGCTCCCGCCCTGGTGCGGGAGGCCAAGGGAGCCGAAGGCCCGCTCATCCGCGACCCGCGCAAGCTCGACCAGCACAAGACGATCTGCGGCAACTGCTCGGTGGGCTGCGGCTTCGTCGGCGAGGTGCAGGACGGCGTGTGGGTGAGCCAGGAACCCTGGTACGAGCACCCGATCAACCAGGGCAGCCTGTGCTCGAAAGGCATCGCGGCCCGCGAGCACGTCATCAGCGAAAAGCGCCTGCGCTACCCGATGAAGATGGAAGGCGGGAAGTGGAAGCGCATCTCGTGGGACACCGCGCTGGGCGAAATCTCGGCGAAGATCCTCGAGCTGCGCAAGCAGTACGGGCCGGACAGCCTGATGGTGCTGGGCTCCGCGCACCACTCGAACGAGACGGCGCACGCCATCCGCAAGTTCGCCTCGATGTACGGCACCAACAACATCGATCACCAGGCCCGCATCTGCCACTCGACGACGGTCTCCGGCCTGGCGAACGTGTGGGGCTACGGCGCGATGACCAACTCCATGAACGACATCCGCAACGCGCGCTCGATCATGGTCATCGGCGAGAACGTGTGCGAATCGCACCCGATCGCCATGCAGCACCTCCTGTACGCCAAGGAGGTGAACAAGGCGCAATTGATCGTGGTGGACCCGCGCTTCACCAAGACCGCGGCATTCGCGCAGGACTACGTGCGGCTGCGCTCCGGCACGGACGTGGCGTTCATCTACGGGCTGGTCAACATCATCCTGGCCAACGGCTGGGAAGACAAGAAGATGGTCCAGGACCGCACCTACGGCTTCGCCGAGCTGAAGGAGGAGCTGAAGAAGTACGACCCGAAAGTCGTGGCCGACATCACGGGCGTCTCGGTCGAGGAATTGACCAAGGTCGCCCGCACGCTGGCCGAGCACCGCCCCGGCACCGTCATCTGGGCGATGGGCGGCACGCAGCACAGCAACGGCACCGGCATCGTGCGCTCCTACTGCGTGCTGCAGCTTGTGCTGGGCAACATGGGCCGGCCGGGCGGGGGCTGCAACGTGTTCCGGGGCCACGACAACGTGCAGGGAGCGACCGACCTGGGCGTCACATCCGATTCCCTCTCCGGCTACTACGGCATCGGCACCGGCGGCTGGAAGCACTGGGCGGGCGTCTGGGGAGTGGACTACGAGTGGCTCAAGGGCCGCTTCAAGGACCAGAAGATGATGGAGAAGCCCGGCTTCACGGTCGCGCGCTGGTACGAGGGCGTGCTGATGGACGCGAAGGACCTGGGCCAGGAAGTGAACGTCCACGCCGTGATCTATTGGGGCCATTCGGCGAACTGCGAGTCCCAGCTCGATCGGATCAAGCGCGCGCTGGAGAAGGTGGAGCTGCTGGTCGATATCGACCCGTTCGTGACGCTGACGACGCAGCTACCGGACCGGCAGGAGGGGGCCTACATGCTCCCGGCCGCCACCGTGTACGAGCAGTCGGGCACGGTCACCAACTCCAATCGCGGGGTGCAGTGGCGCAACGCGATCGTCAAGCCGGTCTGGGAAAGCCGCACCGACCTGGACATCATGGTGGACCTGGCCAACCGGCTCGGCATCGGCAAGGAATTCGTCCACACCGCCAAGGGCGACTGGAAACAGGTGCCGGAGGATATCCTGCGCGAGATCAATACGGGGTGCCTGGCCTTCGGCATGATCGGCCAGACGCCGGAACGCGTGAAGCGCCAGCATGACTGGGGCCACGTCTTCAACTTGAATAACACGCGGGCCGAAAGCGGGCCCGTCAAGGGCGAGCAGTGGGGCCTGCCCTGGCCCTGCTGGACCGACAAGCATCCCGGCACGGCCATCCTGTACCGGGTGGACGTTCCGGCGAACCAGGGCGGCACGGGCTTCCGGCTGCGCTGGGGCCCGAAGGCGCCGGACGGGACCGACTTGATTGCCGGCCCCTCCGCGGCCCAGGCGGGCTCGGGGATCAAGGGCGGCTATCCGGAGCAGGACGGCTGGGCGTTGGACGTGACGCTCAAGACCATCAAGGAAGCCTTGGCCAAGGGCCGGGTGCCGTTCGGGAACGGCCGCGCGCGCTTCAACGCGTTCGGGATTCCCGATCCGGTGCCGGCGCACCGCGAGCCGATCCACACGCCGCGTCCGGATTTGATCGCGGCGTGGCCGACCTATGACGACGTCAAGGACCACTTCCGCGTCCCGACGCTCTACAAGAGCCTGCAGAAGCCCGACTGGGTGAAGTCCTATCCGATCATCCTCACCACCGGACGGCAGGTGGAGTTCGAGGGCGGGGGCAACGCGGAGCGGGCCTGCTGGTGGCTCGTCGAGCTGCAGCCGGAGATGTACTGCGAGATCCATCCCAAGCTCGCCAGCGACAAGGGCATCAAGCACGGCGACTGGATGTGGATCGAGAGCCCGGAGGACCTGGACGGAGCGCCCAGCAAGGTCAAAGTCAAGGCCAAGGTCACGCGGCGCGTCGGCCCCGACACGGTGTTCCTGCCCTTCCACTGGGGCGGCAGCTTCGAGGGCAAGTCCTACGCAGGCAAGTACCCCGACGGCACGGTGCCCTACGGCATCGGGGAATCGGCGAACGTGATCACCAATTACGGCTACGACCGCGTGACGCAGATGCAGGAAACGAAGACCGGCCTGTGCCGGATCATGAAAGCCTAAGGGGAGACGAGCCATGGCACAGGGAGCGGCGGTTCCAGCCCGGGGCGGCGAACCCGCGCGGATGAAGTTCTACGTGGACACCAAGCGCTGCATCGAATGCGGCGGCTGCGAAGTGGCGTGCAAGAACGAGAACAACGTCCCGCCCGGGATCTCCCGGATTCGTGTCGTCACGGTGAACGAGGGCGAGGCTGGCGAGACGAATGTGCCCATCGCCTGCATGCACTGCACGAATGCCCCGTGCCAGCAGGTGTGCCCGGTCAACGCGCTGCACACGCGGGCCGACGGGATCGTGCAGGTGGACAAGAACACGTGCATCGGCTGCGGCTATTGCCTGTACGCCTGCCCGTTCGGCGCGCCCCAGTTTCCCGAGTCGGGGCCGTTCGGGTTGCGCGGCATCATGGACAAGTGCACGTACTGCTCCGGGGGCCCCGAGGAGACGTTCTCCGCCAAGGAGCGGACGCTCTACGGGTCGAACCGGATCGCGGAAGGCAAGCTGCCGATGTGCGCCTCCGTGTGCGCCACCAAGGCGCTCGTGGCGGGCGATGCGCCGGTCGTGGCCAAGGTCGCCCAGGAACGCATCACCAAGCGCGGCTCGGGCGAGAACCTCTGGGGCTGGAGCACCGCGTACTAGCGGGGATAGATAGGGCGCGGCCGGCCCGGCGCAGTCCATCCGGCGCGCCCGTCCGGCGCGAGGGGGCGGGGGAGGAGCCGGCGCTCCGGGATTCCGGCCGCCTGCGGCTTTGACGGTACTGGACTGGGCGAGACTGAAACGGACCAGGCTTTGCCAAACCGATGTTCGCTAGGGAGTGGGCCATGAAGATTCGGCTGAATCCGCGCTCGCGGAGCGCGACACCTGCCTTGCTGCGGCGTTCGGCGGTGCTGCTGGGACTATTCGTGCTCGTCTCGAACCTCGCGTACGTCCTGGCGCAGGGCCTGCGGCAGCCGGACTTGCTCCGTGCGTCGCTCAACGTGGCCAACTTCCCCCGCCAGGTGGACCTGTTCATGAACCTGAGGCAATCGGCGTGGGTGCCGTCGTTTGCCATCGCGATCCTCGTGTTCATCGTCATCGCCCTGGGCCACCGCGCGATCTTCGGCGCCAAGGACATGAGCATGCGCAACGAGAAGGACGCCATCCCCTGGTGGAACCTGTTCGAGCGCATCATCCATCTCCTCATCGCCGTGACGTTCGTGATCCTGGCGATCAGCGGACTGAGCCTGACGTTCGGCCGCACCCTGGGCGGGGGCACGACCAGCTACGTACTGCGCCAACTGCACGAGTACAGCGGATTCGTGTTCACCCCCTGCCTGCTGATCCTCACCGTCAACTGGGTGCGCCACGCCATTCCGCGCGCATACGACATGGCCTGGTTCGCCAAGCTGGGCGGGTACTTGGGGTACAAGGGCGCCTTGAAATCCGACAAGTTCAACGCCGGGCAGAAGGTGTGGTACTGGATCGTCGTGATCGCGGGCGTGCTGCTCGCCTACAGCGGGCTGATGGAGTACTACGCGGTCGGCACCGTCGTTCAGCAACGCACGAACGTGCTCATCCACTTCTTCGCGGCCATTCCCATCATCCTGATGTTCGTGGTGCATCTGTACCTGAGCACCATCGGCACCAAGGGCGTGTTCATGAGCATGGTGCACGGGCGCTTCAGCCGCACCGCCGCCCAGAAGTACTACTCCGAGGCCCCCGAGTTGCGGGGGGCTCAGCCCAAGGGAACGGGCGACTAGGCATCCCACCGGCGGGAGCGCCGTCCGCGCGACGATGCTCCCAGCCGGCGATTCGCGCAACGATCCGCTCTGCCTGCAGTCTGCGGCGCCTCCGCCGGTCTCCGGGGGCCGTCCTCCGAATCGATCCGGCCCGAATGCCGCTTGCGGGGGACTGCCTCGTCCAGCTCGCTTCATCCGGGCAGCGGCCCGACCGCTTTCCGGCGCGCCGGAACAGCTCATTAACGCGTTAAATTTCAGTTGATTGCGAGCGGACGAATCCGCTCCAGGATGCGGAATGACGCGGAGCGGCGCCCACCGTTCCCGCACGCGGACTCCCAGCGAGTCCCAAGCTTTGCGCGCAGGCGAGACGGCCAAGGGACCCGCGTTCCCATGGCGGGAGACACTTTTACATAACCGGGAGGAATGGTTGGATGCGGCAATCCGTGGCGGGCGGCGCGCCCGTCAACCTCACCCGCACGGCTTCGCCGTGCCGCCCTCTCCGTCTCTACGGAGAGGGCTACAGCCCACTTCAGCAGCGGGTTGGCGGCAACCCCTCTCCGCGCTGGCGGAGAGGGGGAGGGGGGATGAGGTTCGCGACTGAGGCACCAGACCTATCGGCTACGAGTCCTAGACAGACTAAGGGCTTTGCAGACTGCGGCGTTATGAAAAAGGTCTCCATGGCGGGAGAGCGCGACAGGCACAGCGCGCAGGGATAGTGGGTCAATCTGCTGAAGTGCCCGTGAACTGCAACAACGGACTCCTCGCATTCGCTCGGAGTGACAAAGGGCTGTCATTTCGAGCAGAGCGAGATATCTGCTGCTATCTCCAAACTGACCCACTACCCGCGCGGGCGTGTGCCGCGTCCCGTTATTTCATGGCGCCGCCGGTGATGCCCATGATGAAGCGGTCGAGAAACGAGTTGAACGCGAGCGCCATGGGAATGGCCACGATCAGGGCGGCGGCCATCAGCGAGCCCCAGTAGAAGATATCCCCCCGCACCAGGTCGGTGGCCACGCCCAGGGTCACGGGCACCTGGTCCGAGGAGGAGATGAAGGTCAGGGCGTAGACGAATTCCTGCATCGTCAGCGTGAAGGCGAAGATGACGATGGTGAGGATCCCGGGCACGGAGATGGGGAGGATCGTCTTGGCGAAAGCCCCGATCAAGTTGCACCCGTCCACGATGGCCGCCTCCTCGATGGCGTGCGGGATGGACTTGAAGAAGCCCATCATCAGCCAGGTGCAGAAGGGGATCGTGAACGTGGGGTAGACCAGGATCAGGGCCCAGAGCGAATCCTGCAGATGCAGCAGCGCGATCAGGCGCGACAGGGGCAGGAAGAGCAGGGTCGGCGGCACGAGATAGGTGAGGAAGATCCCGATCGCGAGGGATTCCGACTTCTTGCCGCTCATGCGCGCCAGGCTGTAGCCCGCCGGCACCGCGATCAGCAGCGTGATCACCACGACGACGATGCCGATGAAGAACGAGTTCCACAGCCAGCGCGCAAAGAGCGTGTCGGTGAACAGGTAGCTCACGTGCTCGAAAGTGGGCGCCTTGTGGAACAAGAGCGGATTGGTCTCCACCGTATACAGATCGGAGTCCTGCTTGAACGTGGTGATCAGCATCCAATAGAAAGGAAATGCCGCGAACAGCAGCAGGAGCGACAAGCCGGAGTAGAATCCGCCTTCCCTGAACAGCGACTTCAGCCAGGTCGGCATCTCAAATCTCCCTTCGGCGCAGGAAGCGGAGCAGGAAGAACGACACCAGCAGCAGCACCGGGAACAGGAACAGGGCGATCGCCGCGCCCTGCGCCACGTCGCCGGACAGGATGCCCACCTGGAAGGCGAGCGAGCCCAGCACGTGCGTGCTGTTGGTCGGCCCGCCCTTGGTCAAAAGGTACACGACGCTCAGGTCCGTGAACGTGAACACCAGCCCGAACAGCAGCGCCACGAAGATGATGGGCAGGATCATCGGGATGATGATCAGGTAGTTGCGGCGCCAGAATCCGGCGCCGTCCACGTAAGCCGCATCCAGCACCACCTGCGGAACCGAAGTCAGCCCGGCCAGGAAGATCACGGCGGAGAAAGGGAACAGCCGCCAGGCATAGACGACCGTGACCGAGATCATCGCCAGGTCCTCCTGACCCAGCCACTGCGGCGTCATCCAGAGAGGGATGATGTACAGGGCGTGCAGGACGTAGTTGATGACGCTGTAGAGCGAATCGAACATCCAGCGCCAGGTGATCGCCGACAGCGCCACCGGAGCCGCCCAGGGCAGGATGATCAGCGAGCGCACGATGGTCCGGCCGGGGAACTTCTTCAGCAGCATCAGCGCGGTGAACTTGCCCAGCACGAGGGCCAGGATGTTCGAGCCGAACGTGAAGATGAACGTGTTGGCCAGCGTGCGGCGGAAGATGTCGCTCTCCCACACGAGGCGGTAGTTCTTCAGCCCCACGAACGACATGTCGAGCGTGGCGATATTGTAGGCGCTCACGCTGTAGTACAGCGCGAGCAGGAACGGCACGGCGATGAGGAGCGCGATATAGATGACGGCTGGGGCGATCAGGACCGGCCCCAGGAATTCCGTCTGGTCGAGGATGTACCGCAGGCGCGACGGCCGCGGCTGGGCAACGACGGTTTCCACCATGGCTTCCCCCTAGCCGGCCGGCAGTCGTTCGCCCGTGGCCTTGTCGAAGAACTTGAGATCCCTGCGGCTGACCACGAATGGGTACGTTTGCCCCTCGCGGACGGGCATGGCGGTTTCATGGGCGGAGAACTTGGCCGTGTACTCGCCGCCGTGATTATGCCCTTCGATGCTGCCGTAGAGGATCCGCTCGGAACCCAGGTATTCGATGCGCTGCACCCGGAAGTTGAACTGAGCCGCCTCCGACTCGTCGCGCTTCAGGTCGTGGTGCATGAAATTCTCCGGCCGGAAACCCTCGATCTTCCCGTTCCGCTCGAGCAGGTTCATCGGCGGGGCCCCCAGGAACGTGGCCACGAATGTGCTGGAGGGCTCCTCGTAGATCTCCGCCGGCGTGCCGACCTGACGCAGCTTGCCCCGCTCGAGCACGGCGATGCGGTCCCCCATGCCCATCGCTTCCACCTGGTCATGGGTGACGTAGATGGTGGTCGTGGCCACCTTGCGCTGGAACTGCTTGAGCTCGTTCCGCGCGCTCGTGCGCAACTTGGCGTCCAGGTTGGACAACGGCTCGTCGAGGAGGAACACCGTCGGCTCGCGCACCAGGGCGCGGGCCAGGGCGACCCGCTGCTGCTCCCCGCCCGAGAGCTGGCGGGGCTTGCGGTCCAGCAGGCGCTGGATGTCCAGGATGCCGGCGGACCAATCCACCTTCTGGCGGATGACGTCCCTCGCGATGCCCTGGGTCTTCAGCGGAAAGGCGATATTGTCCCGCACCTTGAGGTGCGGATACAGCCCGTACCCCTGGAACACCATCGCGATGCCCCGCGCCCGCGGAGGCAGGCCGTTCACGACGCGGTTGCCGATGATGATGTCCCCCGACGTGGGTTTCTCCAGCCCGGCGATCATCCGCAGCATCGTGGTCTTCCCGCAGCCCGACGGGCCGAGGAACACCATGAATTCCCCCTCCTTCACCTCGAGGTCGACGCCGTCAACGGCCGCGACCTCCCCGAACATCTTCTTCAGGCTTTTTGTGATGACCTGTCCCATGGGCTCCTTTCCCACTCCCCGTTGATGGGCTGTTCCGCTGACCGGTCGGCCGATTCCGGATCCCGCCGAGACCCGGTCAGCAGCCGCGCCGCGCGCCTTCGGCTATCGGGGCCCGGACTGAACCTGGGGCCGTGCGTGCGGGCGTGCGTGCGGGCGCGCCTGAGTCCCGCTGCCCGCGCCGCGATTGCATCCGAAGATCCGGCGCTCCCGCCAGGCGGCGCCGTCCCATGCGGCACCGGGCGGCAGACCCCGCTTGCGACGTCTCCGGAGCACCCTGCCGCCCGCCGCCTCTCCCCCTAGAGCGCGCTCCACTTCTCGTAGATCGCCGTGATCGCCTTCTCCGCCTGCGCGAGGGCTTCTTCCGGCGTCATCTTTTCGGTGGCGGCCTTGGCCATCATGTCCGTGATGATATAGTTGCCCGAGACCTCGGCGGCGGCCGGAGTGCCCGGGCCGGGCCAGCCGAACGTACACATCCAGTCGTTCGCCGTTTCCAGGATCTTCAGCTTGTCCGGCGGATGCGAAGTCGGATCGTTCTCCAGGATCGGCATGGGCTTGGGCACGATGTGGTCGAACACCGGATGGTTGTAGCTGGTGCTCGCGATGTAAGAGTCCTTCCAATTGCTCGCATAGTGGCGCAGGAAGGCCTTGGCCGCGTCGGGATTCTTGGCGAACTTCCAGATCACGTATGCGTTGGGCGCGCCGGCGCACAGGCGCCGCACGGGTCCGGCCGGGGTCTTCCACACGAAGATCTTGTCCGCCAGTTCGGGATTCGCCTTTTGGGTGGTCCGATATGCGGAAATAGGGTTGTGGATCCAACTGGCCTTGCCCGATTGCAGCATCTGGTTGTTGGATGCATCGTCCCAGGACAGCACTTCCGGGGTCATCGCCTCCTGGTAGAGCGCCTTCACGTACTTGATCGCTTCCAGCGTGGCCTTGGAGTTGATGACCACCTTGCGGCCGGTCGCGTCGGAATCGGCGCCCCCGTAAGAGAACAGGACGCCGCGCCAGCTCAGTTCCGGGTCCACGCTGTGCCCCAGGCTGATCCCGACCGGATGTCCCTTGGCCTTGAGCTTTGCGCCCCCGATGCGGATATCTTCCCACGTGTCGGGCTTCATGCCGATCTCATCCCACAGATCCTTGCGGTACAGGCCCGGGAAATTGATGTAGTAGTCCGGGTATCCCACCCAGCGCTTCGCTTCCGCGTCGTAGGCCACCCCGTGTCCGACGGCGCTCACCTTGCCGTACTTCTTCTCCATCTCCGCCACGAGGGCCGACATGTCGAGCGTGTGGCGCCGGTACAGGAACGGGCCGCCCGCTCCGTTGAAGGCAAACAGGTCATGGCCGGATTGGGCGGCCACTTCGGCGGCCGCCCGGGCGGGGATTTCCAGATGCGGAATATGGTCTATCGTGACCGCAACTCCATTCGCCTGGCCCCAGTCCTTCGCGAACTTGTCGAACCAAGCGTCATAGACCGGAACGAAGTGGCTCCACTGGATGATCCGGAGCGTCTTGTCCGCCGCCAGTGCCCCACGCTGGATGAAGGGTGCCCAGTCAGTCGCCCCTAGCCCAAACGCCGCCGCCCCTGCGCCCGCCGAGAGGAGAAGCTTCCGGCGAGTCGTCCGAAATCCGTCGTTATTCCCATGCTTCTTGGATTGCATGTGCGCCCCCCATCATCAATGTAGGATGACACTCAAACGCCGAGTGCGCGGGCTTCGCCCCGAAGCCGACGGGACGAACCCCGCCGCTCGTTTCGAATGGGACAATGCCAGCCGTTGCAGGAAAGGGCTGTCGCTCCCCCAAAGAAGACGACAATGCCCTGCGCGCTATAGAACTGCGAAACCCGAATACCCGTCTCGCAACCGGTACCTGAGGGCTTCATGCGTATGAGGCACGAATTGCCCGCCAAGTTCAAGAAAATTCAAGCAAGATCTTTCAAGCCGGACCGGATGCGGCCGCTTCAATAGTTTCATGTGTAATTACAGCTATTTACTCATCCGAAAGGGCCTTCTAGGCCGTCGGCATGGCGGATGAATCACGCACACGCCGCATTTTTGGGCCGAAGCGAAACGCCCGCTGCCGCAGCATCGGATTCAACTCCGGCGCCGGTCCGAGGATCGGGTGCGTGAAGCGCTCAATGCGAGCGACTCCTCTTCCCCGCCGCCCCAGGGGCACAATCGCCACGGACATGCGCGACCCGCGACCGCGACCGGCAGCGGGCCGCGCGCTGGCCGAAACGACTCGAGCCCGGCGGCTTGGATCTGTGCTTGAGTGCCGGGCATTGGCGGGAGGCCAGCGCGGGGCTGCGCAGACGGATGTGACAGGCCAGGGCCCCGCGGACGGATGCGAGGGGGCGGGACTGAGGGGACAGGCCTGACTGGACGGGTCTGAGAAAACGGGCGTGAGCGGACGGATGCGAGTCGAATAGCAGGAGGCGGGATCGAACCGCCGACCTCGCGATTATGAATCGCGCGCTCTCACCAGCTGAGCTATCCTGCCCTGAGACCGAAGCACCCATTTCGTCCCGATCCCCTGCCGATTGTCAACTCCGGGGAGCGGCGATCGCTCGCATCGCCGGCCACGGGCGCTACCCAATTGTGGAGCCGATTCGCCTGGTGCGGGCGTTCCCGGGGGGTCCGGCCGGGCTGCACCTCCGTGACCTGGCATGCATGGCGCGCCGGAGCGCCCGGCGGGGCGGACCCATCGAGGGTCACTCGTATTGCGCGGCGGGGTCGCGCTATAGTCCGAGTGGCTTGGAATCGGGCCAGGCCGGCTGAACGGCTCCCCACAGCTGCGGAGAACGGAGTGAAGCTCGAAAAGCATCGCGTCGTCGCGAACAAGATGTCCTATTCCCGGGGCAATCGGCCCGCCGTGGACTGTATCCTGTGCGCGGTCGTGCGCAACGATCCCGCGGTCTCGAACCTGACCGTCTACCGCTGCCCGGGCCACTTCGTGACGCTCAATCTCTACCCCTACAATCCAGGTCACCTGAT
>JBGOTW010000060.1:0-18463 GCA_041476685.1 bacterium | reverse complement strand
CTCGGGCGCGAAGAACCACCTCGTCGTCATGCCCGACGCGGACCTGGACAAGACGGTCGAGGGCATCATGGGCGGCGCGTACGGCTCCGCGGGCGAGCGCTGCATGGCCGTGAGCGTGGTGGTGGCGGTGGGCGAGGCCGCGGACCCGCTCGTGGCCAAGCTGAAGGAGACCGCCGCCGCGCTCAAGGTGGGGCCCGGCGAAACGCCGGAGTCCGAGATGGGGCCGCTCATCTCCGCCGAGCACAAGGCGCGCGTCACCGGCCACATCGAAAAAGGCGCGGCGCAGAAAGCCCAGCTGGTGCTCGACGGGCGGCAGCACCCCAGCGCGAGCGGGCCGGGCAACTTCGTCGGCGCGACCCTGTTCGACCGGGTGACGCCCGACATGAGCCTGTACCGGGAGGAGATCTTCGGGCCGGTGCTGAGCGTCGTGCGGGCCAAGACGCTGGAGGAGGCGATCGGCCTGATCAACGGCAATCCCTTCGGCAATGGGGCGGCGATCTTCACCTCCAGCGGCGCCGCCGCCCGCCAGTTCCAGCGCGAGGTCAGCGCCGGAATGGTGGGCGTGAACGTATCGGTGCCGGTGCCGCTGGCGTTCTTCCCCTTCTCGGGCTGGAAGAACTCGTTCTTCGGCGACCTGCACGCCACCGGCAAGGACGGCGTGCAGTTCTACACGGAGACCAAGGTCGTCACCAGCCGCTGGTTCTCCGGCGCGGGCGACGGCGGGAAGAACATGACGATCGCCCTGCGCTAGGCAGCCGCCCCGCGCTGGGCGGGCGGCTGCGCGCTAGACAGCCGCCCTGCCGCTGGGGCGGATCTTCGGAGGCCAAACACTTTTGCGTGAAGGGGACGGAATGGACCTGGCGGCGCTGCTGAAGGAGTTTTCCGCTGCGGTGGAGAAGGGGGACGGGCGGCGCCTGGGCGCGCTCTTCACTCCGGACGGGGTGTACCACGACACCTTCTACGGGGAATTCAAGGGTCCCGAGGCGATCCGCGGGATGCTCGAAGGGCGCTTCTACCGGGATGCCGAGAAGTTCCTGTGGGACTTCTTCGACCCGGTGTCGGACGGAAAGACCGCCTACGCGAAGTGGGCGTTCAGCTATACTTCGAAGATGCCCCAGAACGCCGGGCGCCGCGTCGCGTTCGAGGGCGTGAGCCAGCTCGCGCTGGCGGGAGGCAAGATCCGGCACTACGGCGAGGTGTTCAACAGCGGCGCGGCCTTCGTGCAGCTGGGCCTGGAGCCGGCGAAGATGGAGAAGGTGTTGCGGCGGCAGGTGGACGGCCTGCGCAGCCAGGCGCGCTTTGCCCGGCATTTTGCCGGCTAGGAGCGAAGCTCGTTCCGGGCGCAGGCGGCGCCGGAAGTCGCTCACGGGGCCCGCTTGCGCCCCAGCAGCCCGGCCAGCGCCGGGCCGTCGTGCAGCACAGGCTCGTGGAAATAGTGCAGGCAGAAGCGCACAGGCTTGACCGGTGGCGCCAGGCAGAACGGGGTATGCGGCGGGATGAGCGCCGGACGCCCGGGCGTCACGGCCGTCGCCACGCCCGCAAGCCTCAGCTCGACCTCCCCTTCCTCCACCACGACGCGGGCCCAGGTTTCGGGAGCCAGCGTCTGCGGAGTCAGCAGCGCGCGGGCGATCGTATGCTCGTTGTACGTGGCGGAAATGTCCTGCAGGACTGCGTGGCTGGGCAGATCCATGGCGCGCCTTTGGGCGAATCGGGTCAAGAGGTCTGCAGGTACTCCTTGCGCTCGCGCAACAGCCGGCCGGCGTCCCAATCGGGGATGGCGAGCATGCGCTCCTTGAACTTGCCGTTGAAGGCCTCGACTTCCTTCTTCAGCGCCGGGTCGGACTTGGACGGGTCGAGGGATTCCTGCACGGTGAGATAGCGGTAATTGTCCGGCCCCTTCGCATCCCCGAGCTCGAGCCGGAAGGCGCGCCCGTCGAACAACCGTACCTCGACGACGCTCAGCTTGTCCCGGCCCAGCTCCTTGCGGGATTTCCCGGCGGGGGCGATCTGGGAGGCTTCGAGGTCGCGCAGCTTCTTCGACAGGTTGTCGACTTCCTTGGCGTTGAGGCCGCGCGGGGCGTCGCCTTCCAGCTGCCAGGGGGACTCGCGCTTGTCGCGGGAGAAGGCGAGCGGTTTGGCGCCCGGCCGCTCCACGCGGATGAGCTTGAACTGCCCTTCCGCCTCGCGCGGGAGGATCTGCTTCTCGATCCACTCCTTCGGCTCGGTCTCGGCGGTTAGCGTCGTGCCGATCAAGAGGGCGGCTTTCTCCTGGGGAAAGCGGACGTACTGGCCGCCGTAGGAGGAGACGGTCATACCGGGCTGCCGGTCGCGCCCGATGAGGAGCTGGTAGATCGGCTTGCCGGCGCCGTCGAGGATGCGGAACAGCGTGCCGGTCTTGCGCTCTTCGGCCTTGTTCCCGTTCTCTTCCACCGTCCGTAGGCCAAGCTCCACCAAGTCGTCGGGATTTTCGGTGACCTGGTCCGCGACCTTTTCCTCGGCGAGCTTGAACAGGAAGGAGTTGAGCTTGCCCTGGTTGGCCGGGAAGGCGCCCTGCTCCTGCACGACCCAGCCGTCCGGCCTCGCCACGAGCGTCGCGCGCGAAGTCGGCCCGACCAGCTCGATGCGCGCGGCGGCGGCCATGTCCACGCCGTCCAGGAGCGGCTTGCCGACATGCCCGGCCGGGGACGACCGGCCCAGCATGCGCTGTCCAAGCAGTCCCGCGCCGGCCAGCACGGCCAAACCCACGGCGACGATGGCCAAGGTCTTCAGGTTCACCGGCGTCCTCCTCTGCGGCGTCCGCGCCGCAGGATCACGACGAATCCGCCCGCGGCTACGAGCAGCGGCATGGCCAGCAGGTTGATGGCCAATAGCACGCTGCCGAGGGTCTCGATGTCCTGCCGCAGCACCTTGCGCACCTCGCGCAGCTCGGCGCGCACCTGGGCTTCCTCGCCCCGGAAGCGCCGGACTTCCTCCAGCTGCGCGACGGTCAGCACTTGCTTCTGGCCCTCCTGCTTCTGGCTCTGCAGGGTTTCCAGCTTCTTCTTCACCTCGTCGAGCCGCTGGGTGAGGAACTGCTCGCGCTCCTGGAACTTGCGCGCCGCCTGCAGCTGCATGTTCGCCAGGCGCGTGAAGGGCCGGGACACCTGTCCCCGCGAGCGGATCTGGATCAGGTCCTGGCTGCCCGCCATGAACTCCGCGGCGTTCAGGATGAACGAAAGATTGTCGTTGATCGGCTGGGTGACGATGTTGCCGAAGAAGTTCGACGTCTGCACGGAGAAGCGGTCGGCGATGAAGTCCGCGTCCCCGACGAGCAGGATGCTGCCTTCCTGCGCGGCCCTTGCGAGCACGGGGTGGGTGAGCGGCTTCTCCGATTCGGGCTTGTCCGCCTTGGCGGCCGGCTTGCCCTTGTCGGGCTTGGGCGGCGGCGGGGGCTTCGGCCGTCCTTCCGGGAACGCCGTGTCGAAGGTGCCGGTCAGCAGGCCGGCCAGGATGCGGACCTTGCCGTCCGTCTTGAGCTGCTTGGAGATGTCGAGCGGGCTGGAAAAGCGCACGGTCGCCAGGTCCACCAGACCCGAGTTGGGCGTGGAGGACATCAGCGCGGTGAGCTTGGTCCGGGCGTTAGGCTCCAGCGAGAACGCCCCGGGATCGATGAGCGTGATCTCCTCGAGCTGGCTGGTGACGACGAGGTCGCGATTGAGCTGGGCCGCGTGAAGCGAGAGCCAGAGCGGGAATTCGACGATCCCCTGGTTGGGCGTGTTCACGCGCGTGGCGAGCTGCTGGTCGGCGACCACCATGTTCGCGTCGAACTTGACCCCCCAGGCCTTGTACAGCTTGTCCAGGTTGCTGCTGGTGGCGGCCGCGAAGCCCTGACCGCCCATCGGATCCATGCGCGAGTTCGGGTCGGTCAGCACGATGAGCTTGCCCCCGCGCAGCAGGTACTGGTCCAGGGCGAAGAGCACCGCGTCGGTCAGGCCCTTGGGATGCAGCACGATCACCGCCGCCATGCCGTCGGGAACCTCCGTCAGGTCCTGGGGAAACAGGTAGTCCACCTGGTAGCTCTTGCGCAGCTCGCGCACGAACGTCCATTCGCCCTCGGTCTGGCCGAAGCCGCCCGCCTGCTGTCCGTAGATGGGCAGTCCGGGCAGGATCCCGATCTTCTGGCGCTTGGGCTGGTTCACGCGCGCGACGGCCTGGGAGATGTCGTACTCGAGGAAGCGCTCGCGGCGCGGATCGAGGAACGGGATCGCCGCTTCCCGCCCGCCCGCCAGCACCACCAGCCCCAGATAGAGCTTCGTCCCGTCGGGCATCTGCGCCGCCGACAGGCCGTAGCGCGTGGCCCAATCCTCGTCCTCCGAATCGGGCTTGGGGTCGAAGACTTGCAGCGTCAGCTTGCCGTGCGAGGCGGACTGGTACTGCTGCAGCAAGTCGCGGGCGCGGCGCGCGAATGTCTTGACCGTGACCGGGGCGTCCGGGACGCTGTCCGGCACGTACAGCTTGATCGTCACCGGCTCCTTCAGCGCGTTCAGGATGCGGTGGGTGCCGTCGGTGAGCGTGAACAGCCGCTCCTGCGTGATGTCCAGGCGCAGGGGCAGCAGCGCCGCCAGCACGTTGACCGCCACCAGGCCCACCACCAGCAGCGCGACGCCGGCGGCCGGGATCAGGTTTCGCTTGAGCTGCGCGCGCGATTCGTTGCGGAAGCTGGGTCGCATCAGGACGCCTTCTTGTTTTCGAGCACGATCACGTTGGCGAAGAGCATGAACAGCATCACCGACAGGAAATAGACCACGTCGCGCAAGTCAATCAGGCCGCGCCTGAGCCCGTCGAAGTGGGTGGTGAAGCTGAACTGGGCGATCAGGTCGGCCAGCCAGACCGGGAAGATTCCCACGAGCGAGCGGGTCAGCACGCCCCAGCCCAGCAGCACGAGCACCAGGCAGGCCATGAAGCTGAGGATGAAGCTGATGACCTGGTTCTTGGTGAGCGAGGAGGTGAAGCACGAGATCGCCAGGTACGCCCCGGCCATCAGGAAGCTGCCCAGGTAGCCCGTCACGATCACGCCCGCGTCCGGGCCGCCGAGGAAGTAGACCGTCGCGACCATGGGGAAGGTCAGCACGAGCGCGAGCCCGACGAAGATCCAGGCGGCGAGGAACTTGCCCAGCACGGCCACGGGCAGGCTCACCGGCAGCGTGAGCAGGATCTCCACCGTTCCCGTGCGCCGGTCCTCCGCCCACAGCCGCATGCCCACCGCCGGGATGAGGAACAGGTAGAGCCAGGGGTGGAAGAAGAAGAAGGACTCCAGGCTCGCGTCGTCGGAGGTGTAGAAGTTGCCCAGGTAAAACGTCGTTCCCGCCGTGGAGAGCAGGAAGATGACGATGAACACGTACGCGACGGGCGAGCGGAAGTAGCTCATCAGCTCGCGCTTGATGATCGGGGCCAGATGCTTCATGGGCGCGCCTCCTTGTCCGCGGCGCCCGGAGCCCCTGGGGCGGGCCCCGTTCCTGGTACCGCCGCGCCGGGCTCCGCCTTGCCGAGGGTCAGGGCGCGGAAGACCTCGTCCATCCGGCCGCGCTCCGCGTACACCTCATCGAAGGGGATGTGCTTCTTGTCGAGCATCCGCGTCACCTCGGGCAGGATCACCTGCTTGCCCGAGGGCAGGATGATGTAGCGCAGGCCGCGCCCGCCCGGTTCCGCCACGGTCTGCACCTCCGCCACACCGGGCACCGCCCGCAGCGTCTTGAGCAGGCTCTCCGGCGTGTCCGGGCCGGTGCGGATCACGACCGCGTTGTGCAGGGCGGACATCGCCGCGAGCTGGTCCGGCGTCCCGTCGGCGACGATGCGCCCCTCGGCGATGATGATCGCGCGCGTGCAGACCGCCTCCATCTCCTCCAGGATGTGCGTGGAGAGGATGATGGTCTTGGTCGCGCCCATGCGGCGGATCACCTCGCGCATCTGGTGCTTCTGGTTGGGGTCCAGCCCGTCGGTGGGCTCGTCGAGGATCAGCACCGGCGGATCGTGCAGCAGCGCCTGTGCGAAGCAGACGCGCTGGCGGTAGCCCTTGGACAGCGTCTCGATGATCTGGTCGCGCACGCCCGCCAGGGAGGTCAGGTCGGAGACCGCGTCCACGCGCCGCTCGCGCTCCGCGCCCTGGAAGCCGCGCACTTCGGCGATGAAGCCCAGGAATTCCTGCACCGTCATCTCGCCGTAGGACGGCGCGCTCTCCGGCAGGTAGCCGATCTGCTCCCGCACGGCGACCGAGTCGCTCAGGATGTCCTTTCCGCCGACGATCACGGTGCCGGAAGTGGGGGGGATGAAGCAGGTGACGATCTTCATCGTCGTGGACTTGCCCGCCCCGTTCGGTCCGAGGAAGCCCAGCACCTCGCCCCGCTCCACGGTGAAGGAGATGTCCGCGACCGCGGTGATGCTGCCGAACTGCTTGACCAGTTTGCGCACTTCAATCATGGACTCGCCTCGCTGAACTATTGCCCTTCACGGACTGCGCTTCACGGACTGCGCCTGGCGCGTTTCCGCTCCCCGCGCGACCTTTGCACTCCACTCCGCAACGGGTGCGGCACCCGCCTTACCGCAACCATGGATTCGGATCGGGCGTTCGATCGGGCTTCGAATCCGGCTTCGGATCGCCTGCGCCACTCTTCCGCTTCGCTCCCGCCCCAACATGGACAGCCGCCGCGCCGTCCCGGTTCACGCGGAATCGCCCGTCCGTCGGCCCGGCCTTCCACCGGCAGGCGGGCGTTCCACTGCACGCCGGGCGTCCCACCGGCAAGCACTGCGCGGGCCGCCGGGCCGACCCGGGCGCTCATCCTCCCGCAAGCAGGGCGGCCCCGCCGCGGGCGCGCGCTCCATCGCCGCTGGCGCGCTTCACCGCCGCGGGCGCACGTGTCCGCATCCGGCTCCGGGCGGCGCTGGGACTGGAATTGGATGGAGCAAGGGGAGCGCTTCCGGGTTTCGTGCGGCCAGCTGCGGCCCGCGGGGCGGGGCTAGCCCACGATTCCCATTACGTCGTCTTCCTTCATGATGAGGTATTCCTTCCCGTCAAGCCTCACCTCCGAGCCCCCGAATTTCGCGAACAGGATCCGGTCCCCCTTCTTCACTTCCATCGGGACCTTCTTGCCCTTCTTGTCCACGGCGCCCGGCCCGACGGCGATGACCTTGCCTTCCTGGGGCTTTTCCTTCGCCGTGTCCGGAATGATGATGCCGCTGGCGGTCTTGTCTTCCGCGTTGACGCGCTCGACGAGAATGCGGTTGTGCAAGGGTCGTAGCATGGGAAATCTCCACCTGACGGATAGATCGAACGATGCGGAGCGGAATGATGCCGATGATGAAGGTGCGGGGAGCGCCCGCCGGCCGGCGTGCGGACCGGTGTCGCGAACGCCCAGACTGAGTTTCTCTGAACCGTTATGACTAAGCGATGCCGCGCCCTTCGTCAAGTCCCGCGCGTGCGGGTCTGCGGGGCGCCGCCGGGTCCGCCCGGCGCCCGGCCAGGGGTCCTCCGCGCACGGTGCGCCCGTCCACGGCCTCACGCCTCTCGGGTCACGGCTCACGGATAGAGCGCGCGGTAGATGAGATACGAGGCATAGACGCGCTTGACGTAGGTCTGCGTCTCCTCGAAGGGAATCCGCTCCACGAACTCGTCGAAGGGCACCCCGCCCCATTCCTTCGCCCAGCGCAACACCGTGCCCGGCCCGGCGTTGTAGGCCGCCGCCGCGTAGATGGGATTCCAGTCGAAGCGCCGCAGCACGTCGCGCAGGTACAGCGTCCCGAGCGGGATGTTGAACTCGGGCAGCAGCAGCGTGGCCTCCGTCAGGTTGATGCGCCGCTTGCGCGCCAGCTCGATCGCCGTGGAGGGCATCACCTGCATCAGCCCCTTCGCCCCCGCCTTGGAGTCGGCCTTTACCTTGAACCGGCTCTCCTCGCGCATCACCGCCAGCACGAAGTGCGGGCTGATCTCCTCCGCGCCCGCCTCGTCCACGACGAGGTCCCAGAAAGCCGGGGGAAACGCCTGCCGCCAGGCGGGCGTGACGCCGATCGCCGTTTGCGCGAGGTCGAAGGGCCCCTGGCTGGCGATGAGGCGCTGCTGGAGGTGGTGCTCGTTCAGGGCGAGGAAGAGCTCGGCCAGCTCGTTCACCACCTCCTTGGGGAGCGGCTGCGCGAGACCCTCCTGGAAGAGCGACTCGGCCGCGGCGTCCTCCCCGGCGGCGTAGGCGAACAGCGCGCCGGCCAGGCCGGGCTGGCGCCAGACCGCGTCGAGCCGCGGCGGGTCGGCCGATGGCGGCGGCTGCGCCTGCACGCGCGCAAAGCGCGCCGGGGCGGGGACGACGCTCGCCTGGGCCGCGATCAGGCCGTAGTAAGTGGACGGCCAGCGCTCCGCGAGCTTCGCCCAGGATTGCCGCGCCGCCTGCTCGTCTCCCCCCGCCTGCTCCAGCCGGCCCTTCCAGTACCAAAGGCGCGGCTGCTGGTCCCACGGCAGGGCCGGAGCGGCCGCCACGCCCTTGTCCGCCCAGTCGAGCGCGGCCTGCGCGTCCTTCCGCTGGTAGTGGCTCCACACGAGCAGCCAGTAGGCCGTCCCCGCCGCGGCGGACCCCGGCGCGGCGGCGATCGTGCGCCGGCACCATTCGGTGAGGTGGCCGAGGTCTCCGCTCTGCTCGTACTGCCGCGCCAGCTCCAGGTAGAAGCCGGGCAGCGTGTCGGCCTGCGGGTCGATGCGCTCCAGCTCCTTGAGCAGGCCCAGCACCTGCTGCGTATTGCGCCGCCGCAGGGCCATGCGCACCTGCCAGGCCGCATTCTCGCGCGCATCGAAGGCGAAGCGCTGCATGCCGACGCCGCGCTCCAGCGCGTCCGCGGCCTGCCGGTACGCCTTGAGCTGGAGCAGGGCGCCGAAGTAGGAACGTCCCAGCCTGCGCGCCGTCTCCGGGTCCGCGGCGGGCAGCGCGCTATCCCCGAGCTCCAGGGCGATCAGCCGGAACAGGCGCAGGTCCGTCAGCCGCCGCGCCCGCTCCGCGTAGTCCTCGGCGCTGAGCGCCGGCGCCACGACCGCGGGCGCGCCGCCTGCGCTTGCGCCGGGGCCGCTGCTTGCGCTGGGGACGCTGCTTGGACCGCTTCCTGGGCCGCCGCTTGCGCCGGGGCGGGTGCTTGGGCTGCTGCCTGGGCCGCTGCTCGGGCGGCCAATTCCGGCGCGTAACACGGCCTTCCCCAGCTGCGCGGTGGCCTCGTTCTTCGGATAGCGCCACAGCACGACAGGCAGCCGCTGCAACAAGCCGTCGTCCCCGCGCGGCCTGGCCAGCGATAGCAGGCGCTCCACCAGATCGTAGTCATCCGGTCCAGGCCGGACGTTAGCCGCATAGGTGGCCAGGGTGTCGAATTCGATGTCCTGCGCGGCGGCAGCGGCCGCGCTTGTCGCCGGGGGCGCCCCTGCGGCGGCAGGAACCTGGGGCGTCGCCGCATCGAGTCCGGCCAGCAGCACCTGGCGCACCCGGCCCTGTACGTAGTTGCGGCCGGGGGCCTTGAGCAGATCGGCCAGTGTCGCAATCGCCTCAATATTCCGACCCTGCGCCCTGAGCGTCGCGAACAGGTAGAGCTGCCACAGGCGCGGCAAGTTCTTGTCATCCGCAAGTCCCTGGCGGAAGATGGATTCTGCCTGGGCCAGGTCGCCCCGCTGCAAGGCGCACTTGCCCCGCAGCAGGAGCAAGCGGCGGCTTTCCAGCGCGGTGGGCAGCTTCAGCGATGCGGGCGCGGGAGGAGGCTGACCGGCCGCGTCGCAGGGAGGCAACTCGGCATGCAGGAGCGTCTCGGTGATGGACGGGGCGGGCGCCCGGGCATCCGGGACCGCGGAGACGCCCTGTGCGGCCCCCCGGGCGAGCGAAACCGACGCGGTTGCGGCCAGCAGCAGCAGGACCTGGCGAGCGGCAGGCCGAAAGCCGGAGGTCCGAAGGCCGGCAGTCCGAAGGTCGGTAAGCCGCATTCCCGCAATCCAAACGTCCGCGCGCGGGCGGACTGGGTGCGCCCGCCGGAAACTGCCGTAGCGCAGTATCGCGTCGGCAAGGCGCTGGACCGGTTCCTTCATCGAGACTCCATGGCGGATCAGGAAGCGCATCGCGGGCTATTGTGGATGTTCCGGCGCGGCGCCCCGGAAGGGGAGGCCGTAGGGGCTGCCCTCGATCCGTCCGGGTCCCTGTATACCCTGTTCAAGAACACGCAAAACCCCTTCCTGAAGCGGGCCATTACGCCCAGCCCGCGTCCGGGGGCGCGCTCTGCCGGGGAGCTGTCGCGGCTCGTGCAGTTCTTCGGGGAGCAGAAGCGTTATCAGGTCGCTCCCGCGAACCGGGCCGAGCCGTTTCGGCGCCGCAAGCTCAAGCATCCCGCGCCCCCTCCGGCGCGGCAGACCCGTTATCTCGAAGCCGTGCGCCTGCCGGGCGATGCGCAGAAGCTCCCGTTCCTGGTGGACGATTTCTTCCGCTCCATCCTCGAGCGGCTGCGCGCCGATCCGCAGTCCTTCGCCTTCGTCGTGCAGGAACTGGTCGCCTTGTTCCGCGAGCACGGCATCACCCTGCGCATCTACGAGGCGTACCACGCCTTGGAGGACTGGGACGACCTGATGGACACCCTCGCCGAGGTCGGCCGGTATCCGTCGGTGGAAACCTTCGACCTGTTCTGCAGCGCCCTGCTCGCCTATCACGACCTGGTGTACGGACCCGATCCCGCCTGAGTGCGGCCTTGCTGCAAGGCGCATCCTTCCCGCGTCCCGGCTGCCCGTCAAGCCGCGCCGCCTTGTCGCGCCGTGGGTCCGCCTTCTCCCACGGCCTGTCCGCGGAGGGCGCGGCTCAATTGAAGTAGTACGCGTCCTTCTTTTCCGGATGAACGTTGATCATGTTGGTGGCGATCGGGCCGAGGCGGGCGGCGACTCTGGCGATCAGGTCCTCGTCTGCGGACTGCTCGCGCAGGCTGGCCAACATCAGGCTCATCCAGGCGTCCCGCTCCGGCTGGCCGATGCGCGCCTTGCGGTGCTTGAAGCGCAGGAATGCGGGGCCGTAGCGCTCGGTATAGCGGGGCGCGCCGCCGAAGAATTCGACAAAGAACGCCCACTGCTTGTCGCGGCTGGCGGTCAGGTCCGGCGGGAAGAGCGGCCCCAGCAGGGAATCCGCGGAAACCTGGTCGTAGAAGCGGTCCACCCAGCGGCGGATGCCGGGCTCGCCACCCAGCCGCTCCAGGTCCGCGCGACCGGCCGAACCTTCGTTCGCGTGAGACGGCATGCTCCCCCTGTCTTGCCGCCCGGGCGGCTGAGCAGCCAGGAACGCTGCGGTATCGTCTTCGGCGGTACCGGCGACGCCGGTGCAGGTCGCTGCGGTACCGGCGGCTGCGCTGCTGGGGCCGAAGGGACTCGCGCGGCCATCCGTGCCGTCCCCGCGCCATGCGCCGGCCTATTGCGCGCGGCCCGCGAGCGGTGCGTGACTCCTCCCGAGGCGAATCCGAGGATAGCGCATCGCCCGGGGTCGGAGACAGTCCCGCTCGGAGCCCCCTGGCGCGCGACGGGAGGTGAGGCGCGGATGAGGCGCGGGCCAAGGTCCGGGCGCGGCGGCCGCGGCGGGCGCCGGAGTTGCGCCAAAACGGAGACGCCGGTGGATGACAGGTCGGGAGGCAACGTGCTAAGCGATGAGGCAGGAACGCCCATCGGCTCGCAGGGCCGGGGTGCCGCCAGGCAGGAACCGGAGGCTCACCTCTCGCGGCAGGAGGCCGCCCTGGACGGACAAACCCCGTCCAGACGCTTGCCATGCGTGTCTTCCCGAAGATTCCCTGCTCCTCACGGGTGGAACCCGGCCTGCGCGGAAGGCCCAGCCGTCCAGGCTTGGCGCGCCGGCTGTTGCCGCTGCTGGCCGCGCTGCTCCTCGCGGCGGGCTTGTCCGGCGCCCAGGAGGGAATCCAGTACAAGTGGCTGCGGCAGTTCTATGCGCCCCTGGGCGGAAGCGACACCCTCCTCTACAGCGACAGTTTCCGCCATGCGAAGCTCGCGTTCGGCGACCTGACCGGCGACGGCCGGCTGGAAATGCTGGTCGGGTCGGAGGACGGCCACCTGGCACGCTTCGACAATACGGGCACGAGCGACGCGCCGGTGTGGCGGCTCGTCGAGGATAAGCTGAGCGCCGCCTATCCGGAGCAGGTGGGGCAGGCCACGCGCATGGTCGTGCGGCCGATTCGCGTCAACGGGTACTCGGCGCCCGCGCTGGTGGACCTGGACGGCGACGGCGATCTGGACCTGATCGTCGGCTCCGCGGACGGGCATCTCTTCTACTTCCGCAACGTCGGAACGCCGCTGTTGCCGGCCTTCGAGCTGGCCACGGACCAGCTGATCCCGCCGGGACTCGGCCAATATCTGGTCCCCGTCGCCCGGGACCTGAATGGCGACCGGGCGCCCGATCTGCTCATCGGCACCGGCGCCGGGGACGTGTACCTGCTGCTGAACGGCGGGACGCGGCGGGACCCCGTCTTCTGCGGCCGGCTTCCGCCGCCGGACGCCCAGCCGGACGAGGACCCGCCCTGCCGGCCGATTCCCCGCCTGGTGGCTAGCCTGCAGCCGGAGATTCGTGCCGTCCCCGCGCTGGCGGACTGGAGCGGCGGCGGCCTGCCCGAGCTGTTCGTCGGCCTCGCGAACGGAACGATCGCCTACTTCGAGAATCGCGGCACCGCGCTTGCGCCCCAGTGGCACCTGGCCCAGCGCAAGTTCCTCGCCATTGACGAGGGCGGCTACGCCGCGCCAGCCTTCTATCCCGGCGCGCGCGCCCGCCCGGAGCTGCTGGTCGGCAGCGGCACCAACAGCGTCTCGGTCTATTCGAATCGGGACACCGCGCAGAAGCAGGACGCGTGGAAGGTGACGGGCAATGCGCTGCGCATCGGGCGGTTCGGCCGGGAGCTGGAGCGCCTGACGGTCACGGCCGGCGATGTGGACGGGGACGGGGACCTGGACCTGCTGCTCGGGGACCGTACGGGCGCGGTGCGCTGGGTGGAGAACGTCGGCACGGCCAAGGCCCCGGCCTGGCGCGAGCGTCCCGAGCTGGTGATGCAGCCATCGCCGCGCGGCTATTCGGCGCCGCTGCTGGTGGACCTGGACGGTGACGGCAAGCTGGACCTGCTCGTCGGCGGCGGGGACGGGCGCATCTGGATGCTGCGCAACACCGGTTCGGCCAAGCAGCCGCGTTGGCAGCTCGAGTCCACCGCGTACGCCGACATCGACGTCGGCAGCAACAGCGTGCCCGCGCTGGCGGACATCGACGGGGATGGCGACCTGGACCTGTTCGTGGGCAACGGCCGCGGGCTGGTCATCTTCTACCGCAACGAGGGCAGCGCAAAGGAGCCGGACTTCCGCCTCGCCGCCACGCGCTTCGGGGACATCGGCGTCGGGGGGGCCGCGGCGCCGGCGTTCTTCGACTGGAACGAGGACAAGCTGCCCGACCTGGTGATCGGAAACCGCGAGGGCCGGCTGGCGCTCGTGCTGAACGAGAACTCTTCCAGCGAGGCGCCGCCGCGCCGCTGGAAGGTGCATAGCCTGGCCTGGGAGGGGATCCAGATGCGCCCTTACAGCGCGCCGCTGTTCGCGGACTTCAACGGGGACGGCAAGCCGGACCTGCTCGTCGCGGACGGCGAGGGCAACGTGCGCCTGTACCTGAACGGCGGGAGCGAGCGGCCGCCCGCGGCGGCCACGCCGCCTCCCGCGCAAAAGGGCGCGCCGGCCGGGGCGGCCAAGCAGGCCGCCGCGCCGCAGCCGAACAGCCCCGCCGGCAACGAGGTTCCCGCCGAAGCGGCGGAGGCGGAAAAGAGCCTGGCGCCCCAGCCGCCCAGCTTTCGGCTCGCCAGCGAGACGTACGCCGACATCCGCGTCAACGGCCGCGCGGTGCCGGCCTTCGGGGACCTGGACGGGGATGGGGACCTCGACCTGCTCGTCGGCACGGGCCGGGGCACGGTGCTGTTCTACCGGAACACCGGGACGCCCAAGGAAGCGAAGTGGAAATTGGTGCCGGGGTCGCTGCTGGATCAGCCGGCCGGCCGCAACGCCTCGATCCTCCTGGTTGACGTGGACGGGGACGGCCTGCTCGACTTGCTCGTGGGCAGCGAAGACGGCCGGGTCGTGCTGTACCGGAACACGGGCAAGAAGGAGCAGCCCGCCTTCACGCGGCAGGAAGGCGCGCTCACGGGGATCACCGTGGGGCGCAACGCCGCGCCGGCCGTGCTCGCCGGGCCCGGCGATCCCGCCGCCCAAATGCTGGTGGGGAGCTTGAGCGGGACCTTGTACCTTTATGCCCGCGACGGCGGGGCCCGATCCTTGAATTTCAAGCTGCTGGACCGCCTGCTGCTGGGCAAGAGCAGCGGGGTCTCGGCCATGCCCTTTGTCGGCGACATTGACGTGGACGGCGTTCCGGATCTGCTGGTGGGCACGGACGCGGGGACAATCCTGCATTTCGTGCCCAGCGGCGACGCCAAGACGCCCTGGAAGGCGGGCGAAAACTACTTCAAGGGGCTGAAATTTCCCCAGGGCGCGACGCCGCGCCTGGCGGATATCAACGGCGATGGCTTGCCCGAATTGTTTGTGGGCACCGAGAAGGGCACGATCGTCTTCTACGCGAACGACGCAGCCGCAGCGCAAGCGGGCGGGAATTGACGCCCGAGGAGGGTGCAGCGATGAGAAATGGACTTCTCTCAGGTGCGCGAGGAAACGGTCCCTTGCGGGGCGGGCGGTGCGCAGCGCGCCATGCGCGACGGTGGCGGCTCGGGACCCTGCTGGCGTGGGCCGCGCTGCTGGCCGCCGGAGCGGCGCCGGGTGGGGTGGCCTGGGCGGCCGATCCGCTGGAAGTCGTGCAGCTGGTGCTGGCGGAGCGGGAGATCGCGGCGGGCGGCCCGCAGATCGTCCAGATCACGCTGCGAGCCACGGGAGCGCGCGCGGTCCGGGCTGGCCTGCGCGTGGAGCTGCGGGACGCCAGGGACGCCCGCGCCGGGAAGGCCATTGACCGCGTCGTCCAGATCGCCGGAGGCGCCGAGCAGCGGGAGTTCTTCCGCTTCGAGGCCCCCAACCGCTTCGGCAAGTTCACGGTGCGCCTGGAAGTGTTCACGCCCGACTTCGCGTCGCGGCTGCTGGCGGGCGCTCCCGTCTTCTTCGCGCCGTTTGCCGTGGGCAGCGTGGCGGAGCCCGCCCTGGCCGCGCCCAAGTCCGGCGAGACCGCCGCCGAGCCGGGCCATGCGGCCAAGGCGGGCCCGCCGAGCTTTGCCGCGCCGCGCGGCCTGTCCTTCGAGAAGCCGGACCTGGTGTGGGAGAATCTCGACGTGCAGCCGTCAAGCCTGCTGGTGGGCGAGGCGCTCAAGATCAAGGCGGACCTGCGCAACGTCGGCGGCGACATTGCCCGCCAGATCGAAGTGAAGGTGGACTACTTCAATCTGAGCTCGCCGGGGCGCCTGATCCCCATCTCCCGGCCGACCGTCCAGGTGCTCGCGCCCGGCGACAAGGTCGAGATGGAGTTCGAGACGATCTTCCCCGAGAACTCCCTCCTTGGCGATTACAGGGTGCGGCTGGAGATTGACCCCGAACACCGTATCCAGGAAATCTCCAGGGAGAACAATACGCTGGTCTCCGAAGTGCCGATCCAGCTCAGCTTCATCAAACTGGTCTTCCCCGAGCCGGGCTACTACTTCGAGCAGGCCGGCCTGTTCCTGTTCCGCTGGGACAGCCGGCGCTTCAACGAGTTCAAGGTCCAGGTCGGCACCGACCCCGCGTTCGCCACCAAGGGCAGCAGCTTCGACATTCCCCAGGGCGACAAATGGACCAAGGAGCGGGAAATCGTCCCGCTGGAAGGGGAAGTGCCCGATATGGCCTTGGGCCTGATGGAGAAGGCGCACGCCGATCAGCTCTATTGGCGAGTGGTGGGCCGCTCCGCGGCGCTGGGTCTGCAGTCGGTGTCCCAGGCCTCCCCTTTTTCCATCCGCCGCCCCACCAAGGCCGCCGCGCAAGCGCGCCCGGAAGGGGCTGCCGGCGCCGCGCAGCCGCCCGCCGAGCCGAGCAAGGAGCGCGTGACGGGTCCCCAAGGGGTGCAACCTCCCGCCCGGCCCTCGGAGGCCAGGCGTCCCACCGAAGCCGCGCCGCTCAGTCCCGCCGCAGCCGCGCCGCGGAAGTAGTCGCGCCGGGTCGCCGCGTACGCGCGGTCAGGCTAGCGCTGATGGCCGCGCGCGCCACCCCTCCATGCCACCGACGCACGACAGAGCAGCGTGTCAGACCAGCGTGTCAGACCAGCGTGCCAGGGCAGCGTGTCAGCGCGGAATACCACCGCGGCGCGCGCATCGCCATCGGCGACCTGACGCACGTCAAATCGCCAAGATGGAGGTTGGCGGCCAGGAATGCTACACCTATTTCATATCCTCTTCGTTGAACCAGCAGGGGAAGGGGCCTCGGCCCGAAGCTCGGGCAGCAAGCCGTTGCAGCGTGTCTCTGCGGCGCGCCGAGTGCACCCGCTGACAGGAGATCCTCGTCATGACTGCCATCGCCATCAATGGATTCGGACGCATCGGCCGCAACGTCCTGCGGATCGCCCGCGGCAACAAGGCTTTCGACGTCAAGGCGATCAACGACATCACCGACGCAAAGACCCTGGCCCACCTGTTCAAGTATGACTCGAACTACGGCCCGTATGCCGGCACGGTGCATGCCGAGGACGGTGGCCTCATCGTGGACGACCGGCGCATCCGCGTCACGGCGGAGAAGGACCCGGCCAACCTGCCGTGGAAGGAGCTCGGCATTGACGTGGTGCTGGAGTGCAGCGGGCATTTCAATTCCGCCGACGGAGGCGACAAGCACCTGAAGGCGGGGGCGAAGAAGGTGCTGTTCTCCGCGCCGACCAAGGGCGAGCAGGTTCTCACCGTGGTCAAGGGCGTGAACCTGAACCTGTACGACAAGGCCAAGCACACGATGGTCTCGAACGCATCGTGCACGACCAACTGCCTGGCCCCGGTGGCCAAGGTGCTGCACGAGGCCTTTGGCATCAAGTACGGCCTGATGAACACGATCCACGCCTACACCAATGACCAGCGCACGCTCGATCAGCCCCACGACGACCTGCGCCGCGCGCGGGCGGCGGGGCTGTCCATGATTCCCACGACGACCGGCGCCGCGAAGTCCATCGGACTGGTGATCCCCGCGCTGAAAGGCAAGCTCGACGGGCTCTCGATCCGCGTGCCGACGCCCACCGTCTCGGTGGTGGACCTGACCGTCGTGCTGGACAAGCCGGTGAAGGTGGCGGACGTGAACGCGGCGCTGAAGAAGGCGGCGGAAGGCCCCCTGCGCGGCATCCTCGGCTACTCGGAGGAGCCACTGGTGTCGGTGGACTACAAGGGCGATCCCCGCTCCTCGATCATCGACTCGCTGTCCACCGCCGTGATCGGGGACAACCTGGTCAAGGTGCTGGCCTGGTACGACAACGAGTGGGGATTCAGCAATCGCATGGTCGAGGTCGCCATACAGATGATGTAGGCCGCGCCTGCGGCCCATTCGAATTCCGGCGGCGGACCGCTCGGCCGGGCGCTTCCGATCGGAAGCGCGCGCCGGCGGCCGCGGGGCCGGGATGTGCACCTTTTCGGAGAGCGAAAGCATGGCCATCAAGATTTACGGCGTCGTCCGGTCGCGCGCCTTGCGCTGCCTGTGGATGCTGGAAGAGCTGGGTCTTCCCTACGAGCAGGTGCCCGTGACTCCGCGGGAGGGTTCCCGCACGCCGGAGTACCTGAAGATCAATCCCAACGGGCACGTGCCCACGCTGCAGGACGGCAGCCTGACCCTGATCGAGTCCATGGCCATCAACCTGTACCTGGCCATGAAGTACAACAAGGGCCTCTGGCCGGCGTCCCTGGAGGATCAGGCGCGCTGCGCGCAATGGAGCTTCTGGGGCATGCTGGAGACGGAGGCGCATCTGCTGCAGATTCTTCGCCACCGCCTGCTTCTGGCGGAGAACGAGCGCGACGAATCCAAGGCCGCTGAAGCGGTGCAGTCGCTGCAGGCGCCCTTCCGCGTCATCAACGAGTTCCTGGCAGGCAAGACGTCGCTGCTGGGCGGCGCATTCTCGGTGGCCGACCTGAACGTCGCAAGCGTGCTGAACTGGGCGGTGCGCGGAAAGGTGGAACTGGGCGCCTACCCCGACTTGAACCGCTGGCTCGGCGCCTGCACCTCGCGGCCGGCGTTCAAGGCCGCCCTGACCAAGAAGTAGCCTCGTCGCAGCTCGCGGGCGCCGGGGCCGCAGCGCACGGTGCCGGCCTTAGCGCCCGCTTGCCTCACTCGCTGGGCCGCACCCGCTCTTGCTTCGCTACAGTGCCGCCGCACCCGATACCGCATCACCTGAGCGCTGGCTCGCCGCCGCGCTCCTTTGGACCGTGGACCGGATAGGCTCACCACAGGGCTTTCGGCAGCGGCAGTTGCGCGAACAGGGCGGGG
>JBGOTW010000059.1:0-18555 GCA_041476685.1 bacterium | reverse complement strand
TGAGTGCCGACGCCCACGTGGACGAACACGCCCTGCGCCCGGCCGCTGGCCAGGTAGGCGCCGTGCGCCGCGGTGATGGCGGTGGTCTCGTGCGGACACACGATCATCGTGGGCAGCGGCACTCCCTGCGCGGCGTACTTGGCGAGGGACTCCAGGAGCGGCGGATGGTCGGTGCCCGTGTTGGCAAAGAGCATCCGCACGCCGTTCGCGTACAGCGTCTCCAGGAAGACATCGCTCACCGTTTCGCGCACGCCCATCCGGCTCCCCCGGCTTCGGTGAAAGACCGCTTCCGCGGCCGTCCAGCTATGGAGTTTCCGGCGCGTTGTCCGGGGCCCCGCCCGACGACCCGCCCGACGCCACGCCTTGGCCTGTTCCTATCCCGAGTCCCCCCTCGTTGTCCCGTGCGACTTGCACCCTGCCCGCTAGCGCAGCCTGCGCCGCCGCTGGGCTCAGGAAACGGAGCGCCCGCGACCGGGTAGCCGCTCGCGAACCGCCCGCGGATCAGGGCGAACCGGCCCGCCCGCCAGGCAGACCCAGGGACCACCCTTGGCCCGGGGCTTGCGTCAAGCGTGTTGTCGCGAAAGGAAATTCCCTCCGCACGGCGTCCGCATGGCCCGCTCCCGGCCCTTTTGGCCCGCATTTTCGCTTAACATCAGAGCCGGCTCCCGGTATAGTTGGGCGCCTAAACAAGCGCCCGCGGGCGGGACCGACGTCGCGTCGGCAGAGGCAGACCTGTCGGATGCACAACATGCCGTGCCGTCCGCGTGCGGCCCCCACAGCGGCGGTCTTATTGCGGAAGCGGAACTCCTGGGGACACCAAGTGCCTCGCCCACTCTCCGGGCCGCAAGTCTTTGATTGAGAACGCGGAACAGTTCCGGTAGTCCATCCTGCGCGGATGGAAGATGCGAGCTTTTCAAAACGGGAGCTGGCCCGTTGCGCTGAAGCGTGCGAACCAAACCACGCCGCTCCGGGTCGGATCACCGGGTTTTGCCAGGGATCCCGGCAGGGCCATTGCCGGCAGCCCAGCACGTCTGAATTCCGGCCGGCGCACGGCTTTGTGGCGGACACGATTGGGCCGGAACCCGGGACGCCCGGCCCCGCGGGCGCCCAGTCCTTCCGAGACGAGCTCGATACGGTACGGCTGGACCCCTTTGCTGCCGACTCTTGGTGGAGCCCGATCATGGTTGCAGCCAACTCTCCTGCCCCCGCGCCCGGAAACGGCGGCGCCGGGGCCGCGCCGGTAGTCGTGCCCACGCCGGTCTCCGACGCCAAGCGCAAGCGGCTGGGCGATGTGCTCGTCGGCAGCAAGCTGATCAACCTGGAGCAGCTGGAACGGGCGCTGGCGAGCCAGAGCTCGAGCGGCCGCCTGCTGGGCCAGATGGTCGTGCAGCTCGGCTTCGCGCTGGAAGCGGATGTGCTGCGCCTGATCAAGCAGCATTACGGCGTAACTCTGAACTCCCTCGACGAGCGGCTCAATTTAGGCGGGGCCGGGACGCTGACCAGGCTTCTCGATCGTCTCAAGCGCACGCGCATCTCCATCAAGGCCCAGCTGTCAATCGCCCTCATCTTCAGCTTGCTGGTGTCCATCGTCATCTTGAGCACCGTCGTGCTGACCCGGCAGCGGGAGAACCTTTATCAGCAGACGGTCAAGACCGGGAAGGTCAGCCTGACCTACTTCGCGAACAGCGCGAAGGCACCGCTGCTCAACAACGAGGTGCTCCGCCTCAACCAGCTCATCAAGGAGGCGACCACCACCGAGGGGATCCTCTACGCGGCGATCGTTGACCGGGACGGGATCATCCAGGCCCACACGGATGCGACGCTGCTACGCAAGAAGCTGAACCTGCCGGAAAAGCCGATGGACGAGACCCACGAGGGGGCCTTCACCTATTTCCGCTACACGAGTGACAAGGGCCAGCAGGTGCTCAACATGGCCGGCCCGGTCGCCTACCAGAACAAGGTGCTGGGCGAAGTGGACGTGGGCGTCTCGCTGGACTTCATCAGCGACCAGATCCGCAAGGAAACGCTGGCGATCCTGCTGCTGAGCGTGCTCATCATCGCCCTGGGGGTGGTGATCTCGATCTTCCTGGGGATCGGCTTCTCCCGCCCGATCTCGAAACTGGTGGTCGCCACGCGCGAGATCGGCCAGGGCAATCTGCAGTACCGCCTCGACCTGAACCGCAACGACGAGCTGGGGGACCTGGCCCATTCGTTCAACTTCATGTCGGCCGAACTGTGGAAGAAGCAGCTGATGCAGGAATCGTTCGGCAAGTACGTGGGCTCTGACATCGTGCAGATGATCCTGGCCAATCCCGAGAGCAGCTGGCTCAAGGGCACCCGGAACACGGCCTCGGTCATGTTCACGGACATCCGCGGCTTCACCGCGTACTCCGAGACGCGTCAGCCCGAGGAGGTCGTCGAGGCCCTCAACGAGTACTTCGAGATCGCCACCCGCGTGATCATCGAGCACGGGGGCTACGTGGACAAGTTCATCGGCGACGCCGTGATGGGCATCTTCGGCGTGCCCGTGGCCACGGAGAACCACGCCGAGCAGTGCGTGCGGGCGGCGATGGTGATGCAGAAGGAATTCCTCGCCGCCAACAAGCGCGGCGGCAATCCCGTTCTGCCCCGCGTGGGGATCGGGATCAACACCGGTCCGCTCGTGGCGGGCAATCTCGGCAGCCAGGCCAAGATGGAGTACACGGTCATCGGGGACGCGGTGAACACGGCGTCCCGCCTCAACGGCCTGGCCGCTGGAGGCGAGGTCATCATCAGCAAGTCCACGCTCGAACCGATCCAGCACCTGGTCAAGGTACAGGAGCGCGAGCCCCAGAAGGTCAAGGGCAAGGCCGAACCGGTGCAGACCTACAAGGTGCTCGAAATCAAGGAGTCCGTTCCTCATGCGCAGGGTGCCCAACCCGCTCAGCGGCCGACCGCCTAGCCGGCGCCGCGGGCCCGTTCTTCTTGCAGCCTTCGCGGCGCTCCTTCTCGCCGCCTGCGCGGGTGCGCAAGTCAAGCCGCCCCAATCCGGCCCGCTCGTTCCCCCGGCCGGCGTGACGACCTTCGGGGACCAGGGGGTGCTGACCATCGGTTGGCAGGAGCAGGAGCGCGCCAATACCTACAACCTGTATTGGAGTACCAGCCCCAACCCCACGCCGGCGACCGCGACCAAGATCGCGGGCCTGGTCGCGTCCCCGTACGTGCACAACGGGCTGACCCCGGACCAGGAGGTGTACTACCTGATCACCGCGGTCAACGCCTCCGGCGAGAGCAGTCCGACAGCGTTCCGGGCGACGCCCCTGAAGGTCGGCATGCTCAAGTTCGAGCAACACCTCGCCGTCATCGTGCAGCCGACCGAAACGTTCGATTCCCTCGCGGCGCGCTTCCTGAACGATCGCCGCAAGGGCGGGATCATCCAGGACTACAATGAGTTGGAGAAACTCACGCCCTACCAGGCGGTGACGATCCCCCTGCGGCCGTGGAAGCTCGGCGGGCTGACCGCGACCGAATACCAGCTCGTGCCGGTGCTGACCTACCACCGCTTTTCGACGGACGGCACCGCGAATCGAATGACCGTGCCCGCGGCGAATTTCGAAGCCCAGATGAAGTTCCTCAACGACAACGATTACCGGGTGGTCACGCTCGATCAGTTCGACGATTTCCTCGAGTTCAAGGCCCAGCTCCCGGATCGGGCGGTCGTCATCACGGCGGACGACGGATGGATGTCCTTCTATCAGATCGCCTACCCGATCCTGAAGAAGTACGGCTACCCGGCGACGCTCTTTGTCTATAGCGATTTTCCGGAATCCGATCCGCTGGCGCTGACGTGGGTGCAGGTCAAGGAGATGGCGAAAGGCGGGATCGACATCGAATGCCACTCCAAGACGCACCGCAACCTGCGCATGGAGAGCGGGGAGGATTTCCGCGCCTACCTGGCCCAGCTCGAGCTGGAGCTCAAGGGGGTGCAGGAGGAGATGAAGCGCAAGGGCGGAATCACCTGCCGCTACCTGGCCTATCCCTACGGGGGCCGCAATCCGCTCGTCGTCGCGCTGACCCAGAAATACGGCTTCCGCGCGGCCTTCACCGTGACACGGGGGAGCAATTCATTCTTCGCCCAGGACTTCATCGTGCGGCGCTCCATGATCTACGGTGAGTACGGACTGAAGGAGTTCCAGCGGAACCTCAACGTGTCAGCCGAGCTGAAATGAATGCGAGCCTGATCGTCCCTTCCCCCGGCAGACCGAACCGCGCGGCGCGGCGTGCGGCCTTGCTCGTGGCCGCCGCGCTGATCGCGTGGGGGGGATTGGCGTACCCGCGGGCGGCGGCCGCCCAGGCGGCGAAAGCCCCCGCGCCGAATCCATTCACCGCGCTCGTGCCGCGGGAGACCGAGCTGGCCAAGCAGGAGGAAGAGGCCGGTAACCTTCGCAGCGCCGCATATCACTGGGATATGGTGGCCGATCTGTCCAGCGGGGATGCGAAGACCCGCAGCCAGGCGAAGGCGGCGGCGCTGCGCAAGGACGCACAGAGCCGCGCCGATCAGCTGTTCAAGGAAGGGATGGCCGCCTACGAGAAGAATCAGGTGGGGCCCGCGTTCCGCGCCCTGCTGCGCAGCCTCGTCTACGACCCGTCGAACCAGGTGGCCCTGCGCAAGCTCAAGGACGAGCTGATCGGGACGAGCGTCATCCCCTACACCGTGGTGCAGGGCGACACGTTCGCTTCGATCGCGGAGAAGAACAAGTTCGAGGACCCGTCGCTGGCCTGGGTGATCGGCATGTACAACGACATCGGGGAGAAGGCGCTGAAGCCGGGCCAGACGATCCGCGTCCCGTTGATGATCGGCGTGCTGTGGCGGCCGGGAGCGACCGCGAAGCGGGGCGGCGCGCCCGCGGAGCAGGATGACGTCGAATACGACTCCGGCCGCGAAACGATCGCCCAGGCCCGCGACCTGCTGAAGTCCAGCAAGTTCGAAGAAGCCTCCAAGCTCGCCGCGAAAGTGCTGGCCGACGATCCGGTCAACAAGGACGCGAAGGACGTTTCCAACGCCTCCAATTACGCCATCGGCAAGCGGCTGCAGCAGGAGAAGAAGTACGAGGCGGCCCTCACCGCCTACGCGCACGTGGAATTGGGCTATCTCGATACGCGGCAGGTCGTCACGGCCATGCGCAGCCAGGGCGCCGAGGATCACTACTCGAACGGGGTGAAGTACTTCGTGAACGACGATCTCGACAATGCGATCAAGGAATTCGAGGCGACGCTGGCGCTGAATCCCAATCACCCCCAGGCGGCCAAGGACCTGCAGCAGGCGCGCGATACCCGCGACAAGCTGCGCAAGCTGAAATAGCCCGCGCGGAGCCGGAGCGGCACCCGGGCGGCGGAGCAGGGCCGCGCAGGGCGCTAGGGGACTGTCCCGCCCTGCCGCGGAAGTCCGGCAATGCCGCCCCGTCTGCCCTTCCCCTGACCTCCCCGTTGCCGGGCGCCCGATTGGCCCGGACCTTGGGCGGCCCTGCGGCCGCCCAGCGGGCGTTCTGAGCCTTGCCGAGCGGCGGCACGCGCGCCGGAAGCGGGGCTCCAGCACGCCCGGTTCCCCATCCCGAACGCTATCCGGAGACGCAGACATGGCGACACGCCAACTCTATTTCAGCCCCAATTCCCCCTACGCGCGAAAGGTGAGGATCCTGCTGGCTGAAAAAGGCCTGGAGTTCGAGCCGAAAACCGTGGACACCAACCGCCTGCCCGAGGGGTACGCGCGGATGAATCCCAACCTGCGCGTCCCGGTGCTCGCGGATGGGGGCCGGACGCTGTTCGAGTCCAACGTCATCCTGGACTACCTGCTGCGGACCTACCCGGGACAGCCGGCGGGAGCCGCGCAGCCGCCGCTGGCCGCTTCCCTCACCCGGCCGGAGCAGCATTGGGACGACATGCTGGTGCTGATCACGGTCGAGACGATGCTGGACACGGGCCTCAACCTGTTCCAGCTCACGCGCGATGGGGTGAAGCCGGACCAGGCGAGCTATCTCAAGAAGGAGCTGGCGCGCACGCAGACCTGTCTCGACTGGCTCGAGGCCCGCTTCACGCCGGAGGGCTACATGCCGGGCCAGTTCTCGATCCAGGACTTGAACCTCGTGTGCGCCCTGACCTGGGCGGAATTCCGCAAGCCCTTCGCCTGGCGGGGGCGGAAGAATCTGGAGCGGCTCGTCGCGCGCACCGCCGACCGGCCGAGCGTGAAGTCCACCCAGCCCGGCTAGCGGGGAAGGGCAGCGATCATGGAGGAGGAGTCGCCGCGGAGCTTGCTCCCGGGCTAGGCGCGGTCAGTGACCGTGCCAGGACTTGCACAGGTGCTTGTCCGAGACGGGCAACACCGGCACCTTCGACATGAAGGTGAAGAAGGCGAGGAAGAACGCCCCCCCGAAGCCCAGCGTCAGCAGGATCTCGGGCAGTCCGAACAGGAAGTGGTAGTCCCCGCCGTGGCTCCGCTGCACCGAGGGCACGACGTGCAGGTAGTTCGCCCACCAGAGCCCCAGCCACAGGATCGCGGCGAACACCGTCATCACGTTGGGTGCGCGGCAGATGGCGCGCGAGAGCAGCCCGACGAAGGGGAAGAGGAAGAGCACCACGAATAGCGTCCAGAACAGCGGATACCACGGCGTGTGCTCGATCGAGCGGATCACCAGGAACGGCGCTTCCGCCGGCAGGTTGCTGTACCAGATCACCAGGTACTGGGAGAACGCCATGTAGCCGTGCAGCATGGCCAGGGCGAACGTGAGCTTCGCCAGGTCGTTGTAACGGTTGACGGTCATGTACTCGGCCAGTCCGGGCAGCCTGCGCGCCAGGGCGACAATGATCAGCATCAGCGTCAGGGCCGTGTAGAGATGCTGGACGAAGGTGTACACGCCGAAGAGCGTGCTGTACCACTCCTGGTCCAGCGACATGATGTAGTCGAACGCGATCATCGAGATGATGAACGCGTACAGGATGCCCAGCGCGGGCGCGAGGCGCCGCGAGCGCAGCTCCAGCCGGGCCACCTCCGCCTCGTGGCGGCTGGTGTCGTAGCCCTTGAGCCAGCGCGTCGCGAAGGGTCCGCCCCAGCCGGGCAGCAGCTTTTGCGCCAGGGCCAGGTCCGGCATGACCGAGGTCTTGACGAACCAGTAGCTGAAGCCGAACAGGACCAGCAGGCCGATGACCTCGCGCGTGGCGAAGAAGCCCAGGTTCAGGTACGCGGCCTTGGCGTGCAGGGGGTGCTGCACCCAGTCGTAGAGGTACTTCGAACCGAACAGCACCATCACGAAGGCAACGAAGGCGAAGGGCAGAAAGGCCCCGAAGCCTTCCGCAATGCGCTTGAAGGGGCGGCCCCACTTGGCGTCGGTGATCTGCCAGATCACGGCCAGCATCACGCCGCCCTGCGCCATGCCCCCCCAGAAGAGCGTGTTGATCAGGAACGCCTGCCATGTGCGCTGGGCGGACCCGGAGGCCAGCCCCACCACGAACATGAGCACGCCCAGGGCCACGAAAATCCACAGCAGGGCCTTCCAGCCCGGGGGCAGGCGCAGCGTCGAACGCTCCAGGATGTCTTTCATTCGAATCCTCGTTATTTCCCGAATTGCGCGCTCTTCGCGTAGTTCACGATGTCCCAGCGGTCTTTCGCCGAAGTCTGGAAGCCGTACGAGGGCATCAGCACCCCGCCGTAGAGGGCCTTGTTGTACAGGTGGGCTTCGGTCAGCCCCGGGAACATCACCGCGATCGGGACGGGCGGCAGGCCCTTCTGGGTGACGGGCGTCAGGCCCATGCCGTTCACGGCGTGGCAGGCCGCGCAATAGATATCGAACAGCACCTTGCCGCGGGCGATGGACTCCGGCGTGGCCGGCACCGGGTTCTTGGGCAGGACGTCGCGCGTGAGCTGGCTCCCCGTTTTCGCGTCCGCGGCGATGAAGGGCTCGACGCCGCCGCGCGGCACGGAATCGAGCGGGAAGACCTGGATCGTGCCCACTTCCTGCGGCTTGATCGAGGGCTGGTTGACCATGTCGAGGAACCACGCCCACGTCTGCTTCGAGAACCAGGGGCGCGTCAGGTCGTAGTCCTGGTAGTCCGGCGCCACTTGCGCCGGCGGCTTGGCCCAGGCCACCAGCAACCAGACGGCCCCGGCCGCCGCCACGCCGGCCGCGGCGCCGAGCAGCACCCGGATGCGTCGCGCCCTAATATTCACGGACGACCTCCTCCGTATGATGGCTGCGCATCAGCTTTTCCACCGCGTCGGCCTGCTCCGGCACGCAGCGCACGACCACGCCGAAGCGGTCCTCCGAGAAGCGGCCATAGTCCTTGAAGCGCCGCGAGCGGGGCAGCGGCTTTCGCATCAGGTCCAGGAAGCCCAGCCCGAAGATGGAGAGGGCGGTGCCGATGCCGCCCAGCAGCACCATCATCTCGAAGCCGATGATCGTGAAGGCGGGAATGCCGACGATGGGCTTGCCGCTCACCGGCAGCACCCAGTCCAGCGCGGTCCAGGAGGGGAAGGCGTAGCCGACGAAGAGCCCGGCCGCCCCGCAGAACAGCGTGATCCAGGGGATCCGGCTTTGCGGATCGCCCAGGGCCGCGGTCAGCTCGTGCCGCGGGCACGGCGCCAGCACGCTGACGTCCTCCCCCTGCTTGCGCAGGGTCTCGATGACGGTGCAGGCCTCGTCGATGTGCTCGAACGTGCCCCACACTCCGCCGAATTTCTTGCCCAAGGGAATCATCGCTTTCTCATCCAGCTGGCCGGCGAACTCCGCCTGACAAGGGTCTCAATGCTGGGGCGCCGCCTTCATGCGCGCGGGCTCCAGACCCTCCTTGACCTCCGCGATCGCGAGCACCGGCATGGACCGCGCGAACAGCGTGAAGAGCGTGAAGAAGAACCCGAAGCTGCCCACGGTGACCGACCACTCGACGATCGTGAACTTGTACTCGCCCCAGACGAAGGGGATGAAGTCGCGCTGCAGCGAGCTGACGACGATGTTGAAGCGCTCGAACCACATCCCGATGTTGATCAGGATCGAGATCAGGAACAGCGCCCAGGGATTCGAGCGAATCTTGTACCGCCATAGCGGCAGCGGCGAGACCACGTTGCAGAACACCATCGCCCAGAACGAGTACTGCGGGAAGCCCATCGTCCCCTTCCCGAAGAACGGGGACAGGTCGCCCGGCTCGCCGAAGGGGCGGAAGTAGAAGATCGCCCGCTCGAACTGGTCGCCGCTGTAGTAGGCGATGAAGAATTCGGTCGTGTAGGCGTAGCCCACGATGATCGAGGTGAACAGGATCACGCGCGCCATGCTCTGCATCACGTGCGGCGTGATGTAGTGCTCGAGCTGGAAGACGACCCTGAGCGGGATCACGATCGTCAGCACCATCGCCAGGCCGGAGAAGATCGCGCCCGCGACGAAGTAGGGCGCGAAGATCGTCGTGTGCCAGCCGGGAATGAGCGACATGGCGAAGTCCCAGGACACGATGGAGTGCACCGAGAACACCAGCGGGGTCGCGAACGCGGCCAGCAAGAGGTAGCCGCGCGCGTAGTGGATCCACTGCTGGTACGAATTGTTCCACCCCAGCGCGAGCTGCCAGTAGATCCACTTGCGCAGCCCCGTCGCCTTGTCCCGCATCGCCGCCAGGTCCGGCACGAGGCCCACCATGAAGAATGTGATCGAGATCGTCAGGTAGGTCGTGACCGCGAACACGTCCCACAGCAGCGGGGACTTGAAGTTGACCCAGAGCAGGCGCTGGTTGGGGTAAGGGATCAGCCAGTACGCGTACCAGGGCCGGCCGGTGTGGATGAGGGGGAACAGGCCGGCGGTCATCACGGCGAAGACCGTCATCGCCTCGGCCGCCCGGTACACCGGCGCGCGCCACGGGGCGCGCGTGAGGAAGAACACGGCCGAGATCAGCGTGCCGGCGTGCCCGATCCCGATCCAGAACACGAAGTTGGTGATGTACACCCCCCAGCCGATCGGGTGGTTGATGCCGACCACGCCGATGCCCGCGTCGAGCTGGACGCTGAAGCCCAGCACCCCCAGCGCGAACGCCAGCACGAATCCGGTCAGCAGCAGGAAGTACGCCGGCCGCGGGCGCACGAGCGTCTGCAGCACCTCCTCGTTGACCTGGGCGTAAGTGATCGTGGACAAATCAGCCCTCCTCGTGTGGGGTCAGCGTCACCTTGGCCAGGTAGGTCACCGCCGGGAGGTTCCGCAACTCCGCGAGCACCTCGTACTGGCGGACGCGCTGCTGGGCCTGCTCCTCCTGGCGCTGGGCCCGCTTCGACACCGCGCTGTTCGGATCGGCCAGGTTGCCGAAGGTGAGCGCCTGGGTGGGACAGGTCTGCACGCAGGCCGGCGTCACTTCCCCGTCGCGCAGCTCGCGCCCCTCGCTGTGCGCCGCCATCTTCGCGCGCTGGATGCGCTGCACGCAGAACGTGCACTTCTCCATCACGCCCTTGCTGCGCACCGTCACGTCCGGGTTGAGCTGCAGGTGCAGTGGAGCCTCGAACTCGTAGTTGAACCAGTTGAAGCGCCGCACCTTGTACCCGCAGTTGTTCGAGCAGTAGCGCGTGCCCACGCAGCGGTTGTAGATCTGCGCGTTCAGGCCGTCCGGGTTGTGGTAGGTCGCGTACACCGGGCACACCGGCTCGCACCCCGCGTTGCCGCAATGCTGGCAGAACATCGGCTGCATCAACACCTGGAACGTGTCGCCCTCCCCTTCCAGGTAGCGCTCGATCCTCAGCCAGCTCATCTCGCGGCCGAGCGCGTTACGCTCCTTGCCCACCACCGGGATGTTGTTCTCCGCGTAGCACGCGGCGGCGCACGCCGAGCAGCCCGTGCAGCGGTCCACGTCCACCGTCATGCCGAAGCGGTAGGGCTCGTGATAGCCCGGATTCTCCTTCTCCTGGGCCGGATAGAAGCTGTGGGGGTTGTCCTCCGCCTCGCGCTTGGGCGCCTTGCCTTCCTTCACGTTCTGCAGCGCCACGGTCTGGACGATTCCGCGACCAAGCTGGCGCGGGCTACCGTCGTTCTGCACCAGGTACCCCTTCTTCCCCAGCTTCTCGATCTTCACCCGCGTGGACAGGTAGGCGAATTCGCCGGAGGTCTTGTCGTACGTCGCGGGCAGCAGCGCCAGCACGTTCACCCCCCGCAGGTCCGCGTTGCGGCCCGAGCCCGTGTGGCCCTGTCCGATGGGGATGGCGATCGCATCCTCGTGCACCCCGTAGTGCATGTAGGCCGCAGTCTCGACCGAGCCTGCCGGCGAAGTGATCCGGATCAGGTCACCGTGGGCAATGCCCATCTTCTTGGCGGTCTTCGGGTTGAGATCCGCCCAGGAATCCCACACCACCTGGGAGATGGGATCGGGAATCTCCTGCAGCCACGGGTTGGAGGCGCCGCGTCCGTCGCGGTGGCGCAGCGAAGTGGTCGCCAGCAGCACCAGCCCTTCGCCCGCGAGCTTGGGCTGGGGCAGCGCGCCGAGGCTGTCCAGGCTGAGGCGCACCGGCCCGCCGAAGGCCACCTTCTGGAACACCCCGCCCCGCTGCAGGCTGGTGCGCCAGAACGTCTCGAAGTCCCCGCCGGAGCCGGTCTCCTTCTGCACCTGGGCCCAGGCATGGCGCACGACATCGCGATAGGCGGGCGTCGCCTTGAAGGCGGTCACGCCCAGTCCCTGCGCCACCGCCAGCAGCGTGTCCTCGGCCGCCTTGACGGGGAAGACCGGTGTCATCACCGGCTGCACCAGCGAAGCCACCCCGCGCTGCGGGAAGGCGTCGCCCCAGCGCTCCAGGAACGTCTGGCCCGGCAGCACCAGATGCGCCAGCTGCGTGGTCTCGTCCTGGGCGCTGGACAGGCTGACGACGAAGTCCACCTTGCTGATCGCCTCCGCCGCCTTCGCGGCCGGGGGCAGGCTGTGCACCGGATTGGCCCCGTCCACGATCAGCAGCTTGACCTGGCCCGTCTGCATGCGCTGCACCAGCTCGAGCACCTTGCTGAAGGGCGTGGAGGGGTCGATCTGGTTCGAGGCGCCGAACTGGACGGTCGTGCCGATGTTGCCCGCCACGTAGTTGAGCAGGTTGACGGCGGACTGGACGGCCGTGCCGGCATCCGAGGCCAGCAGGTTCCCCCCGGCCAGCGCCAGGCTGCGCGTGGCGGCGAACTCCTCGCCCAGCCGCTTGATCGTCTCGGCCGGGATGCCGCTGGCTTCCTGGGCCTTGTCGGGCGTGTAGGGCTTCAGGTGGGCGGCGATCCGGTCCGCCTCGCCGGCCGGCACCTTACCCCGGGCCTTCTCGAGCACGACGCGCGCCAGCGCGAGCGCCAGCACGCCTTCGCTGCCCGGCCTGCACGGAACCCACTCGTCCGCGTTGGCCCCGGTGAGCGAGACGTGCGGCGCGATATGGACGAACTTGCCCTTGCGCCGGGCGGCGTCGTCCACGGCGTGCATGGCGGTGAACTCCCGCGCGTTCGCCACGGGGTTCATCCACGTCTCGAGGAACTCGCTGCCGAAGTTCAGCAAAAGGTTGCTCTCGGCGATGCGGTACACCGGCACCTCCGCCCGCTTGAAGGAGCGGTCGTTGGCGGCCTTGATGCTGTGCAGGGCGAGCGGTTCCAGCACGACCTTGGGCGAGGCGCCGATGGCCGCGAGCCAGGCGTCGAGGAACTTGCCGCGCGTGCCGGCGGCGTTGCCGGTCACGTAGACGATCTGCCGCCGGTCGGCGACGGCGCGGATCTTGTCGGCCAGCAGCTTCTCCGCCTGGGCCCACTCCAGCGCCGCCCACTGCTCCCCCTTGCGCGCCGCCGCGCCGCGGAAGCGCGCCGGGTTGTAGTGGGTTTGCACGGCCGCCTGGCCCCGGATGCACAGCGCGCCCCGGTTCAGCGGGTGGTCCGGATTGCCTTCCGCCTTGATCGCCCGCCCTTCGCGCGTCTTGACCACCATCCCGCACGCCGCCGGGCACTCCATGCAGGTCGTGGCGTATTCGAGCGGGTTGCCCGGGACGAACTCCACGTTCGTGGGGGGCAGCAGGTAGGGAATGACCTTCTCGGGCGGGTCGGCGCAGGCCGACGCAGTCACGGCCACCGCGCCTGACGCTCCCAGCACCTTGAAGAAGTCCCTGCGGCGGATTTGCTTATCCATAGGTTTCGCATGTCTCCGTTGCGCCGCCGCAAGCGGGCGGTTCGGCGGGCCGCTGCGTGCGCCGGGCCTGCCGGTCGCGCGCCGCGGCTGCGCCGGGCCTAGTAGTGGCAGGTCAGGCAGTCGGTCAGCTTCGGCCGCACATAGTTGCCCGCGGGATGCTTGGAGTGCAGCAGGCGCATGCTGCCCAGCGCCTCCGGCGTGCCCCGCTTCTGCTCCAGCGTGCCCGGCACCGTGAGGTGGCAGTTCAGGCACCAGCCCATCAGGCCGAAGTTCGGATCGGCCTTCTGCACGACGTTCATGGTCTGGACCTGCCCGTGGCAGGTCTGGCAGGGGACGCCCTTGGGATAGACCTCGTTCTTCGCGTTGACGTGCTGGGCGTGGTTGAAGCGCACGAAGTCCGGGATGTCGCTGATCTTGACCCAGGGGATTGGCTCCTGCGCGTCCCAGAACTTGGCGACCTTCTGCACTTCGGAGAGCGCCGGATTGACGAATTTGTGGCAGCCCATGCAGATCGCCACGGCCGGAATCCCGGCCACGCGCGAGCGCCGGGCGTACACATGGCAGTACTCGCACTGGACCATGTTGTCGCCGGCGTGCACCTTGTGGCTGAACTTGATCGGCTGGCTGCCGGCGGGAATCAGCGCCAGGTCCTCCTCGGTGAGGAGCTGGGCGGAGGCGGCGCCCGGAAACAGGCTCCACGCCGCGACGCCGGCCAGCAGCGCCCCGCACAGGAGCAGGACGATGCGCCTGCCCGCCCGCGCCGGAACAAATCGGCCGGCCCCAGCAGGGCGGCGCCCCTCCATCCAGGTCGTCATCGAGCTCTCGAGTCCTCGTGGCTTGTGGGTCGAGTCGCCGCGGGATCCGGCGGGATCGCTGGCACCGGCTGGCACATGGCCCGGTCGGGCCCCATGCGGCACGCCGGCGGAATTCGGGGAGCTGCCCTGTCGGAGTCGGCGGTCGCGGGCAGGGATCGCCCGCGTCACACCATCGCTTTGCACCGCCCGCAGATCCCCCGGGTCGCTCCAGGCGTCTTTATTACCCGGAACCATTTGAGAAAATCAATCCTCTTTGTCGCGGCGGGACCCAAGGGCGGGCCGCTGCCGTGGACCCAGCGCTCCGGACCGCGCGTTGCGCGAGCCCGTGTGTCGCCTACGGCGATCGTACCGCCGGCGCGAACCAGGCCGCCCCGCGGGAGAGCCAGCGGCCCGCGCTGTACCCCAACACGTCCAGGGTGTAGCCGGCGCAGAAGACCGGCAGCGGCAGGCCCGGGCGGCGGGCCAGACCTTCGCCCCAGGCCGCCCCGAGCAGGATCGCCGCCAGCCACAGTGGCCACGCGGGCCGCCCCGGGCTCAGCGCGAGCAGCGGCAACCCCAGCACCGCGTGTTGCCGCACCAGCGTGCGGCAGTCCGCGAGCACGCCCGCCGCGGCGCGCCGGGCCAGGGCGGCCACCGCGGAACCGAACGGCCAGCCGCGCGCGGCCTCGCGCCGGCGCCAGCCGTGCCATGCCCCTTCCGCCACCAGCAGCGCGCCCGCCGCAGCCAGTCCGGCCACCCAGTTCCCGCCGCCCGCCAGGCAACCGGCCCCGGTCACGGCGAGCGCAAGCTGTGGGATGCGCGGTGCGCGGCCCGCGAAATGCGCCGGGTGCCGGCGCCGCAGCCAGGCTTCGGAGCGGGCATACGCCGCCTTGCGCCGCAGGAACGGCACCAGCCGGTCCCGGTACTCGTGCCGTACCGTGTTATCCGGCAGGACCGTGATTCCCAGCGGCACTGTGTTTTCCAGCGGCACTGTGTATTCCGGGTTTTCCAGCGGCACTGTGCATTCCGGCGGCACGGTGTTCGCTACCGGCACGGCTCCGCCCTGCGTGGCGACGCCACCCGCTGGTTCGTTGTCGCCCGGCAGGTAGAAGGCGTCCCAGCCGCGTACCCGCATCCGCCACATCAGATCCACGTCCTCCCCCAGGCGCAGGCCGGGCGTGAATCCGCCGACCGACTCCAGCGCCGCGCGCCGCGCAATCAGGTTGCAGGTGGGCAGGTACGAGAGCCGGTCCCCCGCGGCGCCCACCGGCCCGCCGGCGCGGCCCAGGTTGAGCGACGCGCACGCATCCTCGTACTGCGCCAGCCAGCCGCGCCCGCTCAGTCCCCGCACCTGTCCTCCCACGGCCGCCAGCCCCGGCGGCTCCTGCACCGGCTCGCCCGCTGCGGGCGCGTCAGGCGCCGGCTCGTCAGGCAACGGCTCCTCAGGCACAGGCTCGTCAAACGCCGCCGCCAGTGACGTCAGCCAGCGCACCCCGGGGACGCAGTCGCTGTCCGTGAAGGCAACCAGCGCGGAGGGAGTCCCGCCGCCGCGCGCAAACAGCGCCGCATTGCGGGCGCTCGCGGGTCCCACGTTCGCCGGAAGGCGGATCCAGCGCAGCAGGGGCAGCCCGGCCGGCAGCGGGCCCACGCGCGGCTCCACCGGCTGCGCCGAGCCGTCGTCCACGATCGTGACGCTCCAGCGTCGGCGGGGATAGTCGAGCGCAGCCAGCGCCGCCAAGCAGCGCGCCAGTCCTGCCGCATTGTCCAGCACGGGGATCACCACCTCGATGCTGGGTGCCGCCGGTTGCGCCGGCATGCCCGCCGCCGGCCGCGCCGGTCGCTGACCGAAGGGGAACGCGGGGACCGCGCGGTAGCGGGCGGTCAGGCAGCCCCGCGTGACGAGGGATTCGAGGAAGGCGCCGAGGGCGGGCGCAACGGGCGCGCCGGGTGCGACGAGGGCATGCAGGGGCGTCGCGCCGTCCAGGGCGCTCAGCAGCCGGAAGGCGCTCTCGTTCACTTCGATGCGCTGCAAGGGGTACGCGCACTGCAGGGCGAAGGGTTCGCCCGGGCCGCTCAAGCGCCCGCGTGGAGAAAGCCCGTAGATGCACTCAAGCATGGGGTCGGGACCCGGCACGCGCCGCCGCGTCGCGCGAAGCGCGCCAGCCGCATCGCGCACAGCGTGCCGGCAGAATCGCGCGAAGGGCGTCGGCAGCTTTCTCCGGTGCAATCCGACAGCCCGTCGCCACGCGGGCGGGTAAGGCAGCGCTGGCCGGAGAAGGGGCGCGCGCCGGGGGGGCGGGATGGGCGCCGTGGGTGGGTCGCCTGGTAGCTCAGTTGGTCAGGGGCTCAGTCGTTCAGAAGCTCAGTCGTTCAGTGGCTCAGCAGTTCCGGTCTTCCCGTCAGGCGCGCCACTTCCTCGCGGATGAGGCTGCTGAGGGCATCGGACACGTGATGGTAGCGGGTGTGGATCGCGTAGCCACTCTGCTCGTCGCGCAGCCTCGTGCACTGGACGACGATCGCATCCACCAGGATCGAGCCGCGGCACAGGATCAGTTCCAGCGTCTTGCCGGGCTGCAGCGGCACCGAGGAGCGGAACACCAGTCCGTCAGGCAGCATGTCCAGCCCTTCCAACTCGTCCCCGAACTTGGTGCGCACGCCGACCGTGTAGCCCGCGGCGGGGGCGGCGCTGTCCGGCTCGGGCGCGGCGGCGGCGCGCTGGCGCTTGCTGCGGGCCGAAGAGGCGCTGGCGACCATGCCGAAATCCTCCCTGATATCCGTGAGATCTGCAGGCTGTCGGCCCGCTGCGGGGCCCCATGGCCCGTCAACCGTTGCACGGAGCGATGCAAGAGCGGGGCCGGTCCCTGAGACCGTCCGGCGCGTCGTGTTGGCAACCAGGATCCGCAGTGTTTCCCCCTTCTCGATCCGGGAGCCACGTTGCTGCTATTGCGGGGGAAATGCAAGCTCCCGGGCAAGCCCCCGCGGCTGTCGCATTCGCTGCCGGGGCGCGACGCCGGGTCAGGCAAGCGCTATGGCGCAACGGAGGCCGTGCTGCGGCGAGAGATGCATCACTCCGGGGGCCGCGGCACCCTGAGCCCTGCATCACCCCGGGGGCCGGGTCACGGCGAACATCGCAGCACGAAGAGCGCTGAGTCATGACGGGCGCTGGGTCACCCCGGGGGACGGGTCGCGGCGAGCTCTGCGTCACGCCGGAGGCTGCGTCACGAAGAGCGGAGCACTCCCAGCATCTCGGAGATGGTGGTGAATTTCTCGCGCGGCTTGCCGGCCGGCTTGCCACGGGCCACTTCCGCTTGATCGAGGCGCTTCCAGTCGGCGAACGAGATGGCCACGGCGCCCTTGCCGCGCAGCAGCGCGTCCACGGCACCCGGCGCGGGGTCGAACGGTCCGCCGGGCGGAGCGAGCGTCTTCGCGTCCTGAAGCATGAGCGCGACCGTGGCGATGGCGTCGGGCTTGTTCGTGCCGATCACGCCGGACGGACCGCGCTTGATCCAGCCCGCCACGTACAGCCGGGGCACGACCTGGCCCGCGGGCTTGTCCAGCACGCGCCCCGCCGCGTTGGGAATGATCCCGGCCCGCTCGTCGAAAGGCATGTCGGGCAAGCCGACACCCTTGTAGCCGATGGAGCGGAACACCAGGTCCACGGCGATCTCCTCGTGCGCCCCGGTTCCCACCGCCTTGGCGCCGCCCTTGCCGTCGCCCTCGAGCCGGTTGCGCTCCAGGCGCAGGCCCTGCACGCGCACCGTGCCGTCGGCTTCGACCCGGCCTTTGACCTCCACCGGGGAGACGCAGAAGCGCGCGCGGATCTTGCGGACGTGCGAGCCATCGCCCTTGGGAATCTGCGCCTTCAGGATGTCGAGGTTGCGCTGGTGCACGGGGTCCTTGCTGGCGGCCAGGAAGGCCTGGCTGGCCGGATCGAGTTCCAGCTCGCCAGGCTGCACGACGAGGTCCACGCCCTCCAGCTCGCACAGCTCGCGGATTTCCGGATTGGTGAACGCCGCCTGGGCCGGGCCGCGCCGCCCCAGCAGGAAGATCTCCCGCACGCGGCTCTTCTCCAGTGCCTTGAGCGCGTAGTCGGCGATGTCCGTCTTGGCCAGTTCGGCGGTCGGGGCGGCCAGGATGCGCGCCACGTCCATGGCCACGTTGCCGTTTCCGATCACGGCCACCCGCTCCGCGGTCAGGTCGAAGCTCTCCCCGACGAAGTCCGGATGGCCGTTGTACCAGCCGACGAAGATCGTGGCGGGATGGCTGTTGGCCAGGTCCTCGCCGGGGATGCCCATGCGCCGGTCGGACTTGGCGCCGGTGCAGAAGAGCGCCTGGTGGTAGTGGGCCAGCACCTCGGCGCGGGTGATCTGCTCCCCGAAGGAGACATTGCCCAGGAAGCGGAAGCCCGGACGGTTCGCGCAGCGCTCGTAGATCTTGATGACGGCCTTGATGTTCTGGTGGTCGGGCGCCACGCCCCCGCGCACCAGCCCGTAGGGAGTGGGCAGGCGGTCGTAGACGTCCACGGCGACGGACAGGCCGGTCTGCTTCAGCAGTTCCTCGGCGGCATAGAAGCCCGCGGGCCCGGAGCCGAAGATGGCCACGCGCAACGGGTGCTCCGGCGTACCTACGGTCATGA
>JBGOTW010000058.1:0-18683 GCA_041476685.1 bacterium | reverse complement strand
TGATGGACGTGATTCCTTTGGATGCGGGTCTGGTGAAGGGGTCCCACGGCCGGCTCACGGACGATCCCCAGGACGGCCCCGTCTTCATCAGCAGCGAGAAGCGCACGGTGCAGGGTGAGTCCGTGGCGGCCACTGACGTCAAGTCGCTCCTGCTGCAGCACCTGTATTCGCCGTGAAGCCGCCGCAGGGTTCCGGCGCGTGAGTCAGGTTCCGACAACGAAATGCTGCAGGAAGAGGGTCAGCGCCCAGGCCGCGACCGCGGCGGCGAGCCAGGCCGGAGGTGCCCCGCTCCCCGCCATCAGCACTCCGTCGAGCAGCGAAATTCCTGCGATCAGGACGGTCACTGCCCGCGGAATGCTGCGCTGCGCTGGAATCATCACAAACCACAGCCCGTAGCCGACCCAGGCCAGGAATCCCAGGTAGAGCGCGGCGGCGAACAGACCTTCGGAAAGGGCCGGAGCGCGATAGGCGAAGGGTGTGGCGAGGAGAACCAGGGGCCACAGATTCCGGATCTTTTTCAAGTTTTCCTGCTTGGCCACGTAGGTCAGCCCGATCAGATAGCAGATGAGCGCGACAATGCCCCAGCCGAGCCTGGCGGGGGAGCCCAGTGCTTTCAGCGCCGGCAGGACCGTCAGGGCGACGGTGACGTAGACCATGGCCCGGCACAAGGCCATCACCAGCGGGCTCAGGACGTTGTTCTTGTGATGCGCGTCGTAGTAGACGATCAGCCCTCCAAGCACCAGCCCGCTGAGCAGACCCATCCCCGCCGGCGCGGACCCTTGCAACGGGCCAATCGTGCCCAGCACGGCCTCCCCCAGCCCGAGCAGGACAAATCCGCCCACATACACCTCGCGGGCCGTGATCTGCCTGGCGGGAATCGGGCGCTCGGGGCGAAACTTGCGGTCATGCTCGACGTCGAAGGCGTCATTCAGGAGCATCCCGCCGCTGTAGAAGCACGAAAGCGCCAAGACCAGCAGCCCCGCAGTGACCGCGTTTGGCGCAATCCCGGAGAGGAATACGCCCGCCAGGCAATTCGTCCAGACTGTCGGTAGATTCGAAACCCGTCCGAGCCGAAGATACAACGTCCAGCGCGACTCGGATGGCGCGGAACTTTCGGTCATGACTCGACCTGGGAGCGCACCCAATTCAACTCCCGGGCAATGGCGTCGGCGACGTTCATGGTCTTGTATTCCGTAGGCAGGACATCCCAGGTGTACGTTTCCACCTCCAGGTAGGGGCACGGACTGCGGTGCTTGATCTGGTCGAACAGCCGCACGAGGTAATCCTGGGTGGTCTGGAATTGCTTCATTTCCTCCAGGAAGATGGGCACGTGGAAGTGCACCCGCCATTCGACGGGACGGTTCGGTCCGGATGCGGGCGCACGGTCGGCGCGCTCCAGGGCTTCCGGCAGATCCGTGTAGCGCACCAGCCCGGCCGGCGACCGCTCGACGACCTGGTGCAGGTACGTGCTTTCCGAGAAGGGCGTCAGCAGTTGCCGGGCGCGGCCGTCGCCGGGACGGAACGTGAGCCGCAACGCCGAGCTGATCTGGAACTTGCAGATCTTGATCCCCGCGGCCGCGATGTCGCGCAAGGCCTGGGCCGGCTCCTCGTATTCGATCGCCATGTGGCACGCGTCGTAGCACAGCCCCAGATGCTCGTGGACCGCTTGCAGCGCCGCGTCGCGGGAAATGTTCAGGTCCACGGCCAGGGCATCCAACGCCTCGGGCGCGCACAGGTACTTCTGAAAAAAGCCGATTGCTTCCGCAGTCGTTTCGATGTGGCAGCAGGGTTCGGGCTCGATGGCGAGCGTGAGCAGCTTCCCGGTCTCCATTCGCAGGTGGTACAGCTGCGCAACCTGCCTCAGCATCAGCAACGCCATGCGCCTGACATCGTCTTCCGACTTCACCTCTGTCTTGAAGGCGCCGGGGACCGTGCTGATGCTGCCTTCGAGACCCGGCTCGTCGGGCAGTAGGGTCGCCAGAATGCGCGCAAGCTGCCCGGTGTATCTCAGGCGTTCCTCGTCTTTCCAATCCGGCAGGTAGACTTCCTCCTTGACCCGCGCGCCGTGAAAGACCCCGTAGGGAAATCCGTTGATCGTGAAAACGTAGGCTTCCGCTTCTTGCAGGAACCGCGCGAAGCGCTCCAGCTCCTCCGGCTGGGCAAGCACTTCGGCAGCCTGCGCCGACAGGCGCAACCCGATGCCGAGCGGCTCGCTCAGGCCCATCCGGGTGCGGAGTTCGGGGATGTACCGGACCAGGTTCGCCCGCACCTCCTCCCAGGTTTCACCCGGATGGATGTTTGAGCAGTAGGTGAGGTGGAATCCCCGCTGTAGCTTCATGAGAGCGTTCCCCTGGCGACGGAAACGTGTCAGGAGGCGTGACGCGCGATAGCAGCGCGGGGCAAGCTTCGCGCATAGCGTGCCTTCAGCTCGGCGATGCATTGCAGGATTGCCGCCTCTTCCATCTCGTGCACCTCGAACCCCTCGCCCAGATCGCGGAGCAGGGTGATATGCAGCCGTCCGCCGAGGTGTTCACGAAACTCTCTCAGCCCGGCCAGCACGGCCGGCGTCCCGTCAGCGGTCGTGGCATCGAGTTCGTCCACCCAGAGCGGCAAGCCGACTTTCTTCAGCACGCCAAGCACGCGCTCCCCCAGCGGCCCCGGGAGGTGTCCCATACGCACGGAGTAGAGCGTATCCAGGGCTATTCCGATTCCGACGGCTTCGCCGTGACGAATCCGGTTACGGGTGAGGGATTCAAGCTTGTGGGCGGTCCAGTGCCCGAAGTCCAAGGGCCGGGCACTGCCGAACTCGAACGGATCTCCGGAGGAGCGAATATGCTCCATGTGGAGCTCGGCACAGCGCCGGATCTGCGCGCCCATGGCCTCGGGATCTCCCCGGGAGAGCTTGTCCGCGTTTGCCTCAAGGAAGGCGAAGAAGTTGCGATCGCGGATCAGGGAAACCTTGATCGCTTCGGCGACGCCGGCGATCTTGTCCCGGTCAGACAGGGTTTCCAGGAAACTCGCGTCGCTCAGGACGGCGAAGGGAGGCGAAAAGGCGCCGATGAAGTTCTTCTTTCCGAGGAAGTTGATGCCGTTCTTGACCCCCACGCCGGAATCGTTTTGCGAAAGCACGGTCGTGGGAATTCGTACCGCGCGGACGCCGCGGTGGGCAATGGACGCCGCGAAGCAGGCCATGTCGAGCACCGCCCCGCCGCCGATGATCGCAAGAAAGGATTGCCGATCTATCCCGTATTCGTTCACCAATTCCACGATCTTCATCGTATGCGCGAGGTCGTTCTTCGCCGGCTCCCCGCCCGGCACGACATGGGTCGGCCCGAGCAGCTTGAGGCGCTGAGCGTGAGCCGCAAAGTATCGTTCGATTTCGGAGTTCAATCCAGGCCGGGCCTTTGCAACGTTCTCGTCAACGATGAACAGGACCCCATGCCGCTTGTCCGGTTCCAGCCGGGAGAGCGTCTCGACGAAGACGAGGTTATCCGGCCGAAACAAGGATCGGGTGAATACCACAGGGAAGTTGTAGTCGACGCCAAATTGTTGAACGATGCGCGTCATAGCTGATCTCGCGGAATTGACGTCTCAGGCACCAGGCACTGGAAAACCTCGTCGAACGCGATCGAGCAGACTTCAAGTTCCGCGTGGCAAACACGTATCCCGCAGTCGTCTATCTCTGACCATGGACTGAATGGATGCGAACTGCGCAGAATTTGTGGAATCGACTGGCCCCAGGTAACCGGTAGGATGCCAGATTATTGGCCGGAACGCGAGGCGAGCTCGCCGCGCCCTGCAATGCCGCTGATGGGAATCGTGGCGGGTGGTCCTGGATGGGTACTCGCCGTCTAGAGAGCACAGATTGTTAAAAGTATGTCCGCCCTAGATACTGAGGCGATGGTCCTTCGCCCTTTCAATAGCAAGATGCAACTCCGCCTTCCTCCAATTTCGGCACCTGGTGGAGAGTCTATTTCACTTTGTCCTCGCCAGCGTGAGCTACCTGTCCTCCACCTGGTGGGGCTGGTTCCGGGAACTGCTCCGGTGTCAGCCTCAGGTAGCCCCCGGCCACCTCGCCGTTTGGCTGCTTGTGGTTGACGAGGGCCTTCAGCGGGAGAGCGAAGAGGGATTTCGGAAGGTTGCGCGAGGGGTTGGCGTTGAGGTAAGCATTGTTCATCGGGTGCGTGTCGCAGTCAAATCCTGGGCACTCCAAAAACGTCCGATATTGTCACACGAGTTGTCACACAAATCGGCTGAATACTGGGCGATAGCGCATTATAGTGCAGGATCAACCGTAGCACGCAGGTGACTGAATTCTCAGTGCTTCCCTTGACATTTCAGGCAAATCCGGCAAGGCGGGAGTCAAATCCTCTCTTGGGCATACCGCAGGCATGGCGGCCGCGCGCCGCCGCACGCACCCCGGCAGCGGCGCACCTGACGCGCGCCCGGACCGCTTCGCCGGCCTTCGCGCCGCCGCGTCTCCCCGGCGGCATCCCGCAACCGCTCCGCTCATCCCCGCTGCCATGAACGCCACTGGCTCGCCATCCTCCGCGCCGCGCGAGCTCGGCGCGTTCGACATCGCCGTCGTCGGCGGCGGAATCAACGGGTGCGGGGTGGCGCGCGAGGCCGTGTATCGCGGATACCGGACGGTCCTGCTGGAGCAGTACGACTTCGCGCAAGCCACGTCCAGCCAGTCCACCAAGCTCATCCACGGGGGCATCCGCTACCTGGAAACCGGGGAATTCGGCCTGGTGTGGGAAGGGTTGCACGAGCGCCGGAACCTGCTGCGGATCGCCCCGCACCTGGTCAAGCCCCTGGAGCTGATCATCCCGATCTACCAGGGCTCCGTGCGCCGGCCCTGGATGGTGCGGCTCGGCACGATCCTCTACGACCTGCTGGCGGGCCAGCGCAACCTCGGCCGCTCGCGGACGGTGTCCCGGGCGGAGCTGGGGCGCATTCCCTACCTGCGGCAGGAAGGGCTGAGCGGCGCCGTGGCCTATTTCGACGCGCAGGCGCTCGACTCGCGCCTCACGCTGGAGACGGCGCTCAGCGCGCGGCAGGCCGGCGCCACCATCCTCAACTACCACCCCGTCACCGGCGCTCGCCTCGAGGGGCGCGTCTATCGCCTCGTGGGCACCGCGACGCGGACGGGCGAGGCCTGGACGTTGACGGCCCGCTGCGTGGTCAACGCCACCGGACCCTGGGTGCCCCAGTTCGAGCGCCGCACCGTGAACCACCGCTCGCACGCCATGGTCTACGACCGGGGCATCCACTTCGTGATTCCGACGCTGGGGCTCCCGTACGGGCTGGCGCTGATGGGCGGGGACCGCCGGCTGATCTTTGTCCTGCCCTGGCGCGAGAAGTTCAGCCTGATCGGCACGACCGAGAGCCGGTACGAGGGCCAGGATTTCGCCCGGGTGCCGCCGTCGGAGGAGGAAATCGGCTACCTCCTCGATACGTTCAACCAGTTCTTCCCGGGCCGGAACCTGAAGCGGGCGGAAGTGTTGCACATCTACAGCGGCGTGCGCACGCTCCTGACCGGGGGCACGTCGTTGAGCCGGCTGTCCCGCGAGTCGGAGATCGTGATCGAGTCGGACGCACCCGGAACGGCCTGGGTGCTGCTGTACGGCGGGAAGCTCACCAGCTACCGCTCGTATGCGGTCAACATCGTGCGCCGGCTGCGCAAGCACGTGCCTCCCACCGATCCCGGCAGGGGCTCCCTCGACACGGCGGTCGAGCCGCTGGTCGGCGGAGGGACGGAACCGGCCGGCTTCCGCGTCCCCCAAGGCATCGCCACGGAACAGGTCGAAGTCTGGCGCAAGCGCTACGGCAGCCGCTGGGTGGAACTGGCCCGCCGCGTGGAGCACAATCCGCGCCTGAGCGAGGCGCTCGTGCCGAGCCACCGCTACACCCAGGCGGATCTGGAATACATGGTGGAGGTGGAGCTTGCCGATCGCCTGGAGGACCTGACGCTGCGCCGCACCAAGATGATCTACGACATGACGGCTGCGGATCGGTCGCGCCTGGAAGCCGCGCTGGCTGCCTACCTCGCCCGCAGCCGCTCCCAGCCCCTCGCCGGCGCGCGCACCGCTCACGGCGGATAGCTTCAGCCCGCCGCGTCCCGCACTCCGCCCGGCGCCCGCCAGCATCCCCGGCCGCGCACCGCAGTAGGCTCTCCCGAATTCCGGCGATCGCATGTCCGCTCCCTCCACCGTCCGGCCCCGCGCCATGAACGCCGCCGACGCCATCCTCGGCCCCGCCCTGGAGCGGGGCTTGCGGGACGCGCCGGCCCTGATCCATGAGCAGCGGCGGCTGACCTACGGCGAGGTGCTGGCCATGGTGGATCGCATCGGCCACGGCCTGCGCGGCGCCGGGGTGGCACGCGGGCAGCGCGTCCTCCTGCTGCTCAAGGACGCGCCGGAGCTGGTCTGTGCGTACCTGGCTACCCTCAAGATCGGCGCCGTCGCGGTCCCGATCAATCCGCGCGCAGCGGCGGAGGAACTGCTGTTCTATCTGGCGGACAGCCGGGCGCGGGTGCTCGTGCTGGATGCGGAGTACGTTCCGCTCTTCCGGCGGGCTGCCCGACGCCTGACCGAGCCGCTGCGGGTGTATGTGCTCGGATCCGACAGCGTCCCCGAGGGCACGCGCCCGTTCGGCGAGTTGACGACGGGCTCCGCGGCGCCCCTGCGGGCCACGCCCATGTCCCCCGCCGACATGGCGTTCTGGATCTACACCTCCGGCACGACCGGCGCGGCGAGAGCCGCGGTGCACGCGCAGCAGGACGTGCTGGCGTCGGACGCGTACCTGCGCGAGACGCTCGGCGTCGGGGCCGGCACGCGGCTGTTCGCCACGTCGAAGCTGTTCTTCGCCTATGCGCTCGGCACCTGCCTGTTCGGCGGGTTGCGGCTGGGAGCGACCACGATCCTGCACAGCTCGTGGCCGAACCCCGCGGGCGTGCTGGAGGTGCTCCGGGCTCACCGGCCGGACATCGTGTTCAGCGTGCCCGCCCTGTTCCGCAGCATGTTGCGCGCCGGCATAGCCGGAGAGGAGCCGTTCCGCTCCGTGCGCACCTGGGTGTCGGCGGGTGAAAAACTGCCTGAAGTCTTGTACAGTCGCTGGGCAGAGGCGACGGGTGCCGCGATCGTCGAGGGGATCGGCACGTCCGAGACGATCTACATGTTCCTCACCAACCGCCCGGGCGACACCGCCCCCGGATCGGCCGGATACCCGGCCCCGCAGGCGCAGGTGCGGCTGGTCGACGACGACGGAGCGCAAGTGACCCGCCCGGGGGAGCCGGGCATGTTGCAGGTGCGCATGGCGTCCACGTGCGCCCGCTACTGGAATCAGCCGGCCTGCACTCCAGCCGTCATGGACGGGGGGTGGTTCTCCACGGGCGACCGGTTCACGTTCGACGAGCGGGGCCGCTGGAATCATAAGGGCCGGCGCGACGACATGCTGCAGCTCGGCGGGCAATGGGCGAATCCGGCGGAGATCGAGGACTGCGTGCTCGCCCTGCCCGAGGTGGCCGACGCGGCGGCGATCGGCGTGAACGACGGAGACGGGCCGATGCGCCTCGTCCTGTACGCCGTTCCGGCCCGGGCGGGGGCAGCCGGCGCGCTCCTGGAGGAGACCATTCGGGGAGCCATCGGCCGATGCTTGGAGCACCCCGATTGCCGGCCGCACATCCGGATGGTGCCCGAATTGCCGCGCACGGCGTCGGGGAAGGTGCAGCGCTTCCGGCTGCGCCAGGAATTGGCGGCGGAACTCGCACGTTCCGGCACCTGACGGCGGCGGGCGGCGCAGGGACGTTGCGGGCATTCGTGCCGGGCGGGCAGGTGGCGCGCACCCGCAGCCGAGGGACGCCCCGCCGCGAGGGCGTCGGCGTGGAAAGCGGGTATATTGCAGCCGTCGTTTGATTCGACGCGAGGAGACTGGCATGGCCGGAGGCATCATTCGCGCGGTGGTCGCTCCGCATGTGCCGCGCATCGGGATCGAGGCCAAGGTGCCGCCGTTCCTGAAAGGGGTCGTCAGCGGGCTGCACTCGATGGGCAAGGAGATCCGGGCGGCGAAGCCGGACCTGATGGTGATCCTGTCCGCGCACTTCGTCAGCACGTTCAATTGGCAGGTGACGATGCAGGCGGAGCACAAGGGCATGTGCGTGGCGGACGAGGCCCCGGACCTGATTCCCGGCGCACCGTACCAGCGGCGCGGGGACCCGGAGTTCGCCGAGGCGCTCGCCAAGGAGATCCAGATCGTGGGCGTCCCCGTCGTGCGCAACGACACTCCCCACTACACCTGGGACTACGGCACCTATGTGCCGCTCCATTACCTCGATCCCGACCAGAAGATTCCCGTGGTCGTCCTGCCCAGCGTCCTGGCGGCGAGCCTGGAGGAATGCTTCTCCGTCGGCGTGGCGATCCGGAACGCGGCGCAGACGAGCGGGCGGCGCACGGTGGTCGTCGCCAGCTGCGCGTTCTCCCACAAGCTTGCGCGGGGCCCGGGGCTGTGGCCCGCGGAACACTCCCAGCGCCGGGACCGGGCGTTCATCGCCTTGCTGGTGGAGGGCCGGATCACGGAAGCGAAGGATGGCTTCGCCGAATATGCCGAGGCGGTGACGACGGAGATGGGCGGACGGCCGCTGGCCACGATGCTGGGCTGCCTGGACGACAAGAGCGGCGAGCGCTTCGCCGGCCTGCAGCACGGCAGCTACGGTCCGTCTTCGGGCAGCGGCAACGCCTGCATCGCCATCCGTCCGGCGAGCCTGCCGAACACGGCGGCGTGAATGGGCCGGCAGACGGCGCGCTGCGCGTACGCAGGGATCCGGAACGGCGGGGACGGGGGGCGGCGATGTAGCGGGGGGCGGTGATGAACCAAGGGACGGAGATGAAGCAGGGGACGGTAATGAAGCAGGGGGCGACGACCAAGTTCGACGATATCCAGATCGGCGACAAGCTGGGTCCTGTACGGCACCACGTCACCGCGGACATGATCCGGGAGTACGCCCTGGCCAGCGGCGACAAGCACCTGTGGCATACCGACGGCGCGCCGCCGTTCGAAGCGCCCGTGGCGCATCCGGCCATGGCCACGATCTTCTCGACGCGCCTGATGGGCCGCTCCGGCATTGACCGGCCCAGCGGCGGCATCCACGCCAAGCACGAGTACGAGTTCCTCGGCGCCGTGCGCGCCGGGCAGACACTGACGACGACGGGACAGGTCGTCGAGAAGTACATCCGGCGCGAGCGCAAGTACGTCGTCTGCGACTCGCTCACGGTGGACGAGGGCGGGCGCCCGGTGGCGCGCTGCCGCGTCACCCAGATCCTGGCCGGCTAGCCGGGGAGCAGCGATGCGATCGCCCGTGAGCGAGCCTTATTTCCCGCGGCTGCGGCGCCGGTTCACGCAGGACATGGTCGACCGCTACGGCCGCGTGAACGAGGACCGGAACCTGATCCACTACGACGCGGAAGCGGCCCGGCGGGCCGGCTTCGAGCGCCCGGTCGTGCACGGCGCGATCGTGGCGGCACTGTTGAGCGAGGCCTGCCGCGACTTCTTCGGCCGGGGCTGGCTGGAGTCCGGGCGGCTCAAGCTGGCCTTCATCAAGCCCGTGCTGGTGGATCAGGCGGTGACGACAGGCGCGCGCATCGTCGGCGGGACGCCGCGGGATGCCGACCGGCGCATAATGCTGGAGGTGTGGTGCCAGAACGAGGCAGGCGAGCGCGTCGTGGCCGGCGAAGCGAGCGCCATCCGTGCGGAGATGTAGACGCGGAGACTTAGCGGCTGAGACGGAGCGGCGGAAACGTAGCGGCGGAAGCGGGGCGGCCCCGCTCAGGCCAGCCGCGCGAAATCCACCGCCTCCTTCTTCAGATGCACGGGCGCCGCCGCCTCGTACGGGTACTTGATGAAATGCCCGGTGTTGAACAGCACGACCGACTCGTCGCGGCGCAGCCAGCCTTCGGCCAGCAGCTTGCGCAGCGCGGCCAGGGTCGCCCCACCTTCCGGCGCGGGACAAATCCCTTCCAGCCGCGCCAGCGCCTTCTGATCCTGAAGCATCGCCTCGTCGCTCACCGCGACGGCGGTGCCCCGGGTCTCCCGGAGCGCCCGCAGCATGAGGAAGTCGCCCACGGCGCTGGGCACGCGCAGGCCGGCGGCGACCGTGTGGGCGTTCTGCCAGGGCTCGGCGTAATCCGCGTGGGCATGGAAGGCGCGCACGATCGGCGCGCATCCCTCGGCCTGCACGGAGACCAGCCGCGGCCGCTTCGGCCCGATCCAGCCCATCCGTTCCAGCTCGTTGAAGGCCTTCCACATGCCGATCAGCCCCGTGCCGCCGCCTGTCGGATAGACGATCACGTCGGGGACGGTCCAACCCATCTGCTCGGCCACCTCCAGGCCCATCGTCTTCTTGCCTTCGAGCCGGTACGGCTCCTTCAGGGTGGACACGTCGAACCAGCCCATCGCCTGCGCGCCGTCCTTGACGATCTTCCCGCAGTCGCCGATCAGGCCGTTGACGAGACGGATCCGCGCGCCGAGCAGGTCGCACTCCATCAGGTTGCCCTGCGGCACGTCCTCGGGCATGAAGACCCAGGCTTCCATCCCGGCCCGGGCGGCGTAGGCGGCCATCGCCCCGGCGGCATTGCCGGCGGACGGGATCGCCACGCGCTGCACGCCCAGTTCCTTCGCCATCGAGATGGCGACGGCCTGGCCGCGGGACTTGAAGGACAGGGTCGGCAGCTGTCCCTCGTCCTTCAGCCACAGCCGGTCCATGCCCAGACTCTTGCCCAGGCGCGGCAGGGCGAGCAGGGGCGTGCTGCCTTCGCCGAGCGTGACGATGTTCTCGGGCCGCGTCACGGGCAGCAGCTCCCGGTAGCGCCACAGCGACGGGGCGCGCGTCGCGAGCCGCTCCTTCGTCAGGGCTGCGGCCACCGCCGCCAGGTCGTACTGCACCAGCAACGGGCGCCCGCAGGCCGTGCACAGGTTGTGCAGCGCTCCGGCCGGGTGGCTCTTGCCGCACTGGCCGCAGGCCAGGTGGGTGACGAAGGTGCGATGCGGATCGGCGGGCATTGGGGGAATCCTGGAGGGGATGCGTTTTCGGCTTGTGCGGGAGCACGGCAGCTTTTACCCTGCGGTGAGACTGGCCGCAGGGGGTGCGCTCCGGTGAGGCAAACCGCAGGGGTGCACTCCGGTGAGCTACGATGTACTGAAACCGCGCGGCGGACACAACCGCGAAGACGCCGCCCATGTCGGAAGCGAAGCGCGCGGGTAAGGACCGGCGATGCGGATCGAACGGCTGGATCACCTGGTGTTGACCGTGCGGGACGTCGAGGCCGCGTGCGCGTTCTACGAACGCGTGCTCGGCATGCGGCCGGTCACCTTCGGAGGCGGCCGGCGCGCCCTCCATTTCGGGCAGCAGAAGATCAACCTGCACGAGGCTGGACGGGAGCGGGATCCCAAGGCCGATCGGCCGACGCCCGGCTCCGGCGACCTGTGCTTCGTCACGGACGTGCCGATCGGCGAGGTCGTACGGCACCTGCAGGCCTGCGGGATCGCGATCCTCGAGGGTCCCGTGACCCGCACAGGCGCGCTGGGCGCGATCGTGTCGGTCTATTTCCGCGATCCGGACGCGAACCTGCTCGAAGTCTCGAACTACCCGCAGCAGGCGCAGCCTGCCTGATGGCCGCAGGCGCCGCGCCCAAACCCGAATCCGAGCAGCCCATGACTTCCACCGGCAAGCCGGAAACGCTGGCCCTGCACGCGGACGACGGACTGGAGCCGGGTCCCGACGTCGCGCCGGCCCTGCACCCCACGACGACCTACGCGGCGGACAATGCGCAAGGGCTGGTCTACAGCCGCAACGACCAGCCCACCCGGCAGCGGCTGGAGGCGGTGCTGGGCGCGCTGGAGGGAGGCCACGCGGTCGTGTACGGCTCGGGCCTCGCCGCCGTCGGCGCGCTGCTCCATCACCTGCACCCGAAGCGGGTCGCGATCGGCGGGGGCTACCACGGCACGCACGCGGTGATCGCCCAATGGGCGGGCCTGGGGGTCGCCTCCGTTCCGCTGGACGCGGAACTGGGCCGGGGCGACGTACTCTGGGTCGAGACGCCGAAGAACCCGATGTGCGAGGTCGCCGACATCGCGGAAGCCGCGCGCCGGGCCCACCAGGCCGGAGCCTGGCTCGCGGTGGACAGCACGTTCGCCACGCCGGTGCTGCAGCAGCCGCTCGCCCTGGGCGCCGACTTCGTGATGCACTCGTCCACCAAGTTCCTCGCCGGGCACTCCGACGCGCTGGGAGGCGTGCTGGCGGTCAAGGAAGCCGAGCGCGCCGGCCGGCTCCGCGCCGAGCGCGCCGTGCAGGGCTCGGTATTGGGAGTGCTCGAGACCTGGCTCACGCTGCGCAGCCTGCGCACCCTCACCCTGCGCGTGGAGCGGCAGAGCGGCACGGCGACGCGCCTGGCGGGCTGGCTCGCGGGCAAAGTGCCGCGGGTCTGGCATCCGTCGCTGCCCGGACATCCCGGCTACGAGGTGGCCCGGGAGCAGATGCGCGGGCCGGGGGGCGTGCTGTCCATCGAGCTGGACAGCGAGGAGCTGGCGCGCGCGCTCCCGGCGCAGCTCAAGCTGTTCCGGGACGCCACGTCGCTCGGGGGCGTCGAGTCGCTGATCGAATGGAGGAAGCGGCACGACGCAAAGGCGCTGCCCGCGCTGTTGCGCGTGTCAGTGGGACTGGAGCACCCGGACGATCTGATCGAGGACTTGCGACAGGGCCTGCGGGCCGCGGGACTGCCGAATGCCTGAGCTGTTCCGGGTCGCGTCCAGGGAGCGGCGGGACAGCGCCCTCGACGCGGCGTGCGGCCAATGCCCGCGCCGGGGCCAACCCGCCCAGCAGCTCGCGGCGGGCCGATTCGCGCCAGGTCCTACTTGATGCGTGGCTCCATGCGAGTCAGGAGGGCCTTCAGCTCCTCGGCAGCCTCCGCGGGATAGAGTTCCGCGTAGCGCTTCATGACGGCGTAGACCCGGTCGAGCAAGGGCGACTGACCCGCCTCCATGCGCTTGATCTGGTCTTCCACCTTGCGCAAGAGCGGCTCGATCGCGGCCAGTTCCTGCGACAGCGCCGCGGCCTCGCTGAGGCGAAGATCGGTCCCTCCATTCGCGACCTGCAGGCCGGCGCCGTGCCGCGCGCCGCCGTAGCCTCCACGCCCTTCGAGGAACATGGTTCCCTGTCCGGTGAAGACCCACAGGGGATTCACGCTGAATCGCGTCACAATGCCGTAGAGGAGTTCTACGTTGGGCTTACTGCCTTGCGATCCGATGAAGTTGTTATAGGTCTGCGGCTTCATGCCGATTTCGGCGGAAAACCGGCTCTTATTCAGTCCGAGATGGGTGCGGATCTGCTCAACCCTCTCGATAATATCGGAGAATTTTCTCAAGGCAATCTCGCTTCCACGAAAAGAGGAGCCATTCGGCGCCGCATGCTGTCTGCCTGAACTGTTCGTCCGCAGTCGAATGTTGCCAATACATAGACAATGGATGACGTTCGAGGCCGCACACTTCAACGCCATGTATCCCTGGCGCCCGCTTCGGGCTCAAGGGAATTTCCGCCACATCGCTCACCGTGTCGCCTCGGCTTCGCTCATCTCGTCTACGCGGCAGTGGTTTCTATCCGGTACGGTGCGGCTTGTAAAGCCATCTTGCCTCGCGTCTGTGGCAAAATTGTGGACAAAACCAGAATAAAGATGAAGGCGAGCCAGCGAAAGGATTTATCGTACAAACGATTGCTGGAGGCGACAGGATTGAATAAATACCATCATCTCGCCCTTATGATCGGCGATTAGCGTCCGCATTTCATAGACAACAAAGATCATCGATACTGCTCAACCGGAAATATCGAGTCGTGACTACCGTATTTACTTAATATGCGATTTGGAGCATATCGCAACGTCTCGTGAGATACCTCCCCAAGATGTGCTCCCCGTGTGCTGATTGTCCCGGCCTGAGCGCCGCCAAGACGCGTTCCGCGACACGATGGAGCGAGAACCAGGAGGATGTATCCGCCCGGATCCACGTGCGCGGCGCCGCCTGCCCAACGCCCCCTTTTCCCAACCCCGCGGGCTGGGCGGACAATCGGCCGTGCCCGGAATTGAAAACCGGCCACTTGGGTAAGTCAATCGCCTTGACCTGTCATGCCTCTGCCCTGGCACGCTCCGGCTTCCCGTCTCCCGTGCATCCCGTCCCCCGGGTCGCCCCATTTCCACCCCGTTTGCCCCGCCGGCCGGACGGCATGCCTCGCTGTGGCGGGATGGACCGCCGGTAGGGCAATGCGCTTGACCGAAAGAAGTCCGCCCTCCCATTCGTCATCTCCCTGTTGCAGCGCAGCGCAGGCGCTCGTCCCGGGCCAGCGGCCGGCCTGGGATCCTGGGAGGCGCGGCAAGGGTTGTCCGCCACATATGGAGTCGCCGCGCGCCGTGGGGGTCAAGGCCACTGCGTCGAGGAGGTGGCGTCAATGAAATCGCGTCAAGGCCATGGGGCAAGTCACGCGCACAGGCATCCAGGGGCCCGCCTCTTGCCACTGACGAGCTGGCAAGCCAAGAGGTCCATCAGGGTACCGCCTGGAATCCGAGACCGCCATGTTCCGGCGCCGTCACGCGGCTCCGGCCCGACGCCCGACCCGCAGCGCGGCACATCGCATCCGCGCGGACGATTGACAGTCCCATTCCACCTCCCCTAGGGTCGGCCCAACGTGTCGCGCCGACGTGAACCATCCGCGGAGCCCGCCATGGCAAAGCCCAAGCGCATCGCCAAGTTTCTCGCCCAGCATGCGCAGGACGCGCCGTTCTCCCGCAAGGGGCTGCGCGCGTTCTTCGAGTACCGGGACCTGGGGATCGCCGACGCCACCGGCGGCCGCTACGGCGGTTACGTCGTGCGGGCGATCCGCTCGGGCCACGAGAGCACCGGCACCCACTTCCACGCGCCGGACGCGCAGATCATCTACATCCTGAAGGGATGGCTGAAGGCCGAGTACGGCGGACAAGGCGTAGTCAGGCTGGAGGCCGGGTCGTGCCTGCATAACCCGCCGGGCAATGCGCACAACGTGTTCGAATTCTCCGACGACCTGGAGTTCCTCGAAATCACCGCTCCCGCCGAGTACCCGACCGTGGACGTGGAATCGGTGCGGAATCCCGTTCCGCTAGATCCGCGCTTCAGACGCGCAGCGAAACGAGCGGCGGCGGCTCCGCGGCACCGCCCGGCGGCGAGCCGGCCGCGATCGGCGTCCGCCCGTTAGGCACTCACCGCTGGGGGAGGTCCGATGCGCAAGCTGCGGGGAATGCTCTTGGCGGCCGCGGCGATTCCGCTGTGCAGCGCGGCGCAAGTCGCGTGGCCGGCCGATGCGCCGCTGCCGATCGTGGACGCGCACCTGCACTACAGCCAGGACGCCTGGAGCCGCTTTCCCGCCGCGGACATCCTGCGCCTGATGGACCAGGCGGGCGTCTCGCGCGCGGTGGCATCCAGCACGCCGGACGACGGCACCGTGACGCTGCACAAGGCGGCTCCGGCGCGGATCGTCCCCTTTCTGCGCCCGTACCGAGGCAGCGTCGGCGCCGGCAATTGGATCGAGGACCCCGCGCTGGCCGCTTACCTGGAGGAGCGGCTGCGCAGCGGAGTCTACCGCGGCATCGGCGAGTTCCACCTGTGGGCCGGCGGGGCCCAGGCGCCCAATGTGCGGCGCGTGGTGGCGCTCGCGGCAGGGCGCGGACTGTTCGTGCAGGTGCACTCGGACGCGGAGCCGGTGCGGGCCCTGTTCGCGCTCGACCCGAACGTGAAGGTGCTCTGGGCCCACGCGGGCATGAGCGAGCCCCCCGCCGTCATCGGCGCGCTGCTCGAGCAGCAAGCGCGGCTATGGTGCGAATTGTCGTTCCGGGCGGGCGACATCGCGCCCGGCGGAAAGCTCGAGCCTGCCTGGCGGGCGCTGTTCCTGCGCTTTCCCGACCGCTTCCTGATCGGCTCCGACACCTATGTCACGTCGCGCTGGGACGGGTATGTGGAGCTGATCCAGGAGCACCGCCGCTGGCTCACCCAGCTTCCCCGCGCGGTCGGGGAGGCCATCGCGTTCCGGAATGCGGCGCGGCTGTTCGGGGAGGGCGGCTAGCCCCACGCGGACCGGCCCTTCAGGTCAAGCGGGTTGTCCTGTCGCCCCGCGCGTCAGGCGCCGATCCTCTTCGGCGGCGTTCCGTCGGCCTGTCCAGCCTGCGCGCCATCGGCGCCGTCCGGGTCCGCTTGCGGCGCTCCGCGGCCGGCCGCGGCACTGTCCATGCGGTCGCCGTCCATCGGCTCGCCGTCCGCGAGTCCGCTTTCCCCCGACGCGTCCGGCACAGCGCCGCCTTCCGCCACGGCGCCCGATCGCTTCCGCATCTGCTCGAAGAAGCGCGAGCGGGCCTGCTTGGCGCGGTCTTCCTTCTGCAGGGGCGTGGGCGCCGCCCCCGCGTGCGGGGCGCTGCCGTCGAACAGGTCCGCCGCGATCTCCAGCACGAAGCGCGAGGGCCGCTGGCGAATCACCTCGCCGAAGCGCCGCCGCTGCCGCGCCATGGACAGCACCAGGCGCTCTCGCGCGCGCGTGACGGCCACGTAGAACAGCCGCCGCTCCTCCTCCTCGGCGCCCTCGGCCAGGGCCCGGTGGTGGGGGAAGATGTCGTCGGCGAGGTTGACCACGTACACCGACGGGAACTCCAGCCCCTTGGCGCTGTGCACCGTCATCAGCGTCACCTGCGCCTGACGCCGGTCGTCCGCGTCGTCGGCCAGGGTGAACAGGGCCACGTGCTCGAGGTAGTCGCGCAGGGTCGCGCCCTCGTTGGCGCGCGCGAACTGGTCCACGGCCAGCGCGAGCTCGTGCACGAGGGCGAGGGCGCGCTCCTTGGCCTTGGCATCCTGCACCTCCTTCGCCACGGCCTCGGCGAAGCCCAGCTCCGCCATCAGCTCGCGGAACACCGCGCCGAGGGGCGCCGCGGCGAAGCGCTCGCGGTAGCGGTCGAGCAGCGCCGCAAAGCGCGCCATGGAGACGGCGACCGGCCCCGCGAAGTCGCGCACCTGCTCCGCCTCGCGCAGCAGCGCCACCGTGCCCCGCCCCTGTTGCGCGGCAAGCTCGGCGAGCTTGAACTGCGAGGCCTGGCCGATCCCGCGGCGGGGAAAGTTCAGGACGCGGAACAGGCTCACCTCGTCCAGCGGGTTCTGGATCAGGCGCAGGTACGCGAGCGCGTCCTTGACCTCCTTGCGCTCGTAGAAGCGGACGGCGCCGACGAGCAGGTAGGGCACGCCATGCTCGCGCAGGGTCTCCTCCAGCGGCCGCGACTGGTGGTTGGAGCGGTAGAGGATGGCGAAGTCGTCGAGCGAGCCCTCCGCGCGGGCGCGCGCGCGCATGCGGAGCGGCACGCCCCGCTCCAGCTCGACGTGCACGTCCTCGCCGACGAGCCATTCCAGCGGCCTGCCCGCGCCCTGAAGGCCGCGCAGCTGCTTCTCCTTGCGGCGCACGTTGCGGCGGATGACCTGGTTCGCGGCGGCGAGGATGGTGTCCGTGGAGCGGTAGTTCCGCTCGAGCCGGACGACATGCGCGCCGGGAAAGTCGCGCTCGAAGTCGAGGATGTTGCCGGGCTCCGCGCCGCGCCAGCGGTAGATGGACTGGTCGTCGTCGCCGACGACGCACAGGTTGCCGTGCCCTGAGACGACGAGGCGCAGCAGGTCGTACTGGGCGCGGTTGGTGTCCTGGTACTCGTCCACCAGCACATGCGCGTAGCGCCCGAAGAAGGCCTGCGCCGGCGCGGGAAATTCCCGCGCGAGCTTGAGCGCGAGGATCAGCAGGTCCTCGAAGTCCACCGCGTTCATGCGCTTGAGCGCCTGCTGGTACTCGCGCATGAGCCGGCCGAGCAGGACATCGGCGGCCGACTGGGTGCGCTCCAGCAGCAGCTCGGGCGTGAGCCCGCGGCTCTTCGCGTGGGACAGCGCGGGCACGGCGTTCTTCGGCGGGAGCAGCACCGTGTCGTAGTCGCCCTCCTCCATCAGCGTGCGCACGAGCGAGAGCTGGTCCTGGGCGTCGAAGATGACGAAGTCGCGCCGGTAGCCGAGCTTGTCGGCATGGACGCGCAGGAGACGCACCGCGAAGGAGTGGAAGGTGCAGACCGTGGGCCGCGCCGCCTCGCCGTCCGTCGCGGCGGGCAGCATGCGCGAGACGCGCCCCTGCATCTCCCGCGCGGCCTTGTTGGTGAACGTCACCGCCAGGATGGCCTGCGGCGCAACGCGGGCCACGCGCACGAGGTAGGCGATGCGCGAGGCGATGACGCGCGTCTTGCCGCTGCCGGCGCCCGCCAGCACCAGCAGGGGCCCGCCCGTGTACATCACGGCTTCGCGCTGCTCGGGATTCAGCGTGGACAGATCGAATGGGGCCAACGTCGGGCATCCTTGCCGGGGTTCACCTTGCGACGGGCCTCGTGGCCCGCCGCGCACTGCGCCTCCGTCTGCCGCACCGCTCGACGCGGTGCCACTCAACGCCACGCCATCCGCCGCCACACCATCCGTCGCCGTCCCATCCGCCGCCGCGCCACTCGCTGCGCCGCTCGCCGCCGGACCGCGCGCGAATCCGGACGGGGCGGCCAAGGGCGGAAGCCGCTCCTGCAGGTTGCCCAGCAGCCTGTCCAATGCGATGCGTTCCT
>JBGOTW010000057.1:0-18688 GCA_041476685.1 bacterium | reverse complement strand
GGCCAGTGCCGTCGGTTCTCGAAACAGCCTGAACCGGGATGGCCGGGATGAATATGTGGAGTCCCGACTGCTCGTGGATGAGGAAGTCGACAAGATCATGAACCACATCCAGAGCAAGCTGCCTCCGGAGGTGCTGCAGGATTTGACCGTGATGGGGAACATGAAGTCGTACCTGCACACGTACTACAACACCTCCTTCCAGAACATGCTCAACCGCTACCTGACGACGGCGGAAGATGAGCTGGCCAAGAAGCTGCGGGACCTGATTGACAAGGACGAGAACCAGACGCTGAACCGCTATACGCCGCGGGAGGTCGCCCAGCTGGTCAACCAGATCGGCGGACCGGAGCTGTTCAACACCACGGAAGTCGAAAAGTCGCTCGTGAATATCATGGGCCACCTGCAAGGCCACGTGCAGCGCGGCACCTACGAGTTCGAGTCAGCGACGAACGGCCTGCTGCTCCAGCACACCGACGTGGGAAGCTTCATCCGCGGGGCCAATACCTACGCGGTGGTCAAGTGCACGTTCCGCAACAACTACAAGAAGCCGGAGGAAGTGTTCGACATCAAGCTGGCGATCAACGTGCTCGACTCCGAGCTGATCAGCCCGATCATCTCGCACCAGAAGATGACCCAGGACCTGATCAAGGACATCGTGTCCAACCAGATCTCGAACCTGATCGACAAGGAGATCAACGAGATCAACCAGCAGCTGCAGCTCGAAGGACGGCCGGAGCTGTCCGGCAACGAGATGATCTTCGAGAAGGTCAAGGCGATCGAGAACTACACCGAGGATGACGACGGCGAGAACTCCAAGCGCTACCAGCTCGTGCCGAAATACTTCATGGACCGGCTCCAGGGCCTGACGGCGGAAGCGGAAAAGACCGAGCAAGACCCGTTGCGCGTGCGCGAGGCGATCCAGCGCCTGCTCGACGACAATCACATCCGCACCCGCGGCTGGAACACTGCCGTGAACTCGATCACAGCGATCCTCGACACCAGCCGGATGGGCTACCAGTTTGCCCAGAACTTCAAGCACGCCCGGCAGATGCAGATTCGCGAGTACGAGGAGACGGATCAGAACCTGCTTCCCGACGAGCGGTACGCGATCAATCTGAAGTACTACGACGCCCGCCAGTTGCGCGAGGAGAAGGTGGCTTACTCGGCCCAGATCCACGAGTTTGAGCGCGAAGTGCACCGGCTTTGGGACGTCGTGGAGGCGATCTACAAGGAAGAGAAGGCCAAGTTGGGCTGGAAGGACTGGGAGGACATGGTCCACAGCACGCTGGCTCGAAACAAGCGCAAGGCGCGGCGCAGCTGGTTTGCGCCTCCGCAAGAGGAAGCCCCGGGCGAGGAGTCGACCAAGCGCCCATGGAACGAGATCACCTTTGTCCAGCGACAACTCACCACGTTGGAAGAGTTGAATCAGACCTACGAGACGATGGTGAACGAGTTCAAGCAACGCTTTATCATCATCCGCCGCCGGCTCTCCGACATCTTCGAGCTGCGCTTCCCGGACCACCGTACGGTCGTGGAGGAGCGCCTGAATTTCCTCGAAGGCCAGTTCATGGAATTCATGGCGCAAGTCAATCCGTACCATGTCCAACCCGGACTGCTGATGGAAGTGAGCATTACCAGCATCCGGCGCCTGCAAGCCACGGTGAAGGGCATGTCCAACGTACTCAACGAGTACCTGTCCGGAATTTCGAAGGGCTTCAGCGACCGGGCCGCGCAAGAGCCGGGGCACCGCCGTTCCAACGTCGTCTCGGAAGGTCACGGCGATTTCAGCCAGCCGGAAGCGAAAGGCTAGGCCTGATCGGATGCCGCAGGCTTGACGGCCGTGTGAACGGGAAGGATCGAGTCCCGAACGCTCCGAGTAAACCAGCGCGCCGGAATCGCTTGAATCCGGGATTTCCTGCCATGCGCAATCGGCGGCCGGATTCTCGCTCCCGTGCCCGTAGCGCCAGGTCCACCCGCTTTGCGTAGCGCATCGCAGCCGCGTGGCCGCTGCCCCAGGAGAGTATTGCCGTATGATCAACGACTATATGTCCCTGAGCAGCCGCAAGGGATTCAACAAGTCCCTTGGGCATTTCCGGCTGGTCACCGGCATCGTCCAGCAAATGGGCGATGGCGTGAACCTCGCCGATATCGTGGATGAACTGGAGAAAACCAAGGAGGTGGATAAGTCCCAGATCGGCCCGATTCTCAACGCCATCGTCGTGGATCGGGACGGGTATGTTTCAACGTCCTTCAACATGACGCTCGATCTGCAAGACTTCGAGCGGATGCATGCGGAACTTGAGAAGTGGAACCGGCTGCAGGTCATCATCGGCTACCATCATCCCCAGCTCGGCATCACGCTGATCAATCCCAAGCAGCGCAGTCATTGGGAATCCGTGCGCGAGATGAACCGGGAAGAGCTGGTCGTGGTGTACGTGAAAGCGGTGGACGATGAGGACCGCAAGCTGGAGCAGACCGCGCTGGAGCAGGTGCGCAACCTGTTTCACGGCCTCCCGGTGAGCGGTACAGCGGCTTTCGGCGGTGCCGTCGCGCGTCCCGCCCCGGTGGCCCCCAAGCCGGCTCCCGCGCCCGCCGCTCCCCAAGCTGCAGCCCAACCTGCCGCGGCGCCGACTGCGGCCCTAGAGGCAGAAGTACCGGAGCCCGCGGCGCCAGCCCCGCCTCCTGCGGCAGGCGGCAAACGCAAAGTGACGCCCAAATACAGCGTCCAGGTCACCAATGAGCTGTTCCACAATGGGAACGTGGAAGCCTGGAAGAATATTGTCGAGAGCTACAAGGGTAAGTTCCCGGCCCTGGAAGTCCACATCTTCCACGACGGACAGAAGGTGAACAATATCAACGCCTTGTTCAAATGGCGCAAGGTGAAGCACGGGGATGCCATCGTGTTCTGCGTCTCCGGGGAGGAGATCAAGGGCGTGGCAAAACTACAGCGTTACCTGTTCGAAGGCGCCAGCATTCGCTACAGCAACTATCTCAAGAAGGACGTCAATAAGGTACTAAACCTCTTCTAGCGCGGAATCCGGCCCCATGGTGTCGATTATCAATTTCAGCGAGAACGAATTCCTGGAAGGGGACGATCTTCAGGAACGCTTCGGTCTGCGGGGCCGGAACATGCTCCAGCTGGCGCAGCTCAAGCTCCCGATCGCGCCCGGATTCCTGATCGAGTCGTCGGCATTGAAAGAGGGCAAGCTCAAGGAGGAGCTGACGCTGGCTAAGCTGGAAGCGTCGGTGAAGAAGATCGAGGCGCTGACAGGCAAGACCTACAACTCGCCGAAGGTGCCGATGATGTTCAAGGTCGTCGCCTCTCCATCGATCCAGATCGGCAGCATCCGCTCTGTCCACACAATCGGCATCAACGACGAGGTCACGCAGGCATTCGCCAAGTTCTGCGGGGAGGAGTTTGCGTTCCACGAATACCAGCACTTCATGGAAAGCATCGGAACCCGGTTCCTGAAGAAGAAGAAGGCGGAATTTGACGCCATTCTGCAAAGCAATCCCAAGGCATCGCACAAGGAACTGTGCGAACTCTACCGGCAGAAGGTCGTCCCGGACTTTCCGCAAAACGGCTACGAGCAGCTCAGGCTGGTCATCACCTCCATGGCCGAACAGTACCAGGAAGATCCCATGAACGAGGGGATCGAAGCCGGGCTGATGGCCCAGATGATGGTCTATGGCAACTTCGGGGAGAATTCGTATAACGGCAGTTTCTTCTCGCGCGATATTGTCACCGGAGCACCCCAGCTGACCGGGTTCTTCGGGCACAACGAGTTTGACACCCCGCCGGAGCGGGCAAAGGACGTCAATTCCATCAAGAAAGAGTATCTCGACCAGCTGCGCAACATTGCGATTCTGCTCGAAGAGAAGTTCCTCGATATTCGTGAAATCAAATTCGTAATCGAGGAGAACAAAGCCTGGGTCGTCGAGCAAAATCCGGTGGACTCAAAGTCCACGCAAGCCGAGATGCGCACGTTGCTCGACCTGCACGCGAAGAACTTGATCACGGCGGGAAAGCTCGTTTCGTCGATCCCGCCTGCTCAGGTGCAGGACCTGCTGCATCCCGTGATCGATCACACGACGACGCTGGACTTGCCGAAGGTCGTCGGCGGGCTGGCCGCCTCTCCGGGTGCCGCGGTGGGACGGGTATGCTACTCCACCAAGCGTCTGCTGGCCGAGTACCGGCGCTGCTCCCTGATGGGCACGAACTCCGACCTGATCCTATGCATGCCGCACACCGATGCGGAGGACGTGGAGGGGATCGAAATGGCCAAGGGCGTCATCGCATCGGGTGGCGATCGCTCAGGGCACACCAGCGGATATGCCTCCCACGCCGCCGTTGTGTCGCGCAGCTTGCGCAAGCCCTGCCTGCTGATCAACTCCGAGGAACTTGAGTTTCACGATGGCCATGCCATGCTCGGCGGCAATCACGTCAACGAGTTGGACACCATCTCGATGGAGGTGCCGACCTACACCGAGCCCACCGTGTGGCTGGGGCCGGCGCAACTGGTCTATCCTGACACGGCGACCAACGGCCTGGAGGACTTCATTCGGGCGATCAGCACCATCCGCTCGGACTTCAAGGTCTTCGGTAAGGCGGAAACGTTGGCGGACATCAAGGTGGCCCTGCGCCTGGGAGCAGAGGGCATTGGCCTGTTTCCTTGCGACAACATGCTCAAATTCCCCGATGTGCTCAGGCCGTTCCGGCAGGCGCTGCTGCTGGTGGATCCGGCCGCGCGGACCAGCGCGCTGAAGCAGGCGGAGACGCACCTGAAGGGCCATGTGGCCGAGATTCTCAAGGTCATGGACGGCAAGAAGCTCCGGATACGCCTGCTGAGCGAGCCGCTGACCGAGTTCCTGCCCCATTCGCCGGAGGAACTCGAAACGTTCCTGAACGAAGTGGCGCACGACTTTCCTGGCGTCGGAAAGGAAGAGCTCATCACCCGCGCCAACCAGCTCCGCAACGTCAATCCGATGCTGGGTCTGCGTGGCAGCAGGATCGCCATCTCCTATCCCGACCTCTACAGCATGCAGGTCGCCGCCATCCTGCGCGCCGGGCTGGAAACGGTCCGCGCCGGCGGGCGGGCGGACCTGGACTTGATGGTGCCCTCGGTGATGGCGGACGCGGAAATACGCTTCATCCGCTTCGGCCGCAATATCGAGAGCACGACCATCAAGGGCATCTCCACGATGGAGCAGGAACTGCTCCAGGAATTCAAGCTCGACATGTTGCCGTTCACTTGCCGCGTCGGCGCGTCCATCGAGTTTCCGGCGGCCGCACTGATGGCCGGCCATATGGCCAAACAGTCGGAGTTCTTCAGCATCGACACCCACATGTTGACCCAGACGACGAACGGCATGTCGTTTGATGACGTGAACATGTTCCTGCCCTCCTACACCCAGTACGATATCCTCAAGGACAACCCGTTCCAGATCCTGTCCACTGCGGTGAAGGAGCTGATCACAGCCACGGTGCAACTGGGAAAGATCACCCGGCCCGACATGCAAATCGGGTTGGCCGGCGATCATGCCTCGGATCCCGTCAATATCGAATTCGCTTTCCGGTCCAATCTGGGATTCGTCACATGCAGCCCCTACGGCGTGCCGATGGCGCGATTGGCCGTTGCGCAGCACATGGTGAAGTCCTAGCGTTGGAGGCCAAAGGCGCGGGCGCGAGTGCGGCAACTTGACTCTTGGTCCGGGAGTGGGGATGCTGTGGACGTCGCCCGCATGAGGCTTGGGCGAACAATCACTTACAGGGTCGGAAACGCCCTATCGAGCACAGATTGTGGCGACCGGCGGCGCCCCTGGCACGCGCGAAGGCTTAAGACGACCAAATTGACTACGACGGCAGGGATTCCTGATGCATCGCTGGTGGCGGCGCCCGCAACGCGCGACGCCCATTCTCGTTGAGGAGTGACATGGCCGACGACATGATTTCCCACGGTCCCAACCTGATCCACCCGGAGACTCCGAGTGCCGTCGGTTCGCGCAACAGCCTGAATCGGCACGGCCGGGACGAGTACACCGAGTCCAAGCTGATGGTGGACGAGGAGGTGGATAAGATCCTCAATCACCTGCATGCCCGCCTGCCCCCCGAAGTGCTGAGCCGCGCGGAAGTGGCGGGAACGGTCAAATCCAAGCTGCATACGTATTTCAGCCAGAACATGCAGAACATGCTCAACCGTTACATCACGACGGTTGAGGACGAGATGGGCAAGAAGGTGCGGGATCTGGTGGACCTGGAGGAGATGCGGGGGCTCAACCGTTACAGCCCGCGGCCGGTGTCCTACCTGCTCGACCGAATCGGCGGTGCGGACAAGTTCCACACCGGCGAGGTCGAAAAATCCATCGTCAACATGTTCGGGCACCTCCACGGGCACGTGCAGCGGGAGATGACCGACCTGGAAACCCACACCAACAGCCTGCTGCGGCGCAAGACGGATGTCGGCGCATTCGTGCGGGGGGAAAACGCCTACGCCATCGTGAAGTGCTCCTTCCGGGACCACCCGGAAAAGCCGGCCACCGTCACGCAGATCAAGCTCGCGCTGAACATCCTCGCCTCCGAGTTGATCAGCCCGATCTTCGCCTACCAGGTGACGATGAGCTTCCTGCTCAAGGACGTCCTGTCCAAGCGGGTAATGGACGCCCTCGAAAAGGAGGTCGAGCAAGTCAATTCGAACATGGTGGACCAGGGCAAGCCCGAACTCACCGCCGAGCAGAAGATCTTCGAGCGCATCAAGCTGCTCGAGACGCAGACGTCGGACGAGGAAACGGAAGGGTCGCGTCGCTACAGCATCATCGCCAAGAAATTCCTCGACGCGATCGAGGGGGTGCAGGCGGAAATCGCCTCTTCCGAATTCGACTCCCTGGGCATTCGCGAGAACATCGTCAAGGTCATCGACGACGAGAACATCCGCAATCGGGGATTCAACACGGCGGTCAATTCGCTGACCCACATTCTCGACTGGAGCCGCATGGGCTACCAGCACATCGAGAACTACAAGTCGAATCGCCGCTTGTTCATTCGCGAGTACGAATCGACCGACGTGCCGCGGCTGCCGGACGAGCGCTACCAGATGGAGCTCTCCTACTTCGACCCCAACCAGATGAAGGCGATGCGGGAGGCCTATCTGACGCAGCTCAACGAATTCGAACGCACGACCCACGAACTGTGGGACGTGGTGCATGAGATCTACGTGGAGCACCGCGACCGCACGGGCTCGCTCGACTGGGAACTGCTGTCGAACAAGATCCTCGGAGACGGGAAAAAGCCAGGCCTGCGCCGTTCCTGGTTTGCCGCGTTCCAGCAGCAGGAGGCCGAAGAACCCGCCGCGGAGCCCGAGAAGACGAAATGGAACGAGATCACGTTCATCGCTCCGGACGAATCCGGCGTCGCGGGAACCCAGGACAACCCCACCCTCGAAAAGCGCATCGAGGATTGCCGGGCCCGGTTTCCTCTGATGCGGGACACGTTGCAGAAGGTGTTCGAGGACACCAATCCGACCCTGCGTGAAATCGTGACCGACCGGCTGACTTTCCTGGAGCGCGAATTCCTCCGCTTCGCCGCGCTGATCAATCCCTTCCACCTCAATACCGGGCTGCTGCTGGACGTGGACGTGGTGACGATCAAGCGGAAGGCTTCGACCATGATGAAAATGGCCAACGTGCTCAATGAGTTCCTCAGCGCGGTATCCAAAGGCTTCAGCGACACGGCTTTTGCCTCCTTCTCTCGCCGCCGCTCCACGCAGCGCTCGGACATTACCGGAGAATTCGAAACCGGAACCGGGGTCGCCGAAATGACGACGGAGGCTCCGGCAGGCGAGTAGGTGCACGCACAGGAAAAGCAGGCAAGAGATCTTCCGGCCCATCCCCGTACGAGCTAGGGTGGGCCGGCCCCTTCAAGCGCTCCCGCTGTAATTCCGTGGCGCCCAGGCGTCACACCTCTCCGTCCTGCAGCACAGATGGCTCATGCCACGTATCTGCTGGCCGCAGCCTCAGGATTGATCGAGGGCGTAGTCTGCCAGGCCGGCAAGGCCGTATCCGCTCCCGTCAGCCATGTCCCCCCCGCCGGAGAAGCGATGGCGGCGGGTATCGCGGCACTGGCGAAAGCCGCAGGTTGGAGCGGTGGTCCGGCAGTAATCGTGGTCGCGCTCGATCTCGTCGGTTTTCGACGCTTGTCCTTTCCATTTCGGGATGCCCGCCGCATCCGTCAGTCCCTGCGCTACTCCCTGGACTTGGAACTGCTTTACGGGGTCGACACCTACGCGGTGGATCATGAGCTGATCCAGGACGAGGTGGGCGCCCATGCCGTGGTGAGCCTGCTGCGGCAGGACCTTCTGCGCAGCCTCCTCGATGCGGGCACCGGGCTGGCGCTTCAACCCTATCGCGTGCTGAGCGCGGCCCATGCCCTGCTCGCCGCCCACCCGCCGTCCTCCGCCCATCACGTGCAGATCTATGTCGGAGCCGAGGAAGCCTTTGCCACCCTGGCGCGGGAAGGAAGGGTGGACCAAGTGAATGTGCTGCCCGGCGCCCAGGCCGCGTTGCTCGCCGAATTGCGGCAGGACGGCGCGGTGCGGCCCGAGGATGTCTACCGGCTCCTGCTGGGCGAGCCGGACGAAGCCCAAGTCGGACGCGGCCCCCTGCGTGCCCGCCTGCTGGGGGAGCTGAAGGACATCGTGGAGGAGATCGGGCGGTTTCTGCGTGTGCAAGCGCTCCCGCCAGGAACGACGCTGTCGCTGCATGGCCTCTATGCGCCCTGGGTAGAAGTGGATCTGGCCCAAGGCCTGGCGAACCTGAACGCCGGTCCGAATCCGGAGAGTCTGCCCAGCAGGGAAGCGCTGGGGATCGTGGAAGAACTTCGCGCCGCGCCCGCCGCGGTACTGGCGGGGAAAGGGCCCTCATTCCATCGGGCGGCGGCCAGCTGGCGTGGCATCGTGGCGGAGGTGCGCCGTCCGGCCATTGCATTCGGCGCGTTGCTTGTGCTGCTGATCGTGGTCGCCAGTACCACCTATACTGCACGCACCGTCTCGCTGCAGCGGCAACTGGCCCGCACCCAGCAGGATCTGAATGCGCTGCTGGTCAAGCGCGTCGGCGCCAATGTCCCGGAGTCGGCCCGGAGTTCCGTGCTGCGGGAGCTGCTCCTGAACCTGCGCGATCAGGCTCGCGCCGTTGCCCGGACGGGCAGTACGCCCTACGCGATGCTCAGCGCATTGACCGAAGTGTCGGTTCAGGCGGCGGCGGTGCCGGGAGTGACGGTGGAGAGCGTGCAGATCAGCGGAACGCAAATCGCGCTGTCCGGACAGACGCCGAGCTATCAGGCGGCGGAAGCCCTGCGCGATCGGCTGGGGGCGGACCCGCGCTTTCGCGGCCGCACGGTGGGTCTCACGTACCAGCGGGCGGGACAGGGCCTGTCGTATCGGGTCACGGTGCAGTGACGGATTCCAGCCGAGCGAGGAGGACTTAGCCCATGCCGGTCACGATCGGTCCACGGGAGAAGATGCTGCTGGCGCTGCTCGGCGCGGTGCTCGTGCTGGCGGCGGGCCTTTGGGGGCTCCGGCAGGCGGTGGAATTCCAGCGCGACCTGGTCGCGCGCCTGGAGACGAATCGGGCCAACTTGACCGAGCTGCGCGCGCTGGACGGGGAGTTGGAAAAGCTGGGTGGCGCGAGGCTCGGGTCGCGCACCCTGGCCAGCACTCTCGAGGATCTGATGACGCGTGCCGGCCTGCGGGACCGCGTCCAGCTCAATCCCGTCACACAATCCGCTTCCGGCAAGGTTCAAGCCATGGAAATCAAGGCTGAGCAATTGACGCTGGATGAAATGGTGCGGCTCGTCTACATGCTCGAAGGTCCGGACGTCCCAGTCGTGGTTGACCAGCTGGAAGTGGGCCCATCGTTCCGAGACAAGGAACTGCTGCGCGTGTCGATTCGCGTATTGGGGCAGGGCTAGATGACCCGGTTTCAGCTCACGATTCTGGCGTGCCTGGCGTTTGTGCTGTTGTTTGTCGCGGGCTTGGCGACCCATTTCCCTGGGGCGGCCGTCGCGCGCTACGTGGGCCGGCAGGTGGAGCGGGGCCTGGGCATACCCGTGCAGCTCAGCCCGATTCGCCTCGCATGGTCGGGAATGGCGGCGGACCGGCTGGAGGTGCGAGTTCCCGGCTCCGTGCCATTGATCGTGCAAGACATGCGGCTACCTTGGTCGTGGCGCTGGGTGCTCGAAGCGCCCCTGGAAGCCCGGTTCGGGAAGGAGGGCCGGATCGAGGCGGCGTGGGGCTGGGGAGGAGAGGCATCGCTTTCGGCTAGCCGCGTGCCACTCCAGGATATACCTCTCGGACTGCCAGCGGACGTCAAGGTGCAGGGCCGCGTCGATGTAACCGCGCGGGTGGGTCCGCAGGCCCCCGGGCGGGCTTCCGTGCGGGAAATGCTGCCTGGGCGGATCGAGCTGAAGGCGGAAGGCGTGGAAATCCGGGAACTTCACCTTGCCGGCACGGCGCTGCCGCCTTTACGCCTGGAGACGGTAGAGGGCCGGATCGGTTTGGGCCGGGTCGTGCAACTGGAGTCGCTGGTCTTTCGTGGCGATGCCCAAGGCAATCTGTCCGGCACGATCACGCCCAATTTGGACCGGCCCGGCGATTCGCGGCTCAACCTGAATCTGACTTTGTTACTGCAACCGACGTGGCTGAATCAGCTCGGAGACCTGAGAACCGTGGCGGAAGGCCTCTTGCCCGGCGGACGTCTCGACAGCGCCATCGAGGGCAGCTTGGCTGCGCCGACCCTGACGCGAACGAAGAGACCCTGACGATGTTGAAGCATCCCGGCTATTTGGGCGTCGCGGGAGCCCTGGCGCTCCTCGGCGGTTTCATGCTGCTGCTGTTCGGATATGGCGCATTGGGAACCAGCATCGACGCCGAGACGGCCGTCGTGGTCGAGGTGCATCCCGGCGAGAGTTTTTCGGCGATGGCGGGGCGATTGACACGGGAAGGCTCGTTGCGCAATCCGCGCCTTCTCGTGCTCCTGGCCCTCTTGCGCGGGGACACCGGCCGGATCAAGGCGGGAGACTACGTCTTCCATGGCCGCGTCTCGCCCAGCCAGTTCCTCGACTACCTGGTCTCAGGAAAAGGCGAGTTCAGCGTGCTCACGATTCCGGAGGGCTATGCCCTGAAGGACATCGCGGAACGCATTGGTGAACAACGCCTCGGTCGCGCCGGAGATTTCCTGGGCCTGACCCATGATGCGACTTTCATCGCCTCGCTCGACTTGCCTTTCAAGTCCGCGCCGGCCAGTCTGGAAGGGCTGATCTTCCCGGAAACGTATCACCTGTACCGAGGCGTACCGGAGGCGCAGCTCATCCATGCGATGGTGCGCCAATTCAAGCGCAAGGCCTGGCCACTGCTGCAGCAAGGCGCCGCCGGCCTGCACCTTTCGGCCTACCAGCTGCTCATCCTCGCCTCGATCATCGAGAAGGAGACGGGCGTGGATGCGGAACGGCCCCTTGTCTCGGCCGTCTTTCACAATCGCCTGCGTCAGGGAATCAATCTCGGCAGCGATCCCACCGTCATCTACGGAGTGCCGGATTTCGACGGGAACCTGACTCGCGCCCATCTGCGCACGCCAACCCCGTTCAACACGTACACCCATCCGGGGCTTCCCCCGACGCCGATTGCCAACCCCGGCATCGCCAGCATCCGGGCGGCACTGGCGCCGGCGCCTGTGGACTATCTATACTTCGTGTCGCGGGGGGATGGCACGCATCAGTTCTCCACGGACTACCGCGCCCACGAGCGGGCCGTGGACCGCTATCAGCGCCGGCTGAAACGGCGCGCCTAGCCACACCGCAAAGGGGAATATGGCGCTGTTCACGTATCGCGCCGTCACGGCCGGGGGTATCTCGGAGCGTGGCTCGCTCCAGGCCGCAACGCCGAACGAGGTGGCGACCCTGCTGCACGACCGCGGCCTGTTCCCGATGGATATCCACCAGGTCCAGGCCTTTCGCCTCGACTGGAGGCGGATCCTGCGCCTGGGCCGCGATCCCGGCCTGTCCGCACGGCAGCTCGCGACGCTGCTGCGCCAACTCGCAACGCTGTTGCACGCGACGATCCCCTACGATACGGCGCTCGGCCTGATTTTGCAGGAAACGGCGGCCCTCGACCAGCAACGCGTCCTGGCCGATGTGCGCAGCCGCGTGGTGGAGGGGGCCTACCTAGCCGATGCCCTGGCGGCCCACCCGGCGCATTTCCCGCACATGGTCGTGACGATGGTGCGCAGCGGCGAAACGAGCGGCGCCCTCGTCACGGTGCTGCAGCGGCTCGCGGCCTACTACGAGAACGCCGCCAAGCTGCGCACCCGGATCGCGGCGGCCCTGGTGTATCCGGCTTTCATGACCCTGTTCGGCCTGGGGGCGGTGACGTTCATGGTCACGACGGTCATTCCGCGCATCAGCCGCCTGTTCGACAGCTTCGGGGCCACGCTGCCGTGGCCGACGCGCCTGCTGATCGGCGTGAGCGATTTGGTGAGCCGCTACTGGTGGCTCATCCTGCCGGCGCTCGTGGCCTGCATCTATGGCGCACAGCGCTGGCTGAGGACCGAGCCAGGGCAGCAGTGGACGGACCGCACCGAGCTGCGCGTGCCCCTGTGGCGCGATTTCCGCCGCAAGGTGATCCTGCAGCGCTTTGCCCAGACCCTGGCCACGATGCTGCAGAGCGGCGTGGATATCAAAGTGGCGCTGGAAGCGGCGAAGGGCGTGCTGGGCAATCGCCTGTACCTGGCCGCCATGGATCGTGCTATTTTCGACGTGCAGAATAGCGGCCTCCCGCTGGCCACGGCGCTGCGGCGCAGCGGCATGTTCTCCGAGGAATTGTGCCAGATGGTGGCGATCGGCGAGGAAACGGGCACTCTCAGCGGAATGCTCGAAACGGTGGCCGATCGATTGACTCAAGAGGTGTCCGCCACCGTGGAAGGAGCCACCGCCCTGTTTGAGCCCGTCCTGATTCTCGTGATGGGGGGCATCGTCGGTTTCATCGTCCTCTCCATGCTGCTGCCCATGCTGCAGCTCAACCAGCTCATCCATTGATCCTCATGCAAACCGACCATCCGTCCGAGACCAGCCGTCCGCGCGAGGTACCGTGGCGCGTTCGCGTGCAGCGCCGGCTGGCGATCTCACGTTCAATCCGGCCGCTCTGGAGCTGCCGGGCCCTGCCCGGGTTCACGCTGATTGAGGTGCTGGTCGTGCTCGTGATCCTCGCGCTCCTGGCGGGAATCGTGACGACGCAGTTGCTGGCCCCGGCGGAGGAGGCGAAAGTGGACGCCACGAAGGTGCAGGTCAAGGCCATCATGGCCGCCCTCGATCTGTACCGTCTGCACAATTCGGGATACCCAACGACCGACCAGGGTCTTGCCGCCTTGCTGCGCAGACCGGAAGTGGGGATCGTTCCGGAGACATGGCGCGGCCCCTATTTGAATTCGAACAATCTGCCGACGGACGGCTGGAAGCGCCAGTTTCTCTACACGTCGGATGGCCGCACCTATGTCATTACCTCGCTGGGCGCCGATGGGGCCGAAGGGGGAACGGGCCTGAATGCTGATATCCGCAGCACGGATTTGTAGCGCGCGCCCGCCGCGGGAGCATGCGCGGGCGGGATTCACGTTGCTCGAGATGCTGGTCGTGCTGATGCTGCTGGCCCTGCTGGTCGGCGTCAGCCTGCCGGCCATTCAGTCCCTGCTTGAGGGCCAGGTGCAACGGGAGACCACGCGCCTGGCGAGCTTGATTCGCATGCTACGCAACGAGGCCGTGCTTTCCGGATCCGATTTTCGGCTCGTGATCGACTTGAAAGAGCGGTCCTACTGGGTGGAACAGCGCATCGAGGGCCAGTTCCGGCCGCGCACGGAGCCGAGCCTGCTGCGCAAGCATCTATTCCCGGCTTCGTTCGTGCTGAACGACCTGGTGGTGATGGGCGGCAGCCACACGGCTCTGATCGAGCGGCCTGTGCCCCTGACGGTCGATGCCTCCGGATTCATGGACCCGTTTCTTCTCCACTTCACAGTGGACGGCACGGAATACACGCTCAAGGTGACCGGCTTCAGGGCCGACATGGACTTGCTGCGGGGGTACGTGCGTGAATAACCGTGCGCCACGCCTCGGATTCGCGAGCGGGATGCGGAAGGGCTTTACGCTGCTGGAAGTGCTGATTGCATTGGCCGTGCTGAGCGTTTGCCTCATCGCGATCTACCAGGGGTACTCCACGACGCTTGCCGTCACCACCTCGACGCGCAAGCTGTGGACCGCGATCGTCTACGGTAATAACGAGTTGGCGCGCTGGGAGCGCATGACGCCTCCTCCCGTATTGTCGGTCGCCCAGGGGGAATTCCCGCCTGGCAGTCCCATGGCCGGGTACGCCTGGCGCCGGGAAATCACCGACCTTGAACCGTTCCCCTCCGTCCGCATCCGCCGCGTCCAGCTTGAGCTGACCTGGCCCTTAGGCAACTCGCGGCAGATCTATCGCGCCAACGTGTATGTCTTGCCTCCTCGCTAGAGCGCTCCGCAGGAGCGGCGGAAATTCCGCCGGCCCTTCACACGGACGCACGCGACGCGAAACCGCAGCCTTCACCCTGATCGAGTTGCTGCTCGCCATTATCCTGCTGGGCGTGCTGCTGACTTTGACCTACGGGGCGATGTTCCAGATAACGGGAAATGCCCAGATCCTGACGCAGGAGTTCTCCGAAGACCAGGAGATGCGGCTCCTCGTGCGCATGATCGCACAGGATATTCAGGCCATCCGCTACCTGCGGGAATTCGCGAGAGTCAAGGGCGGCACCGCAACGTTCGCATCGGGCCTGATCGCCCGCACCGAATTCGTCGCGCGGGGCGATTTTTCCCGGATCAGCTTCCACGCCGCCATGCCCGCCCGTCAGCACCGGCAACGCCCCGAAAGCGGAGATCCGCTTCTGCATGAGGTTGGCTATCAGGTTCAGGAGGACCGGGCGGCAGGGTCTCTGGTTCTGGTGCGGCGGGAAGACTACTATCTCAACGACGACCTGGAAAACGGTGGCGTGACGTCCGTCCTGGCGCGCGACGTGGAGGAGTTCAAGGTGGAATGCCTGCTTCCTCCTCAGGCCCCCGGACAAACGCTGGAAGTCTGGAGCACGGACTGGGATTCGGGGAAGCAAGCGCCCGACGCTCGCCTCCCACGCGCCATGCGCGTCACACTCGGACAATTGGGCAAGAATGGCCGGCACCTGAAGGAAACCCTGGAGGTGAATCTCGAAGCCGTCTTGAGGATCGCCCAATGAAGCCCCGCGCGCGCACGCGCCCAGGCATTGCCCTCCTGCTGGCCTTGGTGGTCGTGGTCGTCCTGACGGCGTTCCTGTCCGAGCTGTTTCTCGATACGGGGCTGGAAGTGCGCGCCGTGCAGAACTTCCGCGATTCGGCGCTCGCCCAGTCCCTCGCCCGCTCTGCCTTCAAGGCCGTGGAGGTGGCCCTCAAGCAGCAGTCCGAGAAGGAATTCGTGTTCGGATTTCGCCAAATCGAGGGATTGATGAAGTTTTCCTCGGTTCCCTTCGAGACCGGGTTGCTGACCCGATTGCAGGTGACATCCATGGACGCGTTGTTCAACGTGAATGCACTCGGCAAGATACGGCAAGGAACGGGGGAGAGCACGCTGCGCTGGGCGCTGTTCCGGAATGCCTTGGCGGCGATTCAAATCGCAAGCGAGAAAGATCGCGCGACGGTTCCACCGCCGACGGATCTGCAGATGATCGGGCTATACTTGGCGCTCGTGGACTGGATCGACGCTGACGACATCGAGTATGGGGACCTGGGCGGACGTGGCGCGGAGCGCAGGGACTATGATGTCGAAACCGTGGGATACACCATCAAGAACGCGCCCTTGGATCGCCTGGAGGAAATGCGCCTGGTGCGCGGGTTCGTGACGATGGGCCTTCCCTGGCCGGAGATCGAGAAACGCTTTGCGGCGCTACCGACGACGCGGACTGCCGCGTCCTATGTAGCCGAAAAGCTGGATCTCAACTTCGCGTCGCGCGAGCAGTTGGTCGCCTTCCTTACCGAGCACCGCGTGGACGATCGGCCGGTTCTGGACGACGCCACTTACGGATCGGCGCAGAAGAACATCAACTTCCTCGCCGACCAGGTGGACGCCGTCGCGACAGCCCTGATTCCCGCCGACTTCGACCGCCCGTATTTCGACCGTGTGGGCGACGCCCAGGCACGTCTCGCCCAGGCCGGCTTGACGGACGTGGGACAGCTCGGTCCGTTCTTTTCCACGTGCAGCCAGTTCCTCAGGGTGAGAGTCACGTTGGACGTGAACGGGACCCAATCCACGCTCGACGCGCAATTGCAGGTGACGCGCGACGGAGCGTGCGGCGCGGCCACGAAGCTCGAGATTCTCCGCTACACGCTGAACTGAATCGGGAGTGCGAGATGGCGCGCTTGGGAGATGCCATCGTGCGGTTGGACGAGGTCGACTCCACGAACAGTCTCGTGCTGGGCGACGAGTCCTACCTGAGCCGGGATGGGCTCGTCGTCGTCGCCCGCCGCCAGACCGCGGGACGCGGGCGCCTGGGGCGCACCTGGTACAACCTGCCGGGCGAGCAGCTGTTCGCCTCGATCGTCGTGCATCCGGGCACGGCCCCGGCCGATACGCCCGCCATCGCCCTGATCGCCGGTCTATCCGTCGCCGACGCCATCGCGGACGCTTGCGCCGTGGATGCGCGGCTCAAGTGGCCGAATGACGTGCTGATCAACGGGAAGAAGGTTGCGGGGATCCTGGCGGAATCGAAGCCCGGTCCGCAGGGCGCGCAGCGCCTGGTGATCGGGATCGGCGTCAATTGCCAGGGCACGACCCAGGATGCCCCGCCGGAGCTGCAAGAGGCCCTGACGACCCTGACCCAGGAGTCCGGAAAATCTGTCTCACCCGATGCCGTCCTGCAGGCGATCCTCAAGCGTCTGGAGGCGCAACTGGAGCGGCTGGCAGGGGGTCACAAGACCGAGCTGCTCGTTGCATGGGCGCGCAGGGCACACGTGGTTGGGCGACGGGTTCAATTCCCCCTGCCGAAAGGCCGGGGCAACGGCATTGCCCAGGGCATCACCCCCGACGGATACCTCGTCGTGGAGGACGTCGCGGGTCTCCGCCACATTCTCGTCTCCGGGGAAGTGCATTGGCGCGACTGAGTCCGCTGCGGGGTCAGGACGCGTGAGCCGGGTTCAATTCCGGGCCGGCCTGCGGCTCGGGCACGGTCCGCTCGTCAATCGGCCACTGCACGACGGCAGCAATCAAAGCGAGCCCGAAAGCCGCCCACCAGATCGGCGTGTAGCTGCCCGTCAAGTCGAAGACGAGTCCGCCGAGCCACACCCCGAGGAAGCTGCCCATCTGGTGTCCGAGGAACACGAACCCGAACAGCGTGGACAGGTAGCGCACGCCGAAGATCTGGCCGACCATGGCGCTGGTCAGCGGCACGGTGCCCAGCCACAGGAACCCCGCGCCGCAGCCGAAGAGCATGACGCTCGCCGTGGACAGCGGCGTGACCAGGAAGGCGAAGATCACCACGGCCCGCGCCAGGTAAAGTCCCGACAGGACTCGCTTCTTGCTGTACGCGCCGCCCAGCCAGCCGAACGCGAGCGAGCCGAAGATGTTGAACAGGCCGATCAGCGCGAGGGCCGTCGCGGCGATGTTGCCGGAGATGGCATGGTCTTCCAGGTACGCGGGCAGGTGCGTTCCGATGAAGGCCACGTGGAAGCCGCAGGTGAAGAAGGCGCAGAACAGCAGCCAGTAGGGCTTGTGGCGGATCGCCTCCCGGAATGCGCGGCCCGGGCGAACCGGATTGGACGCGCTCGCGGCGGTGGCCCTTCCGGTCAGCAGGCCGGCCATGGGAACGATGGCCAGGGCGATCAGGCCCAGCGCGACCAGCGCGGCGCTCCAGCCGAATCCGTCGATCAACGCGCGGCCGACAGGCAGCATGATGAATTGCCCGAACGATCCGCCGGCCGCGGCGATTCCCATCGCCAGGCTGCGGCGCTCCGGGGGTACCATGCGGCCCACCGCGCCAAACACGATGGCGAATGCCGTGGCGCTCAGGCTCATGCCGTTGATGAGCCCGACCCCGATCGTAAAGAGCTCCGGCGTGCTCGCCAGCGACATGACGTACAAGCCCAGGGCGTAGCCGATGCCGCCCAAGGCGAGCACGCGGCCGGATCCGTAGCGGTCGGCGAGCATGCCGGTGAACGGCTGGGCGATGCCCCAGATCAAGTTCTGCACGGCGATCGCGATTCCGAACGAGGCCCTGCTCCAGTTCAGGTCGATCGTCATCGGCCGCAGAAACAGTCCCAGCGTCGCCCGGATTCCCACCGAGAGCGAGATGATGCAGGTCGCCGCCAATAACACCAAAACGAATTTGCGCCCGGACAGGGTCATGCTGCGCTCCGCACACGGATTTCCCTTCCCTACGACAGCCGACTCGCAGGGCACTCGCTTTCCGCTGGAACCTCTTGCTTGTGTCTAAAGATATACGCGAGCGGGCGGGACCACGCAATCGCCCGCCGTGCGCAGACGCGCAGGCTGAGCCGCTCAGGCGCGCACACCCGGCCGCAGAGGCGCGCACACCCGGCCTCTCAGGGGCCCGCAAGCTGGCGCACCTGGCGCGCCACCTCTGTCAGATCCCCGGGCAG
>JBGOTW010000056.1:0-18735 GCA_041476685.1 bacterium | reverse complement strand
CCGCGCTGTTCAAGACCGAGGGCAGCCGGGGCCGCTCGCGGATCCAGTCGCTTCTGCGGAGCGGCCAACAAGTGATGGTGCAGGTGCTCAAGGAAGGCCTACGCGAGAAGGGAGCCGCGCTCACGACCAACCTGAGCCTGCCCGGCCGCTACCTCGTCTACACTCCCAACAGCGACCGCTCCGGAGTGTCGCGCAAGATCGACAACACGGACAAGCGCCATGAGCTCAAGGACATCCTGGCCGGCCTGGTCGGCGACGAAGGCGCCGGGGTCATCATTCGCACTGCCGGGATAGACCGGCCCGCCCAGGACCTCAAGCGCGATCTGGCGGCGCTGAAGAAGGAATGGAACGCCATTCAGGAACGCTTTGCCCGGCTTAGCCGCCCCGGCATCGTTCATCAGGAGCCTGGCAGCATCGTGCGCGTGCTGCGGGACTACTTCACCGACGAGGTGGAGGAGGTGTGGGTGGATTCGCCGGAGGCCTATCAGGAAGCCTTGGCCTACTTCAAATCCACGCTCCCCAAGTTCCAGAAGCGGCTCAAGCTTTACGTTGGCGAGATCTCGCTGTTCAGCGCCCACGACGTCGAGGAGCAGATCGAGGCCCTCGGTTCCAGCCGTGTGACGCTGAATTCGGGCGGCAGCATCGTCATCGAGTCCACCGAGGCGCTTGTCTCAATTGACGTCAATTCCGGCAAGTCGAACCAGGAGTCCGACATCGAGGACACCGCGCTGCGCACGAACCTGGAGGCGGCGCGGGAAGTGGCGCGGCAGCTTCGCCTCCGCAACCTCGGCGGTTTGATTGTCGTGGATTTCATCGACATGTTTCAGGCCAAGAACCGGGCGAAAGTCGTCCAGGCCCTGACCGAGGCATTGCGCTACGACAAGGCCCGCACCAGCATCGGCTCGATCTCGCAATTCGGCCTGCTCGAGTTGAGCCGGCAACGGATTGACATGGAGCTGTCCCTGGGCTTGCGCCACCGCTGCGAGGTCTGCAACGGCACCGGCTCGGTGCCGACGCTCCAGGCATACGCGAACAGCCTGCTGCGCAAGATCCGCACCCTGGCTGCGAGCCACCGGCACACCGAGATCCACGCCGAACTGCCGATGGAGCACGCGAACTACATGCTCAACCAGAAGCGCGAGAGCCTGCGCGACCTGGAGCTCGAGTTCGACATGAAAATCCACCTGTTCGGAAATCCGGCGCTGCCCCCCGCCCATCAAGTGCAGCTCGTCGGCAAGGTCGCCGAGAGCGCGGGCCGCGAGGGTGCGGGACGCCAGACAGCGGCCGCCGAGGCCCGGCCCGTTCCGGCCCAGGCCCCAGCCCAGGGCGAGGCCGGTCCGGTGCGTCGACGCAGGCGCAGGCGCCGCGGACGAGGTGGGGAGCTGCCGCCTGAACTGCCCGCCGAGCTCGGGGGTCCCGCCGCTTACGAGGAGCCGAACGACGGGCCATCAGAGGACGAGGAGGAGCAGGATCGCCCTGCGCCCGAGCCGCCGCGCTACGTGGACGAGCTCGACGAAGTCGGCGAGGAGCCGGTGACGGAAGCGAGCGTGTCTCCCGACGAGGAGCCGCCCGAGCGCGTCCGGGACGAGCAGCGCCCCCGCGCGGTGGACAATGGCGGGCCCCAGCCGGGCCGGCTGGTGTCCGCAGGAAACCCCTCCGGGAACGATACAAGAGCGATCCAGTTCAGCAGCATCCACCGCATCACTGACCCCGACGTACTCCAGGTCGCAGATCCACCGCGTCGCCGGCGATCCAGTCCGTTCCGCGACGTGGCGGCGGCGGTCGAGGTCGGCTCGGAGATTTTCGCGAGCGCGCACTTGGGGCCGAGCGGCGAGCTCAGCACTCCCGGCGTGGCGTTGCCGAGCCGCATCCCCACCCCGCCCCCGCTGCCAGCGCGGGATCCACAAGCGGTCGCACCGGCAGCCGCTCACCATGAGGAATCCGGAGCCGATTCCGGACAGCCACACCAGTCCCGCCCGCCCCGGGAGGGAACCGGCCAGCAGCGCCGTCCCCGCGGCAGGGGCCGTGGACGTGCGGGCAGCGCCCGTCCCACGCCGCCATTCGCTGCGGTCTCGCCGGTGCCGGCGGAGCACTCCGTTGCCGGGCAGGGCGAAGCCGGCGCCGCCTTCGCGGAGCCGGGCAATGCCCTGGTCGTCGACGAGCCGGGCGATGTGGACGGCAACACGATCCGCCCGGCGGAATCCGCTGCGGCGCGTGGCGCGCCGCGCCGCCGCAGGCGCCGCGGCCGCGGCCGCGGCCAAAGTGGCGCACCCCGCGTCGCATCCTAGGCGCCGGGCACAGGGAGGTTAGGATCCGGATTCCGGCAAGCGGCCGGGATCCGGTTCCTGCTGTCCCTTAGACGTCAGCCCACGAATGTAATCCAGGGCAGGATCGCGCGACCCACGTCCATGACGAAAGAGAAGACCGGGATGCCCACGACGCTGAGTGCGACGAGCGCCAGCAGTGCCAAGTTACCGTACTGGGCATTGAAGCTGCGGTACGCGCCGGCGAGCCGGCGGCTGAGAAAATAGGGCAGGATGTAATGCCCGTCCAGCGACCCGAGCGGGATTAAGTTGAACACCATCAGCACCAGGTTGATCAGCGCCAGGTAGTTGAAAAAGATGGCGGGACCTCGCCCCTGCAGGAAGTCCCATTGCAGCAGGATACCCAGCGAGTAGGCATTCGTGGCGACCGCGGCAACCAGCAGGTTCATGCCCGGACCGGCGGCCGACACCGCCAGATCCGCCCAGCGCGAAGTGTAGTTTGCCGGATTGGTCGGAACCGGGCGTGCATAGCCGAATCCCACCATCACCACCATCAGCAGCCCGAGCGGATCGATGTGGGCGGCCGGATTCAGCGTCAGGCGGCCGGCTTGCTGCGCCGTGTCGTCCCCGAACAGTTTCGCGACCAGAGCGTGCCCGAACTCGTGAAACGTCAGCGACAGCACAAGGGCGATCACGATCAGCAGGAACAGCGCAATCTGACCCTGGAACAATAGATTCAGCATGCATTGCCTCGGGTAAGCCGGACTTCTCTCGGTTGGCTGGGTTTCACGTTTACTGGATGTCCTTCAATTTCGGAACTGCAATCCGGCTCCCTGCCGCTCCCCCGGTCAGCTTCATGTAGTCGGCCAGGGCGCGGGACTGTTCGCGGGATTCCGCGATCGCCTTGGCGTAGCGCGTGCGCGCCTCGCGCGACTGCACCTCCGCCACGCGCGTGTACTCCGCGAGCGCATCGCTGAGCTGCTGCTGCCGGTGGTACAGGACGGCGAGGCGGTAGTGGATGGGCACCTGCCAGGCCGAGTCGCCGAGATTGCGCTTCGCCAGGGCCTCGAGCCTGCGTTGCGCGGCGCCTGCGTCCCCTGCCTGCTGGTCGAGGTCCGCCAGCGCCAGGCCCGCTTCGAGCGAGAGTGGGGCCGCGTTGCCCGCATCCGCTTTCGTGAACCACGCGCGCGCCTGCTCGCGATTCTTCAGCGTATCCCGGTACAGCCCGCCCAGCCGCAGCGCCACGGACTGTTGCCCGTCGCCCGGGGGCAATTTCAGCGCCTCGGCCACCAGCACCTTCGCCGCTTCCTTCGGCTTGCCCGCTCCGACCAGAATTTCGGTCAGGCCCTGCAACGCCGCCACGCGGTCCCCGGGCGGATCGGCGGGCAGATACTCCAGTGCCCGCTGGTATCGCGTCTGGGCGGATTTCACATCTTTCATGCCGGCCTGCCGCGCCCACTCCACCCCCACGCGCCCCAGGTATTGGCGCACTTGCGCTTGCAGAGCCGGATCGGCCATGTCCGGCAGCACCTTCTCGTAGGCCGAGACGACCGGACTGTAGTCCTTGTGGGCGGTCGCCAACTCGGCGATCGCTCCCGCGGCCTCGTAGCGACGTTTCCAATCCTGCTTGGGCAGCGCCGCCAAGGCCTGCTCATACTTTTCGAGGGCGCTGCGGTAACGGTTGTTCTTTGCCTCCGACCGGCCCCAGGCCTTCAGCACCTCGCTCCGGTACGCGGCAAGGTCGCCGCCCAGCGAGGCGAAGGCCGGGTCCTTCTCCAGCTTTCCGGCGAGCAGGATGCGCGCCGAAAAATTGCCCTTTGCCGCGTAGAGGGGGTCCAGGCGCATCGCCAGCGCGTAGCGTTCCTGCGGTTGCGCCGCGCCGAGTTGCTTGAGCGCCTGCACATAGTATTGGATCGCCCCGTCCAGGTCGCCGCTCTTGGCCAGGCGCGTGCCCCAGTCGGAGGACGTGGCGACCAGGGCGGAAACCAGGCGCGCCTTCTGTGCGGGGACCTTGCTCGCCTCCAGCTCCGCCTTGATCAGGCGGGCCGCCTGATCGGACCGGCCGTCGGCCGCGTAGGCCTGGCTCAGGGCGACGATCACGTCCACGCGCAAGGCTCCCTCGCCCGGGGACGTGCCCTTGCGGGCCTTGTCGAGGTGGACGATGCCCTCGACGCGTTGACCCTTGCGGATCAGGGCCTGGCCCCAGGCGAGCTCCGCCTGGGCCTCGAGGACGTGGATCCGGCTCGCCTGCGCGGGGTCCTTCGCCGGCGCCGCCGCCTTGTGGTCGAGCAGCACGAGTTCCGCGTGCATTTCCAGCCGCAGATACAGCGGCTGCATCCGTTCCAGCGCCTCCATGTATTCCTTCACCGGCGGTGGACCCGCCGCGAGGGCCAGGACCTGTTGGTAGTGGCGAATCGCCTCGTCCAGCCGGCCCTGCGACTCTTGCGCGACGCCGATGGCCATCTGCACCACCGGGGATCGCAACGCCGCCGGGTTCATCAGTTCCAGCTGGCGGTACACCTCGAGCATCTTGTCCGCTTCGCCCAGGTGGGCGTATGCGCGCCCTAGTTGCAGCAGCACCGCCTCGCTGGGTTGCAGGCGCTTGGCCAGGATCAGGTCTTCGGCGCTCCGGGCGAGGCGGGGATACTGGGCGGATTTCTCGTAGCTGTCGAGCAGGGCGGTCACGATGAGCGGTTCGTAGTCCGGGTCGTTGATGAAGCTCTCCAGGTCCACCGAGGCTCCCTCCCACTGCCCGCGCCGGTAGCGGCAGAACCCGCGCATGAACAGCGCGCGGCGCCGTAGATCGCGATCGGTGAACGGAGGCAGCGGCTGAAGCAGGCCCTCGACCGCGGCGCAATTCTTCCGCTCATACTCCAGCGCGGCCTGGTCCAGCTGCAGGGTCAGCCGCAACTGGGGCGCCAGGGTGCTGCTGCGGGTGGCCGCCGTCAGCAGGCTCGCCGCTTCGTCGTCCCGCTTCAACTTTCGCAGCACCGCGACGCGCTCCCGCAGCAGGTCCACGTCATACCGGTACGGGTCTCCCAACGCCGCTAGGCGCTCGTAATCCTGCAGCGCCTCCTCATTGCGTCCGGCTTTCGCCAGCAGCCGCGCCCGCTCGTGCAGCGCGGCGCCCCGGTAGCGGGGCTGATCGGACTCCAGGTAGGCCCCGTAGTAGGCGATGGCCTGCCGCAGGCGCTGCTGGGCCAAGTCGCCCGGGGTGTCCTGCCGGATCTGGGAGGCGTACAGCTCGGCGCGCCGGTACAGCGCATCCGGCACGTAGGCAGCCACCGGATAGCGGTCAATTACCTGCTGGTAGTATCCGATCGCCTCATCCGGGCGACCGCCGTCGTCCGCGTCCTTCGCCAAGAGCATGAGCACCTCGGCTTTCGCTTCCGGTGCGTCGGTCCGGCTCAGGTATTGTTCCAGCCAACGCCGTCCGGCGTCGTGGCGCTTGTCCTGCCACAGCGCCAAGCCCAGCAGACGCACCGACTCGGTCTGCTGCGCGGGGGTCAGATCGTCCCCTGGCTGGATGCCCTCGAGCAGGGTGGCGGCCTGGGCGTAGCGCTTTTGTCCGAACAGCTCCCGCCCCTGCCATAGGCGGGCTGGATTGCGCTGCTCGGACGAGGAATCGCCAATGCGCGCGGCGAGGGCGTGGGCCTCCTCGCCTTGCCCGGAGGTCTGCAGCAGAGGGAGCAGCGCGACCTGGGACTCGTCCCGCAGGGCGCTGTCCGGAAACTCCTGGTTCAACTTCCGGTAGGCGGCGACGGCTTCGGCGGTGTTGCGAGCGGCGGCAAGGCCGTCCCCGAGCGCCAGCAACGCCTCGTCGGCGAACCGGCCGCGCGGGTAGGCCGCAAGATAGGCGCGCGCCGCAGAGATCAACTCGGCGCTCTGGCCGGCCGCCCGACTCGTGCGCACGGCGTCGATGAGCCGCGCTTCCGCCAGGCTGAACAAGGCGACGGGCGGCGCGGCGGGTTGAGCTGCGCCGGGTCGGGAGTCGGCGGATGCGGCAGGCGGCGAGGCGGGTGAAGACGCGGCGGGCGCGGCCGAGTCGCCCGGCGAGGAGGCTGCAACCTTGCCGGTTCCGGCTGCGGATGCGCCGCTTGCGGCGAGCAGCACGGCCGCCGCCAGGATCAACCCCCACTTCGCCAGGGTTGCGCCGCTCACGGGCTGCATGCCTCGATGAGCGAGCGGACGCGCTGCGGAGAGACGCCCTCGATCCGGAACAGCTTGTCGCGGGAGCGGACCCCATGCAGAAGGAGGACAGCGGCGCGGGAAACCCCGGCCGCCGCGGCCAGAAACGCGATGCAGGCAGCGTTGGCCGCGCCGTCCGCGGCGCGGGCGGATATGCGTAGCCGCAGCGCATCCCCGTGCCGGCCCGCCCAGCACGTCTGGCGTGCTCCGGGCTGCACGTGGATCTTCAGGACTAGGCGGCCCTGTTCCAGCCGGACAGGGGCCGGCACGTCCGCCACGCGGGGATTATTCTTCGCCAATCCACTCCCCATTTTCGTCGCCTTCATCCAGAAACTCCTCCAGCTTGAGTTGCAGCTTTTCGATCAGGCGGTGGAGTTCCGTGCGCTGGCCCAGCGTAATGGTCTCTTCGAGCTGTTCCAGGTTCCGGATGATGACCTTGCAGGCCCTGACAGTATCCACATACCGTTGATCCATGACGGCCGAAGCTGGAAGCTCGAACGAGGGAGCAACATGCGATCAAGGCAACGCCCAAGAGTCCGCCCCTGGACGGACGGCGTCGGCGAGGTTGCCAGCGTTGTTCCGGCCGAAGCCGGCTCTGTCCTCAGTATAGTGCGCGCTGCGCGCGGTGTGAAAGGCGAAAGTGACGCCGCTCCGTTCGGCTGCGCGCCTGTGCCGGCCCCGGCCGCCGCTCTCCTTTCGCCCGGGGACGCCGGTCGTTCGAAACGGCCGCGCCGCCGCAGCGCGGGCCGCTCCGGGCCCCCTTGTGCATTTTACGGTTCTGTGTTTTGTACGCATACACGCCTGATCGGCGCGACTTGAGCCTCGCATTTACCGGAACGACCCGCCCGCAGGAGTGCGCACATGAATTTTGCCCTTTCCGATGAGCAGCAGATGTTGCAGAAGTCGGCGGCAGACTTCGTGCGCCGGGAGTCGTCCCTGAAACGAATCCGCGAGCTGCGCAGCGATTCGATCGGATTTTCCAAGTCGGTGTACGGGAAGATGGCCGAACTGGGGTGGCTGGCCATTCCGTTTTCGGACAAGGTGGGCGGATTGGGCCAGGGGCTAGTGGATCTGGCGGTGGTGATGGAAGAAATCGGGCGTGGCCTGCTGCCCGAGCCTGTCCTTTCCAGCGTCCTGCTGGGCGGGCAGGCGATCGCGCTCGGAGGCAACGCCGCTCAGCAGTCCCAATGGCTGCCGAAGGTCGCCGAAGGCCAGGCGATCCTGAGCCTGGGCTACCTGGAGCGCCAGAGCCGCTACGATCCGTTCGACGTGGCCACACAGGCCAAACGGGACGGGAGCAGCTGGCTGGTTACCGGCGAAAAGCTCTACGTCCCGGATGCGGGCGAGGCGGACCGGGTCGTGGTGACAGCACGCAGCCAGGGGAACCGCCGGGACCGGGAGGGCGTGGCGATGTTCCTGCTCGATCCGAAAGCGAAAGGCGTGACCCTGGTGCCCGTGCCCACCTCGGATTGGCGCAAGCGCTTCCATCTGAAGCTGGATAAGGTGCGCCTGGAGGATGCCGCCCGGCTCAGCGGAACGACGCCGCCGGACATGGCCCTGGAAGGGGTCCTGGATCGCGCGACCGTCGGCCTGGCGGCGGAGATGCTCGGATCCATGAGCGAGGCGTTCCGCATGACCGTGGAGTACCTGAAGACGCGGCAACAGTTCGGGGTGCCGATCGGCTCGTTCCAGGCGCTGCAGCACCGCGCCGCGGACGAGTATGTTCAGTCCGAGCTGTCCCGTTCGGCGGTGTATTACGCGGCGATGTGCGTGGACGAGAACATGCCCGACGCCCAGGCCGCCGTCTCCACGGCCAAGGCGCGCTGCAACGACGCGTTCCATCTGATCGCGAACGAGTCCATCCAGATGCACGGCGGCATCGGGATGACCGACGAGCACGACATCGGATTCTTCTTCAAGCGGGCACGCGTCGCGGAAGTGACGCTCGGGGACTCCAACTACCATCGCGACCGGTACGCCCGGCTGCGCGAATACTAGCCGGCCGGCACGGCCAGCCCGAACCTCCGCGCGGCGGGCGAGGCGCGGACGCCGGGCTGCGCACCCCGCCATCGCGGGAGCTCCCGGCTGGCGCGAGCGCGCAGGGCCGCTGCAACTCCGGCGTGCGGGAGCATCGGGCATCCCATGCGTGTCCTCGTCACCGGCGGCGCCGGCTACATCGGCTCCCACACCGCCAAGTTCCTCCGCCGGCGCGGCTGGTTTCCCGTCGTGCTGGACGATCTCAGCGCCGGACACCGCACATTCGCCGAATTCGGGCCCTTCGAGCAGGGGGATATCCGGGACGAAGCCCGCGTCCTCGACGTCATCAAGCGCCACGCCATCGAGGCGGTGATTCATTTCGCCGCCAAGACTCTTGTCTCCGAGTCCTTCCTCGCGCCGGAGGCTTACTTCTCGGTCAATGTCACAGGCATGATCAGCCTGCTCGGCGCGATGAAACGCGCGGACGTGCGCCGGCTGGTGTTCTCCAGCTCGTGTGCGGTCTACGGCCCCTCTCAAGCCGAGCGCATTGGCGAGGATCACGCACTGGCGCCGATCAGCCCGTACGGCCTGTCGAAGCTCCAGGCGGAGCAGGTGTTGGAGTCGGTGGGGCGCACCTTCGGCCTTCGTTCGGCCGTGCTCCGCTACTTCAACGTCATCGGGGCCGACCCGGAGGGCGAGCTGTACGAGTGGCACGAGCCGGAAACGCACCTGCTGCCCAACCTGCTGAGTGCGGCGCTGGAAGGCCGCGAGTTCTGCCTCTACGGCGACCGGTATCCGACCGCCGATGGCACCGCGATCCGGGACTACGTAGACGTGAACGATCTGGCGCGGACGCACGGCGAGGCGCTGGACGCCCTGGAGCGGGAGGAACGGCTCGTCTCGAACGTCGGCACGGGCGAGGGGGTGTCAGTACGGAAGATGTTGGACCTGGTCGAGCAGGCGGCGCAGCGGCCGCTGCGCGTGCGAATCGAGCCCCCGCGCCAGGGCGATCCGCCACGCCTGGTGGCGGACCATCGCTGCCTGCTGACCTGGTCGGCCGGCGCCCGGCAGGGTTTCGTGCCGCTCCAGGAAAGCGTGCGCAATGCCCTGCGCGCCATGGAGACGCGGCGGACGCGGAGCACGGATGAGGCCACCGCCAAGCGGAAGAAGTCCGCGCGGCGGCAAAAGCCCGCGCGCGAGCCTAAGTAGGGGTAAGCCGATCCAGGGGCTGGGCCAACGCGGTTGCGACGGACGCCGTCGGGGCGAACGGCCGCCTGCGCGGAGGGAGGCGGATCATGGGCAAGCGCAGCGGTGCCATCCTCGCCGGCCGAATCGCCGCTCTTTGCATCGGCGTGCTCGTTGCCGGCGGAACCGGGTCCACGGCGCTGAGGGCCGAGGGCCAGCCATCTTCGGTTCCGCCCGGCGAGCAGGACGAGATCCGCCAGGTCATCCGCGCCCAGATCGAGGCCTTCCAGCGTGACGACGCTCCCGCCGCGTTTGCGCTCGCCAGTCCGTCCATCCAGGAGCGGTTCGGCACTCCGGATAATTTCCTGCGGATGGTCCAGACGAGCTATCAGGCGGTCTACCGCCCGCGGCACTACCGCTTTCTCGAACTGACGCAGGCGGATGAGGTCTGGGTGCAGAAAGTGATCGTCATCGGTCCGGACGGACTGGCCGTCATGGCGCTCTACCCGATGGTGCGGATGCCGGACGGGACGTGGCGCACCGACGGCTGCGCCCTGGTGCCCCTGGCGGCAAGAGACGCCTAGCGCGCCTGCGCGCCTTCGCCGTGCTCACCGTTGCAGCGGCGCGCCGTCCATCCCCTCGCAGGCGAGCCCGAGGTGACGCAAGATCGTCGGCGCGATGTCCGTGACGCAGGAACGCTCCGGACGGGACGTGCCCGGCCGGAAGCCGGGGCCGCGCACATACAGGAACGGCGCCATCTCCCACGGGCCCAGCCCTCCATGCTGCCCGCAGCCCACGTGGTTCAGGTCCTCCACGCGATCGAGCATCAGGTCGCTCATGCCAGGCACGCCAAAGGCGTTGGACGCGCCCGACTTGTGCAGGGACACCGCCAGCGCGAGGGAGTCCCCGGCATCCTGGCCCAGCGCCTCCAGCTCGTGGCCGCCTGCGACCGATCCCACCCAGTCCTGGGACTCGAAGAAGCGACGCAGCTCCCCCAGGCGCGGCCGGGCCTGGGCGGATAGGTATACGAGCGCCGCCGTGCCTTGGGGCGCGACGACCACGTCCGGGGAATCCAGCCCCTGCTTGAGTCCCGCCTCCACGAGCAGATGCTCGACGGGAATCACCCGGTCGGTCGTCTCCTGCCCATGGTCCGAGCCGGTGACGACGAGGGTATCTTCCCCTAGGGTGCGGTCCACGCACTCCAGCACGCGGGCGAAACAGGCGTCGGACGCCGCGACGGCCTCGCGATGCGCCGGGCCGGAGAGCGGGTTGCGGTGCCCCGTATTATCCGGCTCGGACAGCCACAGCACCGACAGCGCCGGTCGGCGCCGGCCGAGCACTTCCTCGCAAAAGCGGTCCGTGACGGAGCGGTCGCCCTCGATCCCCTTGGGCGCGGTCAGGGCTTCGCCGGGCGGCACGGGACGGAGACCCGGGCCGTATGAGCCAGCGCGGTTGTACAGAAAGCCGTGGCCGTCAGGATCCTGAAAGAACGCGGCACCTGGGGATGCGTTGGAAAAGACGATGCAGCCGCCGGCGTCGGCGAGACGCTGGGAAAGCGTGGGCACGAGCAGCGTCCGTCCTATGGCCTTGCGCAGACGCTCGCGGAAGTCCGCCTTTCCGGTGGACAAGCACACCAGTCCTCGGCCCTCGTCCAGGGCCATGGCGTTGCCATGCAGCCCGTGGCGGCCCGGGTGGCAGCCCGTGGCGATGGACGCCGAGGCGGCGCGGGTAGTGGACGGAAAGACCGTACGGTGCGCGGAGAATTGGCAGAAGGCCGGCTGTACCGCGGCCAGCCGCGGTGTAAGCTGCGCGCCGATGAGGTCGGCACGCAGGCTATCCCAGATGACGAGCACCGCCCGTTTCGTGCATGGGGTCGCTGATGGCATGAGGCCGTCCTCAGAGGTGAAGAAAAGGGATACGCGGCGCTCTTCCGCAGCGGATACCTGGATCGGGTCTCGGCCGGACTGCATTCACCCAGCCACGCAGCGAGCCCGATTCCGCTTTCTGCCGCCGCGGTCAGCGGAGCCTTCCGTCGGCACCTACCTCCATCGCGTGCTTTTCCAGCGCCTGGTGCGCCTTCCGGAGCGCGGCGACGATCTCGTCGAGGGCCTCCAGGACGCCACCGGCCTTGCTCCTCGGCAACGCCTTTGGTTCCTGGGCCGCTTGATGGACGGCGAAACGGAAGGTGCCCGAGGAGCCCTTGAGCTGGCCGACGAGGGAGCCCAGGTCGGGCTCGCCGCTGCGCAGGTGATAGCGGCGCAGCAGGTACGCGACGCGCGCCTGGGCGGAATTCCCGGCTACAGCCGCTTCGCGTAATCCGGCGTCCACCTGGCCCCAGTAGGCGCTCGGGTCGAAGCCTTTTTGCCGCCGCTCCGCCAGCCATCCGCCGGCGACAAGATGGGCCGCGAACTGGCCCCAGGCCCGCGTGAAAGGCTGCTGGGGAAAGCGCACGCGGCCCGCGGGCGTGCCCGGGGCTGCCCCCGACGCCTCGGCCAGGTCCACGATGACCCCCAACCGGACGAACAGGTTCCGCAGCAGCGGCAGCCGGAGCCGGAAATTCGCCGCGTAGCCCTTTAGGGTCTGGAAGGCGGGGGAAGCCTTGAACGCCGCCGCCTTTCCCGCTTCCCTCTGGCGCACGGCATGCCGCAGCAGCACCAGGGCGTGATACAGCCGCTGATGGAGCGCATTGCGCATGCGCTGGGAGAGCGCGTCGAACTGCCGCTGCTTGTTCTCCGCGGGCGGCAGCCGGGTCAGGATCGCGTGCACTTCGAGGGGGAAAGCGTTCAGCTTGGACTGCAGTTCCTCGCTCAGCCGCGCGTTGGGGACGAGGTAGGGCCGGGCGAGATGCTCCGATTCCAGGGCCCGGAGGAATCCCTGGATGCGCTCCTCAAGCAGGGGCGAGGGAGTGCGCGCCACGTCCTCAAGCGCATCGAAGTCCTCAAGCAGCGCGGCCAGGGCCTCCAGGATGAATTCGAGCCTGAGCTTCGCCGCGCGCAGGTAGTGGGCCGGACGGGTCCCGGTGAGTTGGGCGTAGTCGGGCCACTCGTGGGGCGGCAGGAACGTCACCTGCCGGTTCAGCGCCTCGGCAATCGCGATGTGCTCCACGATTGCCCGGGGCAGGTCGGCCTTGAGACCGTCCAGGTAGCCCTCGAACAGACCCGCGATCAGGGACAGGTGGGAGGGAGCCAGCTCGTCGCGCTCAGCTCTCCGCTCCAGGTCGGCAAAGAATGCCTTGCGCACGGCGGCCGGAGCGCGGCGCATGCTCAGGCCCTGCTCCGCGGCGAACGCCGCCAGGGCGCCGTCCAACCCTGCGTCGCCCCCCTCGAGCTGGGCCAGCACCTGGATCTGCTCGACGAGCCCGACCGAGAGGCCCTGCACCAGCTCATCCTCCTTGTACGGTGCCAAGGGATAGACCTCCTCCCGCAGGAACACGTCCCCGTACAACCGCGTCAGCACCGTGCGCACCACCGCCAGGAGCTGCTCCAGGCTCTGCACCGCCGGGGGCAGCACGAGCCGGATGACATAGTGCCGGTAGAGCGGGTTGAACTGGTAGGACGACGCCGGCAGGCTCACGCCCTTGGGGATGACGCCGTGGGCCGCCTCGTAGGCGGCGCGGTCGAAGACGTGGAACTCGAGCTGGGCGGAGGTGAAGGCCAGTCCGGTGCGGCTGCCATGGGCGTGCAAGGCCGGCAGCCATTCCTCGAGCAGCGCCTGGAGTTGCGGGGGAATGGCACCGCTGCAGCGCACGCGCGGCTTGCCCTGCGCGAGCGGGCGAAGCGCCGCGAGGAACTTTCCGGGGGGCGGCGGGGCGGGGCGCTTGAGTCGGTCGTGCTCGGCCAGCTGCCGTGCCATCGCGTCACGGTTGCCCGCCGCGAAGCGCTGCTCCAGCAGCGTATCAATCCGCTCCGCGGCGGCGTCCGCTGCGGCAGGAGGTCGGGGAGGAAGAGAGCGCACGGCCGGCATACCTCCGCGCATCCGGCGCAGCGTGCTCAAAGCCCGGGCGAGGCTCGCAGTCCCGCGCGCAGGTGGCGCGCGCCGGATTGTTGCATCACGCGCCCAGCATCTGCCGCAGCACCGTCTGCAGGATCCCTCCGTTGCGGTAGTAGTTCACCTCCACCTTCGTGTCGATGCGCGAGACGGCCGTGAACTGGGTGGTGGACCCGTCTTCGTGCCGCACGACGACCTGGATGTCCTTCTCGGGCTCCATCGTGTCGCTGATGCCGCTGAAGTCGTAGAGGTCGCGCCCGGTCAAGCCGAGGGACTTGGCCGACTGGCCGTCCTTGAATTGAAGGGGCAGGACGCCCATGCCGACCAGGTTGCTGCGGTGGATGCGCTCGAAGCTCTCCACCAGCACGGCCTTCACGCCGAGCAGCAACGTCCCCTTGGCCGCCCAGTCGCGGGAGGAGCCCGTGCCGTACTCCTTGCCCCCAATGACGAGCAGCGGCGTGCGCTCCTGCCTGTAGCGCAGGGCCGCCTCGTAGATGCTCATCTTCTCCCCGCTCGGCATGTGGACCGTCCACGAGCCTTCGCGGCCGGCGGCCAGCAGGTTCTTCAGGCGGATGTTGCCGAAGGTGCCCCGCGTCATCACGCGGTCGTCCCCGCGACGGGCGCCGAAGGAGTTGAACTGCGCCTGGGACACGTCGCGGCCGAGCAGGTACTTGCCTGCGTCCCCGTCCCTGCTGATGTTGCCCGCGGGGGAGATGTGGTCGGTGGTGATCGAATCGCCGAGCAGCACGAGCGGCCGCAGGCCCTTCAGATCGCCCACGGGCGCAGGCTTGAGCGTCAGCCCCTCGAAATAGGGCGGCTCGTGGATGTAGGTGGACGCCGCATCCCAGCCATACAGCTCCGATCCGGCCACTTTGATCCCGCTCCAGGCCGGGGGGCCATCCATCACCTGGCCGTAGCGCTTGCGGAACAGCTCGGGAGACAGGGAGCTCTCGATCACCCGCTGCACTTCCGCATTGGTCGGCCAGAGGTCCTTCAGCATCACGGGCTCGCCGTCCTTGCCCGTACCCAGCGGCTCGCGCGTCAAGTCCAAGTCCACCGTTCCAGCCAGGGCGTAGGCCACGACGAGGGGCGGAGAGGCGAGGTAGTTCGCCTTGACCTGCGGATGCACGCGGCCCTCGAAGTTGCGGTTGCCGCTGATGACCGCCGCGGCAACCAGATCGGACTCGCGCACCGCGTCGGCGACCGCGTCGGGCAGCGGACCGCTGTTGCCGATGCAGGTGGTGCAGCCGTATGCGACGACGCCGAAGCCGATCTTCTCCAGGTCGCGCAGCAGCCCGGCTTTCTCCAGGTAGTCGGTCACGACGCGGGAGCCGGGCGCCAGGCTGGTCTTCACATGGGGCTTCGCCGTCAGCCCGCGCTCCACCGCCTTGCGGGCGACGAGGCCGGCGGCCACCAGCACCGAGGGGTTGGAGGTGTTGGTGCAGCTCGTGATGGCCGCGATCACGACCGAGCCCTGGCCCAGCTTCGTCGCCCCGCCGGGGAGCTTGGCCGTGGCGAACTTGGCGGCCTCCGCCTCGTTCAGGCCGTAGCCGCGCTCGGCCACCGGCGCGCCCAGCGCCTTCTTGAACACCGCCTTCATGTCCTTCAGCGGCACGCGGTCCTGCGGGCGCTTCGGTCCGGCCAGGTTCGCCTCCACCGTGCCCAGCGCCAGCTCCAGCGTGGAGCTGTAGTCCGGATCGGGCAGCTCGGGATTGAGGAACAGCCCCTGCTCCTTGAAGTACCGCTCGACCAGGTCTATGTGCGCCGCGTCGCGGCCGGTCAGGCGCAGGTATTCGAGCGTGCGGTTGTCCACGGGGAAGTAGCCCATCGTGGCCCCGTATTCCGGCGCCATGTTCGCCAGGGTCGCCCGGTCGGCCAGCGTGAGCGTCTTCAGGCCCGGTCCGAAATACTCGACGAACTTGTTGACGACGCCGTGCTTGCGGAGCAGCTGCGTGACGTGGAGCACCAGGTCGGTCGCAGTGACGCCATCGCCGAGCTGCCCGGTGAACTTCAACCCCACCACCTCTGGCGCGAGCATGTAGTAGGGCTGCCCCAGCATCGAAGCCTCCGCCTCGATCCCCCCGACGCCCCAGCCGAGCACGCCCAGCCCGTTGATCATGGTGGTGTGGGAATCCGTGCCGACGACCGTGTCGGGATAGGCGACGGCCGTCCCGTTCTGCTGGCTCGTCATCACCACCCGGGCGAGATACTCGAGGTTGACCTGGTGGCAGATCCCGGTGGACGGCGGAATGACCTTCATGTTGTCGAACGCCGTCTGGCCCCAGCGCAGGAACTCGTAGCGCTCGCGGTTGCGGTCGAATTCCTTCTGCTCGTTACGCTGCATGGCGTCGGGGACGCCGAAGAAGTCGATCTGCACCGAATGGTCGATCACCAGTTCGGTCGGGATGAGGGGGTTGATGCGCTTGGGGTCGCCGCCGAGGCGCTTCATCGCTCCGCGCATCGCGGCCAGGTCCACCACCGCGGGCACGCCGGTGAAGTCCTGCATCAGCACGCGCGCCACCATGAAGGGAATTTCCTTATGGGGCAGCTTCTTCGGGTTCCACGACGCGAGTGTCCGCACGTCGTCTTCATGGACCAGGGCGCCCCCGGCATGGCGCAGCACGGATTCCAGCAAGATCCGGATCGAGTAGGGCAACCGGCTCAGCTTGCACAGCCCGGCTTTCTCCAGTGCATCGAGACGATAAAACGTCACGGCGCCCGCCGCCGAGTTGAGTGTGGCGCGGGCCTTGAACGGATCGGGCATACGGTCTGACGTCGGCATGACGGCTCACCTTGGCCTAGGATGGTACAGACAGGCTGCCCGCCGGGCGGGCCGTGCGACGCTCCCCGCGCGCGGTATCCCTCCCCCGGGGCGGAAAGAGGAGGCGGGCCGCAGGCCTCGCGTTCCAGCGGAAATCGACGCTGAACGTTCACCATAGCATCGGGTCCGGAAATCTCAAACCGATCCGCCGCTTGCCGCAGACGCGGGTTGAGCTTGTGCGCCGTTGCGCGGTATACAGCTAGGTCACGGCTTTCGCGCAGGGGCCGGCTCCAACCGGTGCCGACTCGCCGATTCCGGGGTTGCAGAGGCGCCCCCCGTTCTGCTTGGGCAGGCCGGCGGCGCTCGCGCAGGCCGGCGGCCCCCCGGTGGAGCGGCGTCCCATGGGCCGAGCAGCGCGCCGTGGTCCGGAAAAGATCCACTGTGCGGTGCCCCCGCCGTCGGCCGGGCTCGAGTTCCGGGTCCCGGCCCCTCTTCACCCGTCCCGGAGTCAAGTGCACATGAAGACCATCGAGATCAAGGGCACGAAGGAGATCATCATCGAGCGCTCCGACTACCCGCTCGAGAAGATCAAGCAGATTCTCGGCAAGGAAGCGACGGCGATCCTGGGCTACGGACCCCAGGGGCGTGGCCAGGGGCTGAACATGCGGGATCAGGGCTTCAACGTGATCGTCGGCCTGCGCAAGGGGCGGAGTTGGGACCTGGCCCTGGAAGACGGCTGGGAGCCGGGCAAGAACCTGTTCGAGATGGAAGAGGCCGCGCGCAAAGGCACCATCGTGCAATACTTGGTCTCCGACGCGGCCCAGATCTCCAACTGGCCGATGGTGAAGAGCTGCCTGAAGGAGGGGGACTGCCTGTACTTCTCCCACGGGTTCGGCATCACGTTCCGGGACCAGACGAATATCGTGGCGCCGAAGAACGTGGACGTCGTGCTGGTTGCGCCGAAGGGATCCGGAATGAGCGTGCGCAAGCTGTTCGAGGCGGGCAGCGGGATCAATGCGTCTTACGCGATCCACCAGGACTACACCAAGCGGGCGAAGGAGCGCTGCCTGGCGACCGCATTCGCGATCGGCTCCGGCCATGTGTTCGAGACGACGTTCGAGAACGAGGTGTACAGTGACTTGACGGGGGAGCGCTGCGTGCTGATGGGCCTGATCGAAGGGGCGTTCCGCGCCCAGTACAACGTGCTGCGGGCCCACGGCCACTCCCCTTCCGAGGCGTTCAACGAGACGGTGGAGGAGGCGCTGCAGAGCCTGTATCCGCTCATCAACCAGCGGGGCATGGACTGGATGTACGCGAACTGCTCGACGACGGCGCAGCGCGGCGCGCTGGACTGGGCGCCCCGCTTCGAGAAGGCGCTCCAGCCGCTCATCGAGGAGTGCTACCGGAGCGTGAGGGCCGGAACGGAGGCGAAAAAGGCGATCGAGGCCAACTCGCGCAGCGACTACCGCGAACAGCTCAACAAGGAACTGGCGGCCATCGACCAGTCGGAGATGTGGACGGCCGGCCGGGTGCTGCGGCCGCTGCGGCCGAAGCAGTAGCCACCGGGCCTTCGCGCCGGGACCGTGACAGACGTTCCTGCGCCCTCGGGTGCGCTGCGCATTCTGCGAGGGGCGCTCCCGCGCCGCAGGGGCCGCCAAGCCATCCGGCCGCTGCTTCGTGCAGGCGGCACGACACTCCCGATCCCGGCGCAGGGGCGAGATGAAAGCGCGCATAGTGCCAATCCGAAAATCCCGGCCAACCCAAACATCCCGTCCGGCTCGGGCAGCCTCGCGAACCGCCTTCGCCCAAAGCGTGGGGATCCTCGGCGCCCTGCGGGCGCGCATGGCCGGACTCAAACTCGACGTTTATCTCGTGCCGTCGGCCGACGAGCACCAGAACGAGTACCTGCCCGCCTATCGCCGCCGCCGCGAGGCCGTCAGCGGGTTCTCCGGTTCCGCCGGGGATCTCGCGGTCGGCCGGGATGAGGCGCATCTTTTCGTGGACTCGCGCTACCACTTGCAGGCCGACCAGGAGTGCGACCCCGCGCAGGTCCGCGTGCACAAGCTCGGCCAGGCGGGAGTGCCGGACCTGTTCGCTTGGCTCAAGGCGCGGGAGCAGGAGGCCGGGCCGCTGCGCGTGGGCTACGATCCCCTCGTCGTCGCCCTGCGCACGGCGGAGCGCGTGCGCGAGTCGCTGTCGCAGCGGGAAAGCCGGGTCGTGCCCGTGGACGGTAACCTCGTGGACGCCGTGTGGGAGGGACGTCCCGCCGCCCCGCATTCCGAAATCTACGCGCTGCCCGATGACATCACGGGGGAGCCCGTAGGCGACAAGCTGGCCCGCGTGCGCGCGGAGCTGGCTGCGCGCAAGGCCGGG